>JBDQGY010000016.1:0-30735 GCA_040265175.1 Nannocystaceae bacterium
CCACTGTCGACACTGAACTCGGTCCAGCCGGTGATGGCCTGGTCGGTGTGTGCAGTGCTGTAGAACCAGCCCCGCCAAAACCAGTCGAGGTCGATGCCCGACGCGTCCTCCATGGTGCGAAAGAAGTCGGCGGGCTGCGGTCGGCGAAACTTCCACCGGCGCGCATATTTTTTGAACGCAAAGTCGAACAGCTCGCGGCCGAGCACCGTCTCGCGCAGCACGTTGAGGGCGGTCGCGGGTTTCGCGTAGGCGTTGTTCCCAAACTGCAGCAGCGATTCGGAGTTGGTCATGATGGGGACCTGGTTCTCGCTGGCCATATAGCCCACGATGTTGCGGGGTTCTCCGCGCCGCGAGGGGTAGTCGGGCTCCCACTCCTGCTCCGTGAGGTACTGCAAAAAGGTGTTGAGACCCTCGTCCATCCACGTCCACTGCCGCTCGTCGGAGTTGACGATCATGGGGAAGTAGTTGTGCCCAACCTCGTGGATGATGACGGAGATGAGACCGTATTTTGTCCGCGCGGTGTAGGTGCCGTCCTCCTCGGGCCGGGGACCGTTAAAGCAGATCATGGGGTACTCCATGCCTCCCACGGGGCCGTTGACGGAGATGGCGACGGGGTAGGGGTAGTCGAAGGTGTAACGCGAGTACACGTCGAGGGTGTGCTCGATGGAGCGGGTGGAGTACCGGCTCCACAGGGGCTCGCCTTCGTTGGGGTAGTAGGACATGGCCCACACATCGCGGCCGTTCACGTCGTGAGTGACCGCGTCCCAGATGAACTTGCGCGAGGTGGCGAAGGCGAAGTCGCGCACGTTCTTGGCGTGGAAGACCCAGGTCTTCTCCTCGTCGGTCCCCTCGGCCTCGTTTTGCTCGGCCTCTTCGGGGGTCACGATGAACTCCGGCGCGTCGGCCTTGGCGGCCTTGGACAAGCGCGCGCGCTGCTCCGAGGTCAGGACCTTGTTGGCGTTTTTGAGGACCCCGGTGGAGGCGACGATGTGGTCGGCGGGGACGGTGATCTCCACCTTGTAGTCCCCAAGCTCCAGCGTAAACTCGCCGTTCCCCAGAAACTGCTTGTGTTGCCACCCGTTCACGTCGGTGTAGGCGACCATGCGCGGGAACCACTGGGCGATCTCGTAGATGTAGTTTTTGTCGTCCTCGAAGAACTCGTAGCCGGTGCGCCCGGAGACTCGATCGGAATCGTTGATGGCGTAGTTCCAGTCGATGTCGAGGTCGACCCGCTTGCCGGACGCGAGGGGTTTGGGCAGGTCGATGCGCATCATCGTGCCCACCACGACGTAGTTGAGGTCCTTGCCATTCGACTGCACCCGCGTCAGCTTCACGGAGCCGTCGAAGGTGGCCCGGGCAAAAATTCGTCGCAGCGAGCGATACGGCATGCGCGAGAAACCGGGCGCCGATCGTGCGCGGACGCTGTCCGAGTCGGGCGCGTAGATGTTGGCGTCGAGCTGCAGCCACACGTAGTCGAGGGTGTCTGGGGACTCGTTGAAGTAGCGGATCCGCTGGCTGCCCTCGAGGTGCTGCTTTTGGTCGTCGATGCGCACCTTGATGTTGTAGTCGGCGCGCTGCTGCCAGTAGCGGTGACCGGGCGCTCCGCTCGCCGCGCGGGTGCTCGTGGGGGTGGGCAAGGTCTCCTCCAACTGACGGAAGGGGTCCGTCAGCGGGGGGTGCTCATCCTCGTCCGGGGCGGCGTTGGAGATGTTGGGGATCGCGCAGGCGAGGGCGAGCACGGGGAGATGAGTTCGAAACGACCACTTCATCACGAGGCGCGAAACCTAGCACGTCCAGTCGGTGCTTTTGGGGAAAGTTCGGGATGGGTGCGGGGCGTGCCCGCGGATGCCCCCAACTCCAGCCAGCGCTACTTTTTGGCCTTGCGAGCGGCTTTGCGTTCCGCGCGCCGCTCGAGCCACTTGTCCCCGTAGAGCATCTCTTCCCACAGCAGCTCGACGCTCGCGCCGAAGATGTCGAAGCTCGACTTGAACGTCCCCGCGTTGGAGCGCACGCCGTTCTCACCGGCGCAGTAGTCGGGGCAGGGGCGGACCGCCCGAATTTGATAGAGCTTGGCGGAGGCCTCGTCGGTCTCGATGGTCTCTTGGAACACGTGCATGTAGCCCACGTTGAGCCCGACGCCGCGGAATTGCCCGCTCAGTCCCGCGCTCAAGCCCCCGCGCATGAAGCTCGGGATGTCGAGGTGGGCGTAACCGTCGGGCGAGGCGGCGGTCTCAAAGAATCCGCCCGCGCGCAGTGTCAGGTGGCCATCGAGGAGGTTGTAGTCGCCGCCGGTACGAATCGCGACGGTGTCCTTAAAGTTTTTGCCGATCGAGACCGGTGCGATAGGGATCCCGTTGATGGCGCCGTCGAAGGTGATGTCGAAGGACTGGTTGGCGGACCAGTTCTCATATTGAACGTCGAGCTCCACGTCGAACAGCTCGCGATCACCTTTGGTCTTGATGTACCGCGCGCCGACGCGAAGCTCGATGGGCATGACGAGCTTGTCCATGCTCGCGCTCGTCGGGCGGCAGTTGATGTCGTCCCCAGTCACCGGGTCGATGTCGCAACTCTCCGAGACCAGCGTGTCCTTGTCGGTCTCAAGTGAGCCTTCCCAGGTGCCTTTGCCGGCGAGGAAGGGCTTTTTGGAGCCCTTTTTTACGCCCTCCGGGCGGAAGACGACGGGGACGACGCGACCGCCAAAGCCCAGCTCCACCGAGGGGTGCGGGCGGTACCACGCGCCCAAGATAGCCGTGAACGCGAACCGATCTTGAAGATTGAGTTTTGTGACAAGCTGCGTGCCGTTGCCATCCGGGAGCGGGGAGAAGATCGAAGCGTCGACGCCGTTGTCCGGGTTCGTGTCGGAGAGCAGCGAGCTGTCGACACCGAGGGAGTAGCTCAAGTAGGGCATGTCCGCCCACTGCAGCGTCGCCCCAAGACCGAACTTATCGCTCTTGTGCTTCCACGCCGCGGCCAGCGAGTAATACAAGACGATGGTGTCCATCTCGGTGAGCAAGAAAGACTGCGGTCCGTACTCGGGATACTTCACCTTCCCCACCGCGTGGGGGCCGAACATGCCGGCGGCGAAGGTCCAATTGTCCAGGCCAAAGTCGGAGGAGATGACGCCGAACCCTCCGAGGGCGAACAGCGGCGTCTGGTTCTTGACCGGCTCGAAGGTGGTGCCACCGAGGGCTTCGCCGGTTTGGGGATCCACCCAGAAGTCTGAGAGCGGCGCCCGCGTGTATTCCATCTGGTGCCAGATCAGGCTGTGACTCAGCATCACCCGCGTTCCGCGTTGCTTCGCGAGCAGGGCGGGGTTGTAGTAGATGGCAGAGAGGTCTTTCGCGCCCGCGACGTAGGCGTTGCCGCGTCCGAGCGCGCGCGCGCCGGGACCCGCGACCTCGAAGCCGCCCGCCTGCGCGGGAGCGCTCGTCAAGAACAGCGCACTGGTGACCGCAGCTCCGACACAGGTGCGGAGGAATACCGGGAGGCGTGGGCGAGGACGCGAGGAAGAATTCGACGGCATACAGAGACTTTCAGCGTTTTCGAAGGGGGACGGCGTTCGGATCCATCGACGGGCAACGTCGCCCAAACCCTCCGTCCATGCGATCGCACGAGGCGTTCACGACCGTTGGAGGCTATCACAGCGTGCGAGGCGTGATACAGTTCGCGGCATGAATACTGTCTTGTTTCGCCATTCCCAGTCCTGCCATCGCCTGCTCAGCGCGCTCGCGCTCGTCACCGGGCTGTCGTTGGCGGTCGGGTGTGGCGGAGACGCCGACAGCGAGACGGGGCAACTCCCAAGCTCCGGTGGCAGCAGCACGGACGCGGGCGACGGCGACGGTGATGGCGACGGTGACGGCGACACTTCGTTCCCGGCGTCCTACCGTTTCGACTGCATTGACATTCAAGGGCTCGGCGACGCGGACGGCACCAACATTCAAGCGGGCCTCTTGGAGCAGGCCTGGAGCTCTGATATTAAGAACCACAAGCTCAATATCCTTGCGAATGTCACGGAACTCGACGAGGCGGCGGGCACTGGCACCATGGTGATCAGCTCGGGCGTAGGGACCTCCGATTCAGACTTGTGTGCGCAACAAGACACCATCGCGATGGAAGTGCCGGTGGCCTTTGATGACTCCCTCACCAAATGGGTTGAGAGCAGCGACGCAGGGACGTGCAGCGGCATGGGGACGACGCCGGGGTTCGGGACGTTCAACTTCGGAAGCGACCCCTCGCAAATTTTTTATATCTACGCAGAGGATGATGACGGCACTCCCTTCAGCTGCACCGTGGACGAGCGTCCCGACGCGGTCCCGCTGCGTGGAGTCGTCGCGGAGTTCTCGCTGGCCGCGGACGGTCAGCTCGCCTCCGGAACCCTGACGGGCTGCTTGTCGGAGGCCGACGCGGACAGCCTCTGCTCGTGCATTGGCGCGTGCGACCCCTCGCTGCCCGTGCCCCCGAGCTGCGAAGGCTGCATGCCTGGAGGGCTCCCGCTCGGCTCCTTACTCAGCGGAATCAACACCTCCGAGAACTGCACGACGCTGCTCGGCGAGCCCGCGTTTGACATGGTTGTGGGCTTCACCGCCACACGAATCCCGTCCATTCCCGAGACGTGCATGTAGCGCGATTTCGGTCGCACCGGTAGGCTGGCCGGGACGTGCGCAACGTCCGCGGGCGGCGTTCGCGAGCGGGGAGGTCGGCATCAAACACCGGACCGCGTTCGCCCGCATATTTTCCGTGCGTCTCTGCTCGCGCGGTGAGGAGGCGTCTGGTACCTTCCGGCCATGAAAAAGCTTTGGCTCCTTGGTCTGGTCACCACACTCTCCTTTTCTCTAACAACCGGCTGCGCCTCGGATTCGGACGGCACGTCTGAGTCAGAAACCGGCGAAACAGGAGACGGAGATGGCGACGGAGATGGCGACGGCGACGGAGACGGCGACGGCGACGGAGACGGCGACGGAGACGGAGACGGAGACGGCGACGGAGACGGAGACGGAGACGGAGACGGAGACGGAGACGGCGACGGAGACGGCGATGGCGATGGCGACTGTTTCCCGTCCATTGTTGGAAACGCGGCCGCCAATACGTTGACCACCACTGCGACCGCGACCGCACTGAACGCGTCGTGTGTCCTCCCCATCGACCTCTCGGCCACCGGTGGCGAGCTGTGTGTGGAAGACAACGGTGACGGATCTGCGGGATTTATGGTGGTCACGCTGAACCTTGAGGACGTGCCGGATACGATTTGTAGCCTCGACCTGGGTCTCCTCGGCACCCAGAACATCACCATCGCGATCAGTAACTTTGTTATCGCCAATGGCGGACCCGACTTCGAGGTCCAGATCCCGTCCTCCGGTGGGGCCATGACTGGGAACCAAGTGGTGCAGGCGACGGGCACGCTTACTGCTGATGGCAGTGACTCACCTCTGGATTTCCCGGGTACCCTTCCCGAGGGCGACGTCACCTATGCAGCAGGCACCTCTGCGAGCGCCACCTACGCTGATGGAGCCTACGAGATGCTGAACCAGGACATCATGACCGACGTCATGGGCTTCCCAGTCACCGTGAACTTCACGCTTACGGGACTCAACGGCACGGTCTCTTTCGAGAAGTAGAGGCAGAATCCTGCTCGTCGCGGGGACCGTGGCGAAGAGTACAAAGGGGAGGGTGCGCTGCACTCTTCCCTTTGTCATTCTTGGAACGTGCGGTCACAGACGAAGACCGCGGCGTGGCCGCACGCGGTGACTGCGTCCATGCATGCCGTGTCGATTGTCTTCGATCTAGAGGGCAGGGGCTCTCTAACAATAAACCGACCCGCCGGCATGGCTGTATCGAATCGGGTCGATTCTTGATTTACGTAGGCTTCACGAATGATCAAATAGTTCCTTGTTAGCGTCCTGTAGATGGTTTGCTTGGATGCATTACACGTGGGGATTTTGGTGGCGTCACTGGCATTGTGCACGGGATGCGCAGACGACGAGACGATCGACGCGAGTGGTGAGACGGCGGATACCACGGGAGACGGAGACGGAGACGGAGACGGCGAAGGAGATGGAGATGGAGATGGAGATGGCGATGGGGATGGCGATGGGGATGGCGACGGAGACGGAGACGGAGACGGCGACGGCGACCTACCGATCGATCCGCCGGAGGGTGCGACGTGTTATCGGCACCCGCGCGTGAGCAATCCGAACGTGCTCCACACCGTGATGAAGGCAAGCACGATTACGGGTACGTGTGAGGTCCCGCTTGAGCTCCGCGTGGTGACCGGTGAACTCTGCACGCGAGAGTTTGACTCCGAAAGTCTGGAGTTCATGGTGTTGGGGCTGGAGATCGCGGATATTCCTGATCAGGAGTGTGACTTGGGGATCACCTTGGACTTCGAGGTGCGCGACCTGCTCTTTTTGACGAGCGCACCTGACTTCGCGATCACCGTACCCGTGGAAGGGGGACCGATGTCGGGGGAGCTGGAGATGGATGCGAGCGCCGATATCTACGCGAACGACACATCGGCGCTCGTTGCGACAGAGGGTTTCTTGCCGATGGGGTCCGTCACAATCTTGCCCAACCTTATCGACGCCGTCTGGTCAGAGCCCGACCACCTCATGTTCGAAAAGGACGTTGCGGGGAGTTTCGGGGGATTTGGGGTCTCCGTGAACTTTAAGCTCATCGGGTTGGAGGGCACGCTGCGATATGGAGCGGTTCCTGAGGACTCTTCGGAGGTCGAAGAAGGCCCCTGAGCCCACGCCGTGGATGTTCGCGGCCGTCCTGAACTCTCCGGTCAGGGCACACAGGACGCCAGGTCGTGCCTGGTGAGGGCCCAGGAGCCCTGCGCCGGGCCAAATCGGCGGCCGCCGCCAGGGTCGGACGACGGGGCCTCGGTTGTGCTATTCGTTCGGCCCGTCCACCGACGCAGGACCGTGATTATGAGCGCACCAGACTCCACCGCCGATGTCATGCAGAAGATCGTCTCTCTTTGTAAGAGGCGGGGCTTTGTGTTCCAAAGCTCCGACATCTACGGAGGATTGAGGAGCGCCTACGATTACGGCCCGATGGGCGTCGAGCTCAAGCGCAACCTCATGAACGAATGGTGGACGGCCATGGTGCACACCCGTGAAGATATCGTCGGGTTGGACGCGTCCATCATGATGCATCCGAAGGTGTGGCAGTCTAGCGGTCACCTCGCGTCCTTCAGTGACCCGCTCGTGGATTGCAAGCTCTGCGGAGAGCGATTTCGGGCGGACAAGGCACCTCGGCTGGAGTCGGGAGCACCAGCCCCGATCACCCTTGGAGACAAGGGAAAAGCGAAGGCGGCGCTGACCCGGGCGAACGAGACACTCGGGGCGTCGCTTACCCGAGACGGCAAGTCGCTCGTGGGTGCTGTCGGGGGCGATCGAGGCTACGTGTGCAGCAACTGCGGGGCGCCCTACTTAAGCGAAGAGCGACAGTTCAACTTGATGTTCCGAACCAGTCTCGGACCTGTCGACCCGGTGAACGCGCTCATCGGAGCGCTCAAGAGCGCCGTAGAGGAGGGGGCCGATGACGCGACCCTGCGCGCTCGCGCGGAGTCCGTGATCGCAGACTCCGCCGTATACCTGCGCCCCGAGACCGCGCAGGCCATGTTTGTGCAGTTCGGCAACGTCCAGCAGAGCATGTCATCCAAGGTCCCCTTTGGCATCGCTCAGATGGGTAAATCGTTCCGCAACGAGGTCACCGTGGAGCACTTTATCTTTCGCTCTTGCGAGTTTGAGCAGATGGAGATGGAGTACTTTGTTCCGCCGGGCGAGGGACCCAAGTACCTCGATTACTGGAAAGAGGCGCGCATGAAGTGGTGGGCGTCGCTCGGGCTCTCCGAGGAGAAGCTGCGCTTGCGGGCCCACGAATCCGACGAGCTAGCGCACTACAGCGACGGCTGCTGGGATGTGGAGTACCTGTTTCCGTGGGGTTGGGATGAGCTTGAGGGCATCGCGTCGCGGACCGACTACGACCTCAACGCCCACATGAAGGGATCGGGCAAGAAATTGCATTACTTTGATCCGGAGGCGACGAATCCAGAGACCGGGAAGAAGGGCTGGCGCTACACACCACACGTTGTCGAGCCCGCCGCAGGCGCCACGCGCGGTGTACTCGCGGTGCTGTGCAACGCCTTCGACGAAGAACCTCCAGACGCGGAAGGTAAGGGTGGCCGTACAGTGCTGCGGCTGCACCCGAGACTCGCGCCGTACAAGGTGGCGGTGCTCCCGCTGGTGAAGAAAGATGGGATGCCTGAGAGGGCTCGGGAGATCGCCCAAGACTTCTTCCGCTCGGGAATCAACGCCCGCTATGACGAGCAGCACACCATCGGCAAGCGCTACGCGCGGCACGACGAGATCGGCACGCCCTACTGCATTACGGTCGATGAAAAGACCTTTGAGGATGATACGGTGACGATCCGATATCGTGACGACAAGTCGCAGGATCGAATTGCTATCAGTGAGGCGGTGGGGGTCATCATGGGCGCGCTCCGCGGCGCCTCCGCTCGCGTCGCGAAATCGTGAGGAAGGCCGCCGTCACACCCCTCGACAGCACCTACGGACCCGGCGATATGGACGCCACCCGGCGAAGGAACAACGACATGAATCAGCCCCGCACAGTCCACTGCAACAAGCTTGACCAAGAATTGCCCGCGCTGCCTTTTAAGCCTTTCCCCACGGAATTTGGCCAGCTGCTCTACGATCGCGTGAGCATGCAGGCGTGGCAGATGTGGTTGCGCGAGTCCCCGCGATATATCAACACCTACCGCATTGATCTTCAGTCCGCCGAGGGTAGAGAGTTCCTCGAGAAGCAGATGCGGGTGTTCTTTGGGTTCGAAGACGGTGAGCTCGCGGAGACGGCCTGGTCCTCGCCTGCAGCACCCGGTGCCGACGAGCCCTCAAACAGCTGAGCCCGCGGCTCTCGAGGGGCGAAGCAGGTGGGAGGCCGGCTGCTCCACGGCGACAGCCACTTGCCGTCGCCGCCACGCGAGCACGAGTGGGGTGATGGCGAAGCCCGTTAAGAATCCTCCAAGGTGGGAGTACCAGGCGACGTGGGTCTGCTGGGAGAACAGGCCCATGACGGCCTGGAATCCGATCCAAAACACCAGGTAGGTCCAGGCGGGAAGTTTCACCTGCACGAAGAGGACCATCTGAAACAGCTTCGTGCGAGGAAAACTCCACAGATAGGCCGCCATCACGCCGGCGATCCCACCGGAGGCGCCGACGATAGGATCTGCGGTAGCGTCGGTTAAGAAGACCTCCGCGACCACTCCGACCAGGCTCGCGAAGAAGAACAGTCCCACAAAGCGCAGCTTGCCGAACAGAGACTCGACGTTGTCTCCGAAGATATAGAGGAAGTACATATTCCCCAGCAGGTGGGCAATGGTGCCGTGCAGGAACATCGAGGTGAAGAGGGTCCAGCCCGAGCCGCTCCCGATGGAGGCGAGCCCGTGGGCTTCGAAGTCATCGCGCAGCGCCCCGGCGACGGGGGCGAGGCAGCGACCGCCCGTGCTGCGGGCGCGGGAGATGACGTCGCAGTCTTCAAGTCGAACAATCTCGAGGGTCTGAAGTCCGAAGAACACCGCGAGGACTGTCAAGATCCCATACACAACCCATGGGGTCTCTCGCTTGGGGTTGTCCACCTCCACCGGGAGCTGCGTGAGGAGTTGGATCGCGTAAATTGCCCCTCGTCGCGCGAGGTCCTCGACTTTGCCCCGCTGACCCTCCGCGGTGGTGCGTTTGGCGAGCTTGGCCCGCTCGTGACCGTCGAGCCACAGGCCGCGGCAGGTGCCACACCGCTCCACTGGCGTGGTGCTCGCGCCGCTCTTGAGGGGGTGGGTGCGCATGGGTCCGTGTCCCCGGGGGCACACACGTTCCGACGGATGGCTCGCGGCGTCGATGGCGGTCTCGAGACTCGTTTCATCGTCTCTGGAGTCCATGGCGAGCGTGTCGAGCTCGCCCGCGTCAAACCATGCGCCGTTGCACGTGGGACAGGCGTCGATGTGCACCGTCGGGCTGGAGCGGGTGATGGCTGCGCGTGCTTCGGCCTCGTCGCCGTCGATCATGAGCCAGGTGCCGTCGTCTTCTCGAACGAAGCCAACGTCCAAGAGGGGGCTCAGCCCGCACGAGCCACACTGGGCAGATACGGGGCCAAGCTCGGTCTTTGCATCAGGGTTAGAGATCGCTCGTACTCCGTGGGCCGCGACTGGACCGCCGTTTTAGCGTACTTTGCCGTCCGTTCGAATCCAAGGCCCCCAAAAACTGAAGACAGGTCGTATGGTGGGGCGACCGCTGGGATGAGTGATTGGAACCAACGATGAAGTCGAACAAGTTAAACATATTTCTGTTTGGAGGCGTGGCGGTGCTCGCCGGCGCATTTTATCTCTCTGGATTTAACCCGATCGCAGATCTCGACGCGAAGCGATCGAGAAGTGTGAAAGCGAATATCGCCGAATTTGATCCGGACGCGGACATGGAGTTCGATATGAACAAATGGGGGACCGAGCTCCCCGATGAGTATGACATCGAGACAGCGTTTGGATCCTCGTTGGAGAAGATGGACGGGTGCGTGATCTCCCACAAGTCGCGCACAAAAATGGACGGTGACGCGGTGCTTGACGGGGAGGCGTTCTTGGCGGTTCAACTAGACCCGAAGCGGGGACGGCCCGCGGGCGTCAATGTGACGCTCCCGGACGCCATCCAGAGCGACACCAAGCTCTCCAAATGCATCCGAGACGTCGCCTATAAGGTCGGATACCCGAAATACGACGGTCCGCCGCGCGTTGTGAACTTGTCGTTTGAGCTCGATCCTGGCTACGACACGGCTGACTAGCGCTCGAGGCAGCTGACTGCGAGGAACCCTCGTGCGGTGAATGCCCGAAGTTTGTGCATCTCGCCGACGTTGGTACGATGAATGTATCGGCGAGACCTCTAGCCAGGGGCGGCCGTTGAGACGTGTGCATGAACCGCGCTGAGGTTGAGGGCTCGAAATCGCTGAGTGCGGAGGCACGCTCGCGTTGGGTCGCGCGTTGGGGTGGACGGTTGTTCCCGCTGGTGGCTGCGCTTGGGGTCGGTGTTGGTCTCTTTGTGAGCCTGTGGGTCGGCGCGTGGGAGATCGAGCGTTCTGTGGTCGTTTATGCGGAATCCGTCGCCATGCGGGGTGCTCCTTTCCCCGTACGCATCGAGCTTAAGGATGCTCAAGGTGACGCCGTGCCCATGGAGCGTGTGGAGGTGAGCTACGCGCCAGAGGGGGACGAACTTGTACGGCTCGGTGAGCTCTCGCCCCTGGGGGCTGGGTTTCGAGGGATCCATGGTCGCACGCTGCAATTCCCGGACGTGGGCGACGGTGTCGGCCGGCTCGTGGTGGAGGTTCATCCACAAGGTGCAGATTCGGAGCGCTGGGAGGCGCCGCTCTCGGTTCGTTCGACGCGGGAGGTTCGCTCCGCGACACCTGTGACCAATGAGTCCAAGCTCACGCTCACAGACGATTCGGATCCCCAACCGGAGGCGACAAAGATCGATGTGGAGGTCATGGGGCAGATGCTGGCTCCGTTCACCAATATCTTCATGGTGAGACTTACAGACGCCACCGGGGCGCCGTTGCATCGAAGGTTCAAGGTGTCGCTGGTGTCGGGCCTGATCGGTAAGCGGCAGGGCAGCCGTGACGACCCACCGCTGCTCTTTGAGGGAATGACCGACGCGGACGGCCTCGCGCGCTTTAAAGGAAGCGTCGAGACCGAGGTGATTCGTCTGCAGGTGGAGGTGTTTACGGAGGACCGACCCGCGGAGGATGCGTCAGCGGATCACCAGGTTGACTCCGTGACACGGGTAATTCGACTCGTCGGATATCCGGGAGCCGTAAAATTAACAGTGGTGCAGCCAGCCGTCGTCGCGGAGGGGTCGACGGTAAAACTGCGGTTGGCGCAGATCGGCGCGCGGGGCACCTTGATCGACATCCACGACTCCTCGGGCGCATGGATCGATACAGTCATGCACTCTGAGGGAGGCGAACTGATGCACACGTGGACGGTCCCGGCCGGCACACCGCCGGGTCTTGTCTCCGTGGAGGCGTACCGCCGCTCGAGCTCGTTTCGCCCGGGCGCGATGGTCGAGCTGCTCTTCATTGGCAGCGGAGAGTCGAGCGACGCGACCGGTGAGCGCGCGCTTCTCGGCAAGATCCGAGATGCGAAGAGGTCGGCCTCTTTGGACGGGGAGAAGACGACGCGCGAGCTTGGATGGTTGTCGGCGCTCGAAGAGACGATAGACACCCCGGGACGAGGCAGGCTCCGGCTCGAGTGGCTCATGGGGACGATGAATCGCGTCGCCTATGGAGCCCCCGTGACGCTCCGGAGTCTCCCCTCGGACAGCGAGAGATTGGACGCCCGCAAACGCGAAATCCACGGCTATGTCCGCAATTATCTGATCGGGGGCGGCATCCTCTATGTGCTGCTCTTCGCGGGGTGGCTGCTCATCGAGAGCAAACTTCGAGGCGTCGGCCTGACGGGTGAAGAGGCCGACCTGCTTCGAGATGCGGCGCCATCGACGGCCGAGCGCGCGGCACGATTCGCGATGATGCTCATGGTCGTTGGCGGTACGCTTGCGTTGATCATCTCTCTCTTTGACAATCTTATCTGGAGTTACCACTGATGTCGCGACCACACGGGATGATCCTCGCCGCCGGATTTGGGACTCGACTTGAGTCCCTCACCTCCTTGAGACCCAAGCCGATGCTCCCCGTGTGCGGGAAGCCCCTCGTGGAGTGGTGCGCCCGGTGGCTCGCGCAGCACGGCGTTGCGGATGTGGCGATCAATCTCCATCACCTCGGCGATCAGATCGAAGCACATCTCGGGACAGGCGAATCCTTGGAGATGCGGATTCAATACTCCCACGAGGAAGGGGAGATCCTCGGTACGGGTGGAGGACTCCTCCGAGCGAGACCCCTGCTTGACGCGGGCAATGGCGCGCCCATCGTGGTGACCAACGGCAAGATCATCACCGACATCGATCTCGGTGCGGCGCTCGAGTTTCATGAACGTGGCGGCCACGAGGCGACCATGGTGCTCCGAGAGGACCTTGAGGGGGTGTGGAAGGGGAACCTTCGTGTCACGGGCGACGGTCGACTTGGATCGTTGGTGGGGGAGTCGCTCGAGGGGGTGACGCTCGACAGCCGACCGATGATGTTTACGGGGGTGCATATTTTGGAGCCCTCCATGCTCGATCGCATCCCGCGAGAGGGGTCTCCTTGCGTTGTCCGCACGGCGTACAGGGACGCGTTTCGTGAGGGGCGCGTAGGGGCGTTCGTGACCGGGGACTATTGGTGGGAGCACTCGACCATTGCGCGTTACCTGACCGGCGTTAGCAACGTCCTCGATCATGCAGTCACCCGTCCGTGGTGGAGTGTCGCTTCCCGTGCCGAGCACGAGGCGCGGGCGCGCGCGGGGGGGGCGACCGTGAAGGGGCCCATCTGGATGGAGGAGGACGTGACGTTAGGAGCGGGCGTGGTGCTGGGAGCAGGGAGTCAACTCGAGGCGGGGGCGGAGGTTCTCGAGAATGTCTCCATGGAGCGCGGGGTCGTATGGGCGGGCGCCCGGGTCTCGACGAGCTTTCGTGAGGGTGTTTGGACGCGCGATGGATTGACCAGATAGCGGCGGTGGAGCGGCGCCGGACACGGTCTCGTAGGGCGCGCACATTTTTTTAGCCGCAGCCGTTGACACGAACCTGGGGATGATCAAGTTCGATGTGCGCTCGAACGAGGCCCCTACACAACGCCGAGCTTCGTGCGATCTGACAACGCCCCGCCCTTGGCGGGCCTACACCCCCAAGGTGTGCGCGCTCGGTTCACGTTCGCGAACACCCGACCAGGAGAGCTACATCATGTTCAACCCACTTTGGATACACACCGACCTAACCCGCACCATGGAGCCCATCTTTGAGGAGTTTGTACGGCAGCTTTCTGCGCCCGTCGCTTCGCCCCACCGCCGCCAGATTGCCGCGTTCAAGGCGAAAGAGGATGGCTGGGAGGCGCAGTGGACAGCGCCAGGCGTGCGGGCGGAAGAGCTCGATATTCGAGCAGAGGGAGGCGTCTTGCATGTCGCCTATACAACAGCGCACGGCGAAGAGGAGGGGCTCCGTCTTCAGCGTAAGGAGCGGCGAGTGGGAGAGGTGAGGCGCAAGCTCGCGCTCCCAAGGGACGCGGATCCGGAGACCATCTCGGCCACGTTGCGCGACGGGCTCCTCACGATCTCGGTCACAGCGCTGGCGGCCCTGATGCCGAAAAAGATCGAGGTTAAGACCGCGTGAACACATGTAACAAGAAAGGAACCATCATGACTCAACACACCCAACCAAACACACGACCACAAGTGGTGCCGCGCGCCGACTTTTTTCGGAGCGCCGAGGCGTACGCCATGCATATCGAGGTGCCCGGCGTCCGCGCGGACGCGATCGAACTGGATTTTGGAGAGCGAAGTCTGACTCTTGAGGCCGAGGCTCCGGAGCTCGGCGTTCAGTTTCGTAGGGTCTTTCGCGTGCCACGAGATGCCTCGATGGATGCGGTCGATGCGACCCTCAATCATGGGCTGCTACGGCTGAGGGTGCCTCGTCATGCCTCGGACTCCGGCAAGCGGATCGAGGTGACCGCAGGATAGACAACTTGCTAGTCGACCCCCCCAGTGCGTGGGCCTGGGTGGGGGACTAGCGCTCTGGTGGAAAGGCCAGTCGATTGACAAGCAGAATCCCCTCGATGGAGACGAACACCATCACCGCGAGGAACAGATGTACCTTCATCCGCGCGTCTGCCGGGTGGTCACTACAGTCCTCGAGCTGCATACAGCCATAAAGTTTCCATACCCAAAGCAGCACCACGACCTGCGCGCCAATACGAAGCGGCCAGATCCACTTGGGGGTCGTCTTCGTCGGTGCGAGTGGCTGTGAAGGCGTCATCATGCTCTCGGCGGGGAGTGTACCGTAGACCGACAAGTCCGCCCGTTCGTCGCGCGGTGCCAAACTCGCAGAGGATGAGAATATCCCTTCGATCTTTGCCGTCGGATTGTTAGAGTCTCGGCGTGAAACAAATCTCATCAGTTCTCTTGGGAGTCGCAAGCCTGGCTCTTGCGTGCAGTGTCAACGTCAGCGCGGGTGCTGGAGCGCCCGCGGGAGAGGAGGCGACGCCTGCGGCCGCACGTCCGGACGTGGCCAATGAGACGACGCCCGAGGACGCAGAGCCGGGGGATGCAGGGGAGGCGGAGCCTGCGCCCAAGACCGAGCTCGCGGCCCCAGAATCATCGCCGGGGACGAAGGCGTGCACGACCAGTGAGGACTGCGGAGACGGGATGGTGTGCGAGGGTGAGGGATGCGGCGAGGGCCAAGGCGTGTGTGCAGCGAAAGACCGGATGTGCACGCGAGATCTGCAGACCTACTGCGGATGCGACGGCGCCGAGTTTCAGTCGTCAGGTTCGTGTCCCGGGCAGCGATATTCGGCTCGTGGTGCCTGCCCCGACGCTCCAAGTTGAGACACTCGCGATCCTCGAAAGGGAGACTTTGCGAGTCCGTCGACGTGTGGGACCATCTGGAGGCGTTGACGCTTGAGGCGCGGGCCGGGCCATGGGGGGGCTTCTCGCCATGGCGCGTAGAACGCAGTTCAGACCGGATCAAGCGAAGAGATCTTGCTTTGTCGCAGAACGGGGCGAGGTGGAAACGAAATGAAACTCCAGACGATGGAGGGCGCGAAAAATACCCGAAAATTGTGCGTGAGAAGTCTCAGGTTCGCTGTTCGCTCGACGATACCTAGTGTCCATGGAGATGAACGCGCTATCCGATATTTGCCACGCGGTCGCGAGCTTGCTCAACATGAGCAAGAGGGTTCTCTTCGTCACGGGGGGTGGGGTATCGGCAGACTCCGGTGTGCCCACGTATCGAGGTGTGGGTGGGCTCGGTTGCCACAATTCTGATGATCCATTGTTTGACATCGAACGCGAGCTGGATTTTCAAGTGATGACGCACGACCCAGCTCGAGCTTGGCGCACCATTCACACGATCGAACGGGAGTCACGGGACGCCACGCCCAATGATGCTCACGCGCGCCTCTCGGCGTTTTGTCGTTCGCGACCTGGGGCATGGACGCTCACCCGCAATGTCGACGGTCTTCACCGCCGCGCCAACACACCCAATCTTATCGAGATCAACGGAAACCTCCGCGACCTTGAGTGCACGATGTGCGCATGGCACGAGTCTGTTGCGACGTTTGATGGCCTGGAGGCAACCCCCGGTTGCCCTGAGTGTGGCTGCGTCGTACGGCCCCGATGCTCACTCGTCGGAGAGCCTCCCATCGAGGAGGCGATGCAAATCCTGGAGAGAGAGCTGGCGACGGGCTTTGACGTGGTCGCGTGCATCGGTGCGTCCTCTCATGCGGCCTTTGTCGCAGACTTGCTCGGGAAGACGCGCGAGCGAGGAATCCCGACAGTTGAGATCAACCCTGGAATGTCCGTGGTCGCGCGCGACAGCCACGTACGCCTCCCGGTGAGTCCCGCGGTCGGGGTTGCGAGCGTGTTTGAGCAGGTCCAGATTCCTCCACCGCGTGCGGCGTAGCGAGCCGCCCGGGCGGATTCTCGGGAGAAGCGTGCCCCGGGTCGTTCGGAGGATGTATGCTCGGCCTATGGATCGTGCAGAGGCTATTCGGGTGGAGGCGGACACGCTGCTCGCGGAGCGACTTCGAGTACATCCGGTGGTGCAGGCGGCGTCGCGTGCGCGTGGCAGGGCGTCGGGCGGCAGTGAGATTGAGCGCTCGCTGCTCGCGACGGCAGTGCGATTGACTCGCTCTGTCGCCCCGGAACTTCAAGACATGCTCGCGTCCTGTGCGGAGATGCTGAAGGTGGAGACCACGCTTGAGCCCTTCGTGTATCCAAGTTCATCGATGAATGCGGCGGTCACCCCCCCAGAGGACGGGAAGCTGTTCGTGCTGTTCTCCTCCGAGTTGCTCGACGCCTTTGATCAAGATGAGCTTTGCTTTGTCGTCGGGCATGAGCTTGGCCACCACAAATACGGACACCATGATATTCCGGTGCGAGCGGTGCTTGAGGAGGGGGGCAAGCAGGACCCCGAGCTCGCGTTGGACCTGTTCTCCTGGTCAAGATTCGCGGAACTCTCTGCGGATCGGGCGGGCTTGATGTGCTGCAACAATCTAGAAGCGGTCGGTCGGAGCCTGTTCAAGTTGGCCTCTGGGCTCCGAGGCACTCGGGCTAACGTCGCGATGCAGGCGTTGCTCGCCCAAGTTGAGGAGCTTCAGGCACAGGGAATCGCGACGGCAGACGACGCCGACAGGGACGAATGGTTTTCCACGCACCCGTTTAGCCCGCTTCGACTGAAAGCCGCGTCCCTGGCACATAGCGCCGGCTTATTTGCGGGGATTGGTGAAGATGCGCGCGTCGGTCTTGAACGACAGACCCATGAGCTAATGGCCGTCATGGATCCCGGATATCTCAAGGGGAAATCAGAGGAGGCGAGGGCGATGAGGCGCGTGTTACTCGCGGGCGGTTTCCTCGTCGCGGTTGCGGATGGTGAGGTCCACGAGGCAGAGGTCGCGGCCCTCGATGGATTTCTCGGAGAAGGGACGGTCCATGACAGGCTCAGCGCGGAGGCCCTGCGCGCGGACCTCCCGAGCCGCCTCGCGGATCTCAAGGCGTGCGCGGGGGCGGCGCATCACCAACAGGTGGTGCGGGATATCTGCATCGTCGCCCGGGCTGATGGGCACGTCGCCGATTGCGAGCGGGCAGTCATCGAGGAGATCTGTGAAGTGTTGCAGATCTCTCCTGCGCTGGTGGAGCGCATGTTCGGCGCTGAGATGCAGCTCGACTAGAGCGTGCGGACCCACCTCGAGTGTTCCCAAGCAGACGGATGCTGACGTAGAGTGAGGGGCGCCAGGGAGCGCGCGATCATGCAGCGAATGAACTTATCAACCCCCGAGTCTGCCCACGCGATGCGGGCCAGGGAGCTCCTCTTAGGTTTACGGGGGACATTCGCGGCGCGGCTCGCATCCGTCGGTGGGGTGCAGGCCTGCGAGGTCTCTCAAAGTTTGGCCCCCTCCGCGACTGTGGCGTGGCTTCGGGATGGCGGGCGTCACGGGGGGGGAGATCGTCACTTGTGGGGATCCGACGCGGGGTTTGTGTCGGCATCTTTGAACTTCTCGCAGGTTCACTACGACGACATGCCAGAGAAGAGGCTGGGCTCGGCCACGGCCCTGTCGTGCATTGTCCATCCGCAGCAGCCTGTGGCTCCCTCTTTGCACCTGCATTTGAGCTGGACGCAGATGAAGGGCGGCGCCGGGTCCTGGCGGCTCATGGCCGACCTTAATCCGTCCACGGAGATCGGGGAAGACACTGCCTCATTCGTGGAGCGAATGGACACGGCGTGCGGATCTCAGTCGGGCGAGGCGAAACGTCGAGGAGACGATTACTTTTTCATCCCCGCGCTGAACCGAAGCCGCGGTGTCGCCCACTACTATTTTGAGCGCTTTGCGCCCGGAGAGTTCGAGGTAGGCGTACGTTTCGCGAGGGGTTTCGGCACGGCAGCCATTGATGCGTACGCGGATATTCTCGCTCGTCGGATGAGGGGAGAGAGTCCCCCCTCAGACGCAGAAATCGCCGCGCAGCGGGCCTACCATACGCTCTACCTTTATCAGGTGCTCACGTTGGACCGAGGGACGACCTCGGGCCTGCTCGTTCACGACCAAAATGACGAGGGGATTTTGGCTTCTCTGCCACCGGTGGTGGACGTCGCGCTTTTGGAATCTTGGATCGCCATTACCCCTCCACCTCAAGACGAACTGCTTGCAGGGATTTGCGAGGTGATCCGCACGTGCGACGGCGACGCGCTCGACGGAGGGGGAAAGTTGCGTCTTGCGAAGCTCATGCGACATCACTACGCGGCGCATCCTGAGGCGTTGGGGATGCAGGCGGGCGAACAGGGAAAACCTCTCGCCGCGACGCTTCACGGCGCTGCTACGCCGAAGAGTTAGGACCAAATAAAAGAGGGAACCCGTCAGGGCTCCCTCTTGAATCACGCGGGTATCGCGTCGAGATGACCGGTGATCACTCGTTTTGGCAGGTGCTGGAGCAGCCGTCGTTGTCCGCGGTGTTGCCGTCGTCGCACTGCTCGTTGGTTTGTACGGTCCCGTCACCACAGGATCCGGTGACTGTCTGGCAGTCTGCAGAACAGTAGTCTCCGTCCATGGTGTTGGAGTCATCGCATGCCTCGGTGTTGCCGACAGTGCCGTCGCCACAGACGTCGCCGTCACCGTCGCCGTCACCGTCGCCGTCACCGGCGGCGTCGCAGTATCCGAGGGATCCGCAAATGGCGGTAGGGTCGCAACAAGAACCGTCGTCGATGCACCAGAAGTTCTCCGCTGGATCGACGGTGGGATCGGTCGTAGATGGATCGTTGGTTGGGACACACTCGGGGTGGCAGGTAAAGTCGTCAGCACCGGGGTTCGCTCCCGTATACGGCGCCCAGCAGTATTCACCTTCGCAGTCGGCGGTGGCGCTGCAGGACTCGTCGCCGTCGCCGTCGCCGTCGCCGTCGCCGTCGCCGTCGCCGTCGCCGTCGCCGTCGCCGTCGCCGTCGCCGTCGCCGTCGCCAGAGTCGGTTGTGTCCGTGGTGTCCGTGCCGGTATCAGCAGCGGTCGTTTCGTCGCCACTGGTCACCTTGACGCTGCACGCGGAGAGAGACAAAGAGGCTGCGACAAGTAAGATTGAGGTGCGTTTCATAATTGATCCTTTTGTTTAATAGGTGAGGCGGCTTGTTCGGTGGCCTCGGCCCGTTGTGGAGGGAGTGTAGAAAATGTTGTGGCCTGGAGCCAATTCGGTCGTGAAACCGTATTTGTCGAGGGATGGCAGGCTTAAAAAATCCCAAAACTCCTAACATTCCTACTGTGCAATGACTGCCTCTGCTTGGGACGCACATCGGCCCCCTACTGTTCATCGGCGCTGGCAGGTGCCGTGCAAGCTCGCGTTTTTGTCGCCTTCACGAGGCGAAGGAGCAACCTCTTGATGTCACGGGCTGGCCGGAAGCGCAGCGGAACGACGGTGGAGGAGGGTGAGCACCCTGGCGATCATAAACGTGAGGAGAGATCCCCAAAGTAGCCCCATGGAGGAGAGTGCGAGGCCCAGACCAAAGCACGGCAGGAAACCGAGACACAGCGACCACAACATGGCCGCGCGCAGCTCGGCGCTCGCGGAGGTGCCAATGAAGAGGCCGTCGAGGATGTATGCGATGGAACCGACCATCGCGCAGGCGACACAGGCCGGGATCCACCGCGTGGCGAGGGCGATCACGGGTGCGATGTCCGTGAGCAAGGACAGCAACGGACCCGACCAGCCCAGGGCGGCGCCGCCGAGCAACGTCGACATGAGGACCGCGCTGATCATGCCCCACCGCACGACCCGACGCGCATCATTGGTCCTCCGGCGGGCGACGGACTGCCCCGCGAGGGTCTCCACGGCGTAGGCCAGTCCATCCACCACGTAGGAGAACAGACCGAGGATTCGTAAAAGCACAGCCTGCGCGGCGAGCATGGTCGCGCCAAAAAGCGCCCCCGCGGCCGTAAAGGCAGAGAAGGCGGTGACCAAGCAGATCGTACGAATGGTGAGGTCTCCACCGATTTGAAAGAGAGAACGTGTCTCGGAGCGGTCAAAAATCTGCGTGAGTACCGGGCGGGGCAGCGCGGCGGGAATCAATGAACTGCCGATGAGCAGCACGCTGAGCCATTGGGCACAGGCGGTCCCGAGCCCTGCGCCGGTGGCTCCGTACTTTAGCACCACGATGAACACGAAATTAAAGGCGATGTTCCCGAGATTTTGGAGCAGGGCGAGAATCAACGCGCGGCCGCTTCGGCCTGTTCCAATTAGCCACCCGGCGAGGGCGAAGTTCGCAAGACTCGCGGGCGCGCCGATGAGACGGGCTTGGACATATCCGACTGCCTCGGCTCGGACCTCGGGCATCTGCTCAAAGAGCAGCGGCGCGAGCAGACCGATGAGCGGGATGAGACTGAGTAGGCCAGCGCCGATGAGGAAGCCGAGGGATGTGGCGCGCCACAGCAACGCGCGGAGTTGGTCGTGCTGCTCGCGGCCGATCGCCCCTGCTGCGAGCCCGGTGGTTGCCATGCGTAAGAAGCCAAAGGACCAAAAAACATAGTCAAAAAAAATAGCGCCGAGGGCGACCCCCGCGAGGGAGACCTCTGAGGGCAGGTGTCCCAGCATGGCTGTATCCACGAGCCCCGCGAGGGGGACGGTGATCGTGGAGAGCACATTCAGCGCGCTGAGTCTCGCGAAGACCTTGGGCGTCACGGGCATTGGTGCGGCGTCGATGCTCGCATTTTGATGCTCGTTGGACTCTTTCATGGGGCCTCAGTTTGCCACGTCCTCGGATCGCATGGGCCGTGGAATAAAGTGACCGGAGCGAGGATGGGGAGGGGGGCGGACAGGTCAAGGTCCCGCAGGACGTTCGGGCCAGGAGGGCTTTGGCGGTGGGTGGACGTGCATCCTGAGGTTTCGCCGCTAGGCTGCGACTGCAATGGACAGCGGATCGCCCACAGCCTTGATTCAAGGTGCTAGCCGAGGAATTGGCTTGGAGATGACTCGCAAACTGCTCGGCGACAGGTGGCGCGTCGCCGCCACGTGTCGAACGCCGGCGGACGCGGGCGCGCTCCAGGAGTTGGCCTCGACGGTCGGGGCCGCACGGTGTCGGGTGTTCACGCTGGACGTGAGTGATGAAGACACCGTCGAGAAAGCGGCCGTTGATCTCAGGGGGTGGACGGACCAGCTTTCGCTGCTCGTTAACTCCGCGGGTGTGCTACACGGCGAGGATTTTGGGCCGGAGCGGAGATTGTCCGACGTTCGACCGGACGCCCTCCACAAGGTGTTCGCGGTGAACGCGTTCGGGCCGTTGTTGGTAGCGAAGCACTTTGAGCCTTTCTTTCTCCACAAGGAGAGGGCGGTATTCGCCAACGTGTCGGCGAGGGTCGGCAGCATCGGGGACAATCGAGCAGGGGGTTGGTATGCGTACCGCGCCTCGAAGGCGGCACAAAACATGTTCACGAAGGGGCTCTCCATCGAGCTTGGCCGTCGCGCCAAGGGCCTCATCGTGCTGGCGGTCCACCCCGGCACGGTGGCCACGGACTTGTCGGCGCCGTTCGTGCCACGCCGTGGTCCAGATAAACGTTTCACAGTCGAGCGCGGGGCGTCACAACTCTTGGAGATATTTCGGGAGGCGACGCTTGAAGACAGCGGAAAATTCTTCGCGTGGGATGGCAGCGAGATCGCGTGGTAGCAGCCGCTCGTCTAGCTGATCATCCCGACGTATTCGAGGGCCTCACGAAGCTGTGACCACCGCTGCTCGAGCGTGCCGGTGTAGCCCATGGAGAGGCGGACGAGCCCGGGACCAATCCCCGCGTCGTCGAGGGCGTCTTCGGTGAGCTCGCTGCTCGTGCTCGCACCGCTCGCGGACATGAGGGTGTCGCTGTATCCGAGACTTACCGCCATGAAGCCGAAGCCGTGTCGGTTCTGCAGGTGCTCCATGAACGCGTTCGCCCGGCCGAGAGAGCTCAGGTTGAGCGTCAACAATCCGCCATAGCCGTAGCCGCCGTTGAGCTGCTTGGTCATCAGCTCGTGCTCCGGATGGGAAGGGAGGCCCGGATAGACGACCGGCAGGTCAAGATCGTGCAGGCGGGTCGCGATACCCATGGCCCGCTCCGAGTGAGCGCGCATGCGGATGCCCAAGTGTGGCAGCCTCATCGAGATCTCAAAGGCGGTCTTGGGGTCCATGGTCGGTCCGAGCAGCATCAATGAGCCGGTGTAGAGGTCCATCAACTCCGCGATGAAATCCTCGGTCGAGCACACCGCCCCAGCGATCACATCGGAGGCGCCGTTGATGAACTTGGTGAGGCTGTGCACCACCACGTCGGCCCCGAGGCGAAGGGGGCTGATCAACACGGGGGTGAAGGTGTTGTCGATGACGAGCTTCGCGCCCCGGCGATGTGCGATGTCGGCGAGGGCCTGGATATCCGCGACCTGCAACGTGGGATTGGAGACAGCCTCCGCGAAGATCACCTTGGTGCCCGCGGTGCACGCCGCCTCGACGGCGTGCAGATCTCGAATGTTGACGAAGGAGGTCTCCACGCCGGACTTGAGCGGGAGGTAGTTGTTCATGAGCGCATAGCTGCCGCCGTAGATCGTGTTGGAGGCAACGATATGATCGCCCTGGTTGCAAAGCTGAGTGAGGGTCGCGCTGATCGCTCCCATGCCGCTGCTGCAGCAGTATCCGGCCTCGGCCGATTCGAGGGCCGCGAGCTCATGACCGAGGGAGTACACCGTTGGGTTAAAGTGTCGGGCGTACAAGAAGCACCCGTCGGCGTCTGGCGTGCGGCGGCCTGCAAAAATGTCGGGGAGTGTCTGCGCGGCCATCACCGTGAAGGTTGTGCTCGCCTCGATGGACTTGTTGACGCCCCCATGCTCTCCGAAGGTGTGGCGGGCGGCGGCGAGGGTCTCGATGGGGTCGAAGTCCTGCATGCGTCTCTTCTAGCTTTGGCCGGGATTGTACGCAATGCCTGCCGGACCTCAGGGTCTAGTCCCCGCGAGAACGCCATGAAGCGATCGGGGTGCTGTTGAGGCGCGGAGAGTCCGTTGATTCCCTCTCAACGCTGCCCGCGGTACGATACCGGCGAGTGCTCCCTTTCATCAGTATCCTCGGATTCCTAGGATTTTCGTGCGTTTCTGGGTGGCTTTGGATGAGCGCGACAGGGGGACTTCGCGGCTGGTCTGCAGCGGGCGCGGGTGCTGGGCTAGGTGCGAGCGCGCTTGCCGTCCGCGCGACGGTTCTTGCCAGGCTGGATCTCGTGGGAGACGTCGGGGTTGTGTGGGGTGTGGAACTGTTCGTCTTCGCCGCCTCGCTGGCGCTCTGGCTCTGGAGCCGACGGGGTGGCCCCGCCGCGCGCCCAGTCAACGAGGAGAGGACGCGGGCCTGGGCCGCCGCCGCGGTGTTGACCGTGTTGGGCGGAGGGCTCCTGCGCACCCTGCTCTTTGATGGTTTGACCGGTCCCTTGCCGAGCTTTGACGCGCCTGCCCATGCGACCATCGCCCAGGCCCTCGCGATGCACCCGGCCAGTGCCAGCTGGGAGCCCTTCATGGACGCGCCCTTCCACTACCCATGGGGCGCTCATGCTGCCGTGGTCATGTGCGCCAACGTCGTACAGGTCCCGATTCATCAGGTTTGTACGGTCTGGACCCTCGCCGGCCTCGGCATGCTCAGCATCGTCGCCGTGGGTGGTCTCGGCGCCGTAGTCTGGCCGGGTGTGCGCCACGCGGGTCTGGCGAGTGCTCTCGTCTATGGCTTTTTGACGGACGCGTTGGGGCTCATGTACGGGCGCTGGGGAGGTTTCGCCAGCGAGTACGCCATGCTCTGTGCGGTTGGCCTGGCGGTATGGATTTGGTTCGTTGCGGATCGCCGCGAGGACTCATTCAAATCGCCGGAGGCGGCGCCCTCGAATCGAGTTGTGGGTGTGTTTGTCGCCCTTGGCACGCTCGGGGTGCTGTGGTCGCACCACTTGAGTCCCGCGATCGTCGTGGCCGCGCTGGGCGTTCCCGTGCTCACCACCGCGTGGACGCGGCGGGGGCTCCACGGAGCGCGACCGGTGGGGGCGGGCGTCGCCGTGGCCGCGCTGGCCGCGGCACCCATGTGGATGCAGGTGCTCAGCGGCGCACTCGGCGAGGGAAGCGAGGCCACCAGCATCCCGCGTCATATGGAGCTGCTGTCGACGGGGGCGCGGGTGGTCGGTCCCGGGGTGTTAATCTGCGCGGTGTGGTCCTCGACTACGCCGTCCTCCGCGCGCGCGCGACTCTGGATGCTGTCGAGCGTAGCAGGCCTCGTGCTCGGCTTCGTCGCCGTGTTTAGTCTGACTCGTTGGGGCACCTTTGTGGCGTCCGGAGGGGAGGCGTCCTACGGGATGCTCGTCCCCACGCGATGGCTGGCTGCGCTCGGCTATCCTTTGAGCGCATGGGCGGGCGGAGGCTTGGGTCGGTGGCTCGAGGGGGCGCCGAGCAAAAACCTCCGACTGCTGCGCTGGGCGCTCGCATGGTGGATTGGCCTGGGAACGGCGGGATACGAGGTCCAGCGATTCTCCGCGAGTTCACGGCCACTCGAGCCCGCCGCCTGGCAGGCGCACGCATCTCTTGGCGCTCGGGTCGGTGCGCAGGACCTGGTGGTGTCGATCACCAGCATCACGAGGTGGGCGGGATACCTAACCCGCGTGACGTCGAATGTGGTCCCTGCGCCGCCGGGCAGCGATCCGCTCACGTCCTCGGCGCTCGCTCGAAGAGCCCTGGCGCGTGCGTTCATGTCGGGGGTACCTGCGCCGACGGAGGCGCTGCGCCTGCGCGGAGGCCCCGCGCGACGCGTGTTTGTGCTCGTCGACCAGCGGATCGGCCCTCTGCCAGAGCGTGACGATGTCACGCTGCTCGAGCACGAGGGTCCCTTCGCGCTGTTCGAGTGGCACGTGGACCGTCGAGCGGAGGGAGGGTTGAGATGAGCCGCATGGAGGACGATCGGGTTGCACAGGCTTTGCGCTTTTGGCGCTTAGTCCTGCTTGGTGCGCTCACATGCGCGGCGTTGGTGCAGCTTTCGCTGTGGTTCGCCGGTGCGCCCGTTGTGGAATTTCGATGACGGGGGCTCGCTCGGGAAGTGTCGCGATTGCGGCCGCGGGTGCCGGACGCTGGAGCGCCGGGGGGGTCGCGGCGTAGGCTCCACGCATGCACCCGTGGTCCAGCGTCGAGCCCGCACGTTACGTGCCCGTGCGGCCAGGTCCGCTCAAGATGCAGGCGGGGCTGCGCAAATTCCCTGAGGACTTCGGGAACGGCCCCGCGGACACTCGCATGTTCCAGCGAGACCAGGAGTTCGAGGCCTACATCGCCGCGAAGCAGACCCCCGCGCGGGCGGGGGGTCGCGCGCCGAGGGATCGTGCGTGGGTCACGGACGCGCCGGGCGACGGCGAGATTCTTCGCCACGTCCTGGCGTGGAGTGACGCTCGTGCGGGGCACGAGGTGGAGGGCTACAGGGCGGTTGCCTCGTCCGACCCGAGTTCAACGAGCATCGCGGCTGCGTGGGATCGCTTCGCCATGCAGGTGCAAGAGGATGTGGCGATCATCCGCATGCACGACGATGGTACGCATCGCCTCATCGGCGCGCATGTCTGCTTTCCGTCGGGCTGGCGACCGGAGCGTCTCGTGGGCGCGAGCTTCGATGAGATTCATCGTCCGGTGCCCGAGTTTGCCGACGATCCGCGCGCGTCGACCAGCATGACGCGCAGCATGGTGGAGCGCGGACCCTACGTGCGCTTCGTGTGGACGGTGAGCGCCGACGACGTGCTCGACCATCATCCGGAGGACGGTGTCCGAGCGCCGCTCGAGGGGGCGACGAGTCTCTGGCTACGGGTGGAGCGGCAGCTCACGGTGCCCTTCGCCGAGGTGGGCGGGTCGCTGTTTGTGATCCGCACCTTCCGGTACCCGGTGGAGTCCCTGACGGCCCCGCAGCGCGCGGACCTGAACGATGCGGTGCGTGCCATGCCCGAGACGATCGCCGCCTACAAGGGGCTCGCGGCCGGTCGCGCGACCATCCTCGACCACCTCGCGGCGCTCGACAGCGCGTGAGCGTAGGCTCTGGGAGCGTTGCGCCGGTGCGACGCGGACCGTTCGAGGGGGCGCGAATCCTCATGGGAGGACGCGAGTGAGGTCTCTTGGCGGCGCGGTTTTCTGTACGATCAAGGGATGTGGATGAGAGCGTGTGTGGCGGGTTTGTGGATGGCGAGCGTGACCCTTCTGGGATGTACCGTGGACGGCGGTGGAGACGTGGGTGGCAGCGCGGCCTGCGAGAGCCCCGAGCCGTTGACGAGCCCCGCGACGGGCATGCCCACGGGCTTTGTGCGCTGCAGCGACGGGTTCATCCACCGCGACGAGGTGGTAGCGATCCCCGAGGTGCAGACCCCGCCCAATTCTTCCTGCGGATGGGACTCCGACCATTGCATGACCGATGCAGACTGCAATGGCGGATCGCCGGACGGGCTCGCGCGGTGCGTACAGCTCTTCGGCTGCTCGTCGTTCTGTGGCTGCGTGGGAAGCTGCGAGGTGGACAACGACTGCGGACCAGGGCGCGCCTGCGTCGGTGCAGAGTTCACGGGGGACGTGCCCCGCTGCGTTCCCGCGGGGTGCAGCGACTCGAGCGAGTGCGGCGAGGGGCTATGTGGCATCAGTGTCATGAAGGCTGAGGATGATTCGCATCCCACGATCGAGCTTGCCTGCATGACAGATTCATCCGCGTGCCGTATGGACAACTGCACCCTGTCCGATATCCCAAACGCGTCCAGATTTGTCGAGCCAACTTGCCTGGCGGTGGACGGGCAATGGACCTGCGTCGCAGTGGGCGGCGTTTGCGGTTAGGGGGTGCCGGTCTGAGGCTGCGCTGGGCGTCTGCAATCTACATATCCGCCGGACGGCACATCCAGATCGCGACGCGCAGGGGATGGGGGATGAGGCTGTCTTGTCCTGGCCGCGGCACCCCGGGTATGGTTGCGGCATGATGGTCACGTCGTCATGTCGTTTCGTCGCTCGTCTTCTGAGCGTCTCGCTTCTTTTCACGGCGGCCTGCGGGGGGGAGGCAGGTGACGCTGGCGTGGACGACGGGGACGGAGGCACCAGTGACGAGAGCGACACCGGGGACGGGGACGCCTGGGATGGCACCTGGCCCACGCTAGACTGCGATCCGCTCGTCCCGACGTACTGCGCCTTTCCCCTGCCCAACAACGTCTTCACCGTCGCCGACCCGCAGCGGGAGACGGGGCTGCGCACGCAGTTTGACTCCATGACCGTCCCGGTGAGCAACTCGGGCGGCGTGACCGACGTGACCCCGTTCAACACGCGCGATGGGTTCTCCCCGGGCATCAACATGGTCACGCATCTGCCCGGCGCCACGGCGCAGGGGCTGCCTCGGCCCGACAGCATCGAGGACTCCCTGAGCCCGTCCTCGCCCACGATTTTGCTGGATGTGGAGACGGGGGCGCTGGTGCCCCACTGGTCGGAGATCGACATGAGCACCGCGGACGACGAGCGGCGCGCGTTCCTCATCCGACCCGCCGTGCGCCTCGACGACGCGAAGCGCTACATCGTGGCCATCCGCGACGTGGTGGACGGGGACGGGGAGCCCATCGCTCCCTCGGAGGGGTTCTTGGCCCTTCGCGACGACAGCGCGTCCGACGATCCTGCCATCAACGATCGCCGGGACCTCTACGACAACATCTTCCGGGAGCTCGAGGACGCGGGCGTCCCCCGCGACGATCTGCAGCTTGCCTGGGACTTCACCACCGCGAGCCGCGACGACACCACGGCGTGGATGCTTCACATGCGGGATGTGGCTCTGGAGATGACGCCTGCGTCCGGGCCGAGCTACCTCCTCGATTCGGTCACGCCAAACTGGGCCCCGGGGATCGCGTTCCGCGTGGAGGGCCACGTGGAGGTGCCGCTGTTTTTGGACGACCCCGGGCCGGGCGGGATGATGCGCATTGGCGACGACGGGCTCCCGCGGGCGGAGAGCACGGCCATGTATCCCTTCCTCGCGCTTATTCCTGAGAGCGCGGGTACCGAGCCGGCCGCGTTGTTGCAGTTTGGGCACGGCCTGTTTGGGACCTACACGCAGGTGGAGGGGACCCAGACCATCGCCACCGACTACAACCTGGTGACCTTCGGGGTCGACTGGATCGGGATGTCGAGCGAGGACCCGGTCCAGCTGCTGGCCCTGCTCTCCAGCGGGGACCTCTCGAATTTCGCGACGCTGCCGGATCGGCTGCTGCAAGCGCAGGTCAACGCGCTCTTGACCATGCGCATGATGATGGGGGACTTCAAGGACGACCCGCAGCTTCAAGTCAACGGTCAAAGCCCCATCGACGCCGAGGAGCGCTACTACGCCGGAGGGAGCCTCGGTGGAATCTTGGGCAGCGTCTACATGGCGATCACCCCCGACGTGCAGCGCGGCGGGCTCATGGTGCCCGGGCAATCCTTCAACCTCTTGCTCAGCCGCAGCGTGCTGTTTCAGCCGTTTTTTGACGTGCTGCAGCTCAACTACGACGACCCCCTCGACATCCCCATGTTCCTCGCGACCGCGATGCTGCTTTGGGACCGCGCGGAGCCCACGGGCTTCACGCCCTACCTTCGAAGCGGCGCGCTCACCGACGGGTTCAAACATGAGGTGTTAATCCAGGGGGCCATGGGGGATCACCAGGTCACCAACTACGGGACGCACCTCATGTCGCGGGCCATCGACGCGCCGCCGCTCGTCACCTCAGGCGAGTACTTTTGGGGGATGGATCCAGTGGAGGACGGACACGAGGGGTCGGCGACCATCATGTATGATTTCGGACTCCCGCCCATTCCCCTCGAGAACGTCCCGATGGAGGAGGGCGACGATCCCCACGCGTCGATCCTGCTGCTCCCCGGGGGCGAGGGGCTGACCACGCTCGACACCTTCCTCCGGACCGGCGCCGTGATCAACGCCTGCGACGGCGTCTGCGATCCGGATTGAACGCCGGGATCGCTGTCTTGCGGGCACCGAGCGGCAGTCGCTTTGCTCCCGGCGCGACAGACCTCGCCATCACCCAAGCGCCGGATCGACGTTGGCACCCGAGGCGATGACGACGAGCCGGCGGAGCTCGGGTCGGGCCCGGGCGAGATCTCGCGCGCAGGCCAAGGCCACCGCCCCCGCGCCCTCGACCACGCCGTGGAGCGAGGCGAGACCCACGCGGCGCGGGTCATCCGGTTCCGGCGCTCCCCAGGCGAGACGAAAGGCCTCCATCGCCGCTACGATCGAGCCCTCGTCCACGAGCTGAAACCCATCGAGCACCTGCCTTAACAGTCCGGAGGTGTAGCGCGGCGGTTCGCCCACCGCGAGACCGTCGGCGACGGTCGGCCCCACAGCGCGGGGCGTTCGTTGGCCGCGATGCCACGCTTCGTGCATCGCCGGGGCGCGATCGCTTTGGGCACCCACGAGGGGCCAGGCCCAGCCCGCGGCGCGCAGACCGAGCCCGAGCGCGGCGGCGCAGCTTCCGACGCCGACGGGAGCGAGCACCGCGTCCGTGTCCAGCAACCCCATCTGCTCGAGCTGATGCGCGAGCTCGAGGCCCATGGAGCTGTTGCCGTGGACCAACGCCGGGGTGTCGCCGGGGTTGACGAGATGCGCGCCGGAGGCGTGGGCATAGGCGCGGGCGCCACGTGCGGCGTCGTCGAAGGAGTCGCCCCACATGACGACGCGGGCGCCCAGCGCTCGCATGCGCCGATCCTTGAGGACGCTGTTGCCGAAGGGGACAAAGATGGTGCAGCGACGACCGAATTCCAGGCACGCGCGGGCCAACGCTTGGCCGTGGTTGCCACGGGAGGCCGCGACGACCTCCCCACGCACGCCGTGGCGAGCGAACTGGGCGAGCAGGTGGGTGGCGCCGCGGATCTTGAAGGCGCCCGTGGGTAGCAGATGCTCACATTTTACCCAGGTCTCACATCCCACGAAGGCGTCGAGGACCGGCGAGCGATGCAGCGGGGAGGGCGGACACCACCGCCAAAAGTCCCGGGCCGCATGACGAAGGCCCTCCCCGTCCGCGGCGGTGGATGGGGAGAAGGGGCGGGATGGGTGATGGACGTGGCTC
>JBDQGY010000017.1:0-30548 GCA_040265175.1 Nannocystaceae bacterium
GTGGCGGGGGTGGGGCAGCGCGTGCGCTCGTTGTCGACGATGGGTTCGACTGTGGCGTGGGGATGCGTCAGAATGTGGCGATGAAGCCTGGAAGACCTTGGTCGGGTGTCTTGAAGCTTGAGTACCTCGCGCTCGCGGGAGTCATGGGCGTCTTTGGATGCAAGGGGGGCAGCAGCGGGAGCGGCGAGGCTTCCGCCGGTGGGGAGACCGGGGTCGGAGAGACATCGCCTGCGACGTCGGCGGCGAGTATCGGTTCGAATGGAGACGACGGAGAGGTGTATGACGTCGCGGAGATGGACAGTGGCAGCGCCGAGGGAGGCGACGGTGACGGTGATTGCGTCTCGCCCGGCGGTGACGCGACCTTGACCGGGACGGTGTATGCGCCGAACGGCGCGATCCCTGTGAGCGGCGCGCTGGTCTATTTGGCCGACGCACCGCCGGATCCGATCCCGGCGACGGTGTATTGCTCCGAGTGCGTCGATCTCCCGTGTGAGACTTCATTCGTGCTGACGGAGCCGGACGGCTCATTTGCTCTCTCAGCGCCGAGCGGCGCCGGTCAATACCTCGTGGTGGAGAAGGGGCAGTTCCGGCGGGTGACCGCGCTGGACGTGACGGAGGGATCGACGCCGCTGAACATTGGGCTCACGACGCTGCCGAAGAACTACCTCCCGGCGAGCGGCGAATTCATCCCAAAGATCGCCGTCGCAGTTGGGAACTACGACCGGCTTGAGGACGGGCTCGCGAAGCTCGGCCTGGGAGACGTGCAAAACTCTGGCGCTGGGGAGGAGCTAATCGCGGGAACGCAGACCTTCGACACGTGGAGCCACGGGGGACCGACGGTCGCCGGCTCAAAGGGCGACTTTGCTCAGCTTATCTCGACTCCTGCGCTTCTCGACCAGTATCACATCATCTTTGTCCCCTGCGCAGGAGACCTCGCCTTGGGGACGCTCAACGATCCCACCGTGACCCAAAACGTTCGGGACTGGGTCGCGAAGGGCGGGAAGTGGTACGTCTCAGATTGGTCGAACGAGTTCATTGACGTTCCATTTGGCCAATATCAAGAGTTTTATAAGGATCCAGACGCCGACCTCCTCGGCGTGTATGACAGCACGGGAACGGTCCTCGATGGACCCCTTGAGGCGTGGCTCTCGAGCCTCCCCCCGGGACTCAAAGATATCAACCCGATCAATGGCGGAGGAGGTCATCCCACGGTCACGTCCTTACCAAATATCGAGTTGGTTGAGAACTGGTCAGGGATTGAGTCCGTGCCGTCGGTCCTCGTGAGCGACGGCATGGGAGGTGAGATCGACGTGGGGCACAAGGTCTGGGTAGAGGGGCCTGGAAATGGGGGGTCTGTCCCCAACAATAAGAACAACCCGATGGCCGTGACGGGGCAGTACGGCTGCGGGAAGATCATGTTCACGACGTATCACACCGCGGAGAACACCGTGTACTACGGCCTCACGCCTCAAGAGTTGGTGTTGATGTATCTTATTTTGGATCTTGGTGTGTGTCAGACACCCACGGAGCCGCCGCCTCCCGCCGGCTAGCGTCCGACGAGCGCGTGGAGGTCACTCGTCGTTGGGGGCGGCCTGGCGAACTCGCAGGTGTTGCCTGGCTTCGATGGTGAACGCCTGGGTCGTCGTGGCGTTTCCACATCGAAAAGTGATGTCATAGCTGCCCGGGACCAGGCGCTCGATCTGTGTGACTCGTGCTCGCAGCGGGAAGGTCATGGTGACCGTTGGGCTCTTGAGTTCAAACTCCGTGCATGCTCCGAGTGGACGCGTCGGATCCGTCTCCGCGTCGAGCCGACCATATGGCTGGAGACGCACCGCGATGGAGGCGGGCTCGCGAGGCGCTCGCAGCAGCGCTCCTTGTTGGTGCTGCGGTCCCTCGGCGACGATGGAGAAGCGAGCCCCCTCGGGGATTTGTAGCGAGAACGCGCCGGCTGTGTTGGTGCGTACCTGCGCCGGAGAGGGACCCAAGGGATCGACCGCGAAGGCGGGTTCATCTGAACTCGAAGCGCGCTCGGGAACCACCGTGATGGAGGCGTTGGCGACGGCGAGATTGCGAAGGTCGGTGACGGTCCCGCTCACCGTGCGCAGCTGGTAGGAGCTTTGGACCTGTTGGGGGGCGCCGGCGTTGTCGTCTTCGCGGACCTCAAGTGTCTGTGTTGACACGGGGATGCGGAAGCCTTGAGCGTCTTTCGCGGCGATGGCATAGCGCCCCGGGAGGAGCTTGGTCAGCCGGAAGACACCCCGTGGGTCTGTGTAGGTCGCGCGGGGCTGGAGCACGGCGCGTGGGTCGACGGGGGCATCGGAGGGGAGGGTGGTCGGGTCGTCCGTGGCGCGGGTGATGATGACGGTGGCGTTCGGAATGGGCTGGCCAGAGCGGTCGCGAAGAACCCCGCTCAGCGGCGCTGTGGGGAGCACTTCAATGGCGCTCGGAAGATCCGATGTTGCGACGTCTGGGATCCGCACGCCCCCGAATCTCCCCTCACGATCCATCACCTCGATCGTGGCGGTAGTCATGCCGTCGAGGGTGATGGCCACGGAGCCGTCGTCTTCGCTGACATAGAGCTGGCGAGAGGTGGCGCCCGTTTGTTTGGACGTTCCATACACGGAGATCATGCCGCGTTCTTCGGAGGCGAGTCGGAGAGGATGTGACTTCGAGGGGGTGAGCTTGATGACGAGCGGTTCATCGGTTGTCTCGTGGATCAGGCGGGTCACGGGGACGTAACCGTGGACGCGGACGTGGAGTTTCGCGGCCACGTTACTGAGCGTTGGCACAACAAAGGAGCCGTCGAGAGGTGTCATCGATCGACGTCGAGTATCGCCGGAGACGAGGGTCACCTCGGCTTGATACAGGGCGGCGCCGGTGGTCGCATCCAAGACTTGTCCGCGGACCACCGGGCGTTGGGAAGTGGTCAGAGGGACATTCACGCGCGTCTCCGCGCGACCGATGTAGAGCCACCGGGCGCTCGTGCTGGCATGATCTCGCGCGAATGCGTCGAGCATGACGTGGGCGCCGCTTGATACGGTGGGGATCTCATACGCTCCGTCAGTGGCCGCCGCGACCTCGCCGGAGCCCGCGGGCACCAGCGTGAGTCCTCCGTCGGGCGTTCCTTGCCAGCCGAGCGCGGACCAGGCCACGGTGATCGGCTGCCCGGTTGGATCACTCTTCGGAGCCGAGACGACCCCCTCCACCGCGCCGCTGCGGGCGACGGCGAGGGGGGAGAGCGCCGTCGCCGTCGTCACATTGTAGGAGGACAGCCGGGGCTCGAGTCCGTCGCGGTCCACACGGAGCGTCACGGGCCCCGGGGACAACGAGAGTTGGTAGCGCCCGCGGGCGTCTGTCTTCGACACCGACAACGGCAAGGGGACGGCCTTGATCTCCGCAGAATCGAAGGCGTGGACCCACGCGCCCTCGACGGGGCGCCCGGCCTCATCAACGACAGTCCCGCGGACGCCCAGACCTCCCAGGGAGAGTGGAAGCGTCACGTCGTTCGCAGCGGTGGCGGGCGTGGTGATGGAGGCGGTCACCTGCGGGAGGTATCCCGGGAGGAATCCCGTGACCGCGTATCGGCCCGGTGTGGCGAAGACTCGAAACCCGCCGTCTCTCTGGCTTTGAACGCCCGTCCATGGCGCGACCCGGTCGATTCGGGTCAACGAGACCACGACATCGTTCAGCGGCTGATTGCCCGCGTCCTCGGTGGTCGCTCCGCGCACCTCAAGTGGCATGGAGGCAAGGGCAGCGTGGTCCGAGGCGGTGTTGTCCCGCGCCTCCGCGCGCGCGCCGATCCGATCCCGCACCTGCATCCCGTGCTCTGCCTCGTGAAACCGGGTCCAGAGGAAACCTCCGAGACCAAACGCGAACATCGCGCTCGCGGAGAGGAGGGGTCGGTTCGAAAACATCGCTGGCTGTGGATGCTAGCAGAACTACGACGCCGACGTCGGAGACGGCGGTCTCGCCGACCGGGCGCCGCAATTAGCGCGTACTCCCGTCGGGAATACGGGCGTGTGGCATAGGAGTTATTGGAAGAGCGGATCACCCCACCGCGACAAGCGACCATGACGAACGCCGAAAGACAGAGCACTCGTAACGTTGTAGCCGGCTGCCTGCGCCGGCTGGCCCACACCTGCCGGGTCGCGAGGACGAGACCCGTCTCCGGCGAGCGCCGCTCCCGGGCGGTCGCGTGGACGCGCGCTGCGCTCGAGGCGAGCTCGAATACCGTCGCGGTCGAGCTGAGCGGTGACTCCACGCCAGGGTGGCAATTGTGCACGTTGGCCATGGTGATGACGCATCACGCCAAGCATGTGGCGGAGGGGGACGACGCGCCGCGAGGGCTGCCAGTGGCGAAGATTGAGGACACGCTTAAGCGGTTGGGGTATGCCGGCGTTTGTCTCGATCGCCGCAGCCGAATCGTCCGGAGACGCTTCGTAGTGATCGATCGTACCCTCTCGGCGGGCGAGGTGCGGTTGGGGCCCGCGTTTCGCGAGGCTGAAGACGCCTCCACCGCGACCCAACATCGCGGTGGGAACGACAGTGCTGCCGCGCAGAGGAGCGTCCACCGCTCGCGCCAGAGGGCCTCGGCGAGGGATGCGGCGGCCGACTCCGGGGAGCCACCGGCTCGCTCGCGGACGACCGCCTTGCGCACCCACGAAGATTTCTTCGCCGCCGCGGCAGCCATGGCACGGGCGGTCATGGGGATCGAGGATGGACCTCGCGAAGGGTGGGCGAACCGGCAGCGGGGTCACAAGTCGAGGCGACGACTTTCAGAGATGTTTGAGCATGGTGACGACGAATCTGTCGAAGACCTGCGGCGAATGCTCGGTCGCATCTCGCGATACGAACGTCGCCATCCCTCGACACCGACGGCGACGCTGGGGACCGCGCTCGGAGTGACCGCTCGCCAGCGTTTTGTGATGTGGATTTTGCTGGTCGATCGCATGCATTGCTCGGACGAATTGTTGGGTTACTCCACTGGACAACTCGCGAATTTGCTCGGATATGAGCGGCCCGCGGACGTCTCGAAGCTTTGCGAGCTGCTCGGCCGGGACGGACCCTTTGTTCGAGAGGGGTACGTTCGTCACCTCGAAGAATCGTGTCGCCTGATCGATTCGCGGCTCACCATCACGGACACCTTCGCGCAGGCCATGCTCGGTGACGGGGTCTCCCTCGCGCCGTTCGTGGGTGGACGATCAGAGCGGGCGCAGTCACAGCTCGCTCCCTGGATGGGGCGACGCTCCGAGACTCGATCGCATGCGCCGACTTCGGCGCCACCCCCGCACCGCCCTTTGGTTTTGCCGGAGGCCGGGCAGGTCGCGTTTCGGCGCGCGCTTGCGCAGGTGCCACTGCGAAAGAAAGTCGCCGAAGAGATGGGATACGGCGCGCTGATCGGATACGGGCTCGGCTCCGTGTTCTTATTTGAGGGCGCCCCTGGCACCGGGAAGACGCTGGCCGCCAGCGTCGTCGCGCACGAGCTGGATCGACCGCTGCTCAAGGTGCCCGCCTCGCAGCTGTTGAACGCGTACGTCGGGGGCACAGAGTCGAAAATCCAAGAAGTTTTCGGGGAGGCAAAAAGATCCGGCGCGGTGCTGTTGATCGACGAGGCAGACAGCCTCCTCGGCGCCCGCGAGCAGGCCGTGCGAAGCTGGGAAGTCTCCCAGGTCAACACGCTGCTGCACTGTATCGAGCACTTTGAGGGGGTGGTGGTGCTCACGACGAATTTTGTGGGGAGGCTCGATAAGGCGCTGGAGCGGCGGCTCTCGCTGCGCCTCCGGTTTGAGCGCCCCGGTCCAAAAGAGCGGCAACAAATCTGGGGCGCGCTGGTCGGTGATCGCTTTCACGTGGAGCCGAAACACCTTGAAGAGGTGGCGAGGGCGGAATCGATGACGGGATCTCAGATCAAGACCGCGGTGTTGGAGTTGGCGATGCTCGCCATCGAGCGGCCCAATCGAGCAGTGACGCGTGACGACCTCGTCCTCGCTGTGCAGCGGGCGACGCAGGCGACCTCGTCCATGTCGACGGAGCTCGTCGCGGGTTTTTAGGGACTCTTGGCGGTCCGCCCATGAAGGTCTGCAGTCATCGGTGTACACTTGGGGCATGACCGCCGAAGGGATGACTGCGGAGGACGTTCGGGCTGTGTTCGCTCGCTACCCGGAGTTGACCAGCCTCGGGGACGGGGTGCTGGAGTCTCTGGGACGCGGCGCCCACACGATTGACGTGCCCCGCCGGCGAGCCCTGTTCACTCGGGATGGCGAGGGTCCAGGGCTGTTGCTGGTGCGTTCAGGTTCGGTGAAAGTGTCGCTAATTTCCCCGGAAGGTCGCGAGCAGCTCTTGTATTTGGCGGAGCCGGGGATGATGTTGGCGGAGGGGCTTGGGCTGTCTGGCCGGCGCTGTCGGGCGTCGGCGTTCGGGCTCGAGGAGAGCGAGGTGTGGTGTACGCCTGCGGCCCACTTAGAGGCGGTGGCCGCAGATTCAGGGGAGCTCTCGTTCGCGCTGGCCCGGTTGATTTCAAAGCGCGCGGATCGTTGGATCGATCGGTGCTTCGATCTGTCCCTGCGGACGGTGGATCAGCGCCTCGCGCGGTTTTTGCTCGAGCTCGCGCCCGAGGATGACGAGGTGAAGGGCTACGTTGTGCCGCGGGAGCGCGATGTGGCCACCATCGCCGCGTTGTTGGGTTCGGTGCGCGAGGAGGTGACTCGAGCGCAGCGGCGACTGCAAGAGGCGGGGATCCTCGAGGTGGACCGTCGTCAGGTTCGGGTGGTCGACCGGGACGCCCTCGCGGATGTTCTCCTGGACTAATGGCCGGGTGACGAGGCGGGGGTGGACGGCGTACACTGAGGCGTGACCGAACCCGCGCCGATGAAGCTGCTCAAGAACGTCGATCTCTTCGATCCGGCGCCCCGCGGCGTGGTGGATGTGCTGGTGGGCGGAGGGTCCGTGCTGGCGGTGTCGCGTGGGCTTGAGGTTCAAGGGACGCAAGGGCTCGTCGAGGCGCACGACCTTCAAGGGGCGCGGCTCATCCCTGGACTCGTGGATGCGCACGTGCACGTAACGGGCGGAGGGGGAGAGGCGGGATTTTCGAGCCGGGTCCCCCCACGGATGGTCTCCGAGCTCGCGCTCGCGGGCGTCACGACGGTGGTGGGGGTGCTTGGGACAGACGGCCGCACTCGTACCATGCGAGAACTCATCGCTCGAACCTATGGGCTCCGTGAAGAGGGGCTCTCGGCGTGGTGTTGGACCGGGAGCTACGAGGTGCCGGTTCGCACGCTCACAGGATCTGTGCGCGATGACATCGTCTTCGTAGAGCCGGTGATCGGCGTGGGCGAACTGGCGATCAGCGACCACCGCAGCTCGCAGCCAACCCTCGAAGAGCTGCTTCGGGTGGCCTCTGATGTCCATGTGGCGGGCCTCATGACCCACAAGGCGGGGGGGTTGCATCTTCACCTCGGGGACGGGGCGCGGGGATTAGAGCTCGTCCAGCAATCGTGTGAGCGGACGGAACTCCCAGCCCGCGTCTTTCACCCCACACACCTCAATCGCAATCGGGGATTGCTGGCGTCTGCGGTGTCGATGATGGGAGACGAGACTAATTTTGGGGGGATGCGCTTCGATTTGACCGCGTTCCCCGAGGGGGACATCGGCGACGGGCTGTCGGCCGCAGATGCCCTCGCTGAGATTCACGCCGCTCGGGGGACCTGCGACGGTGTGACCGTGTCTTCCGACGGCGGCGGGTGCATGCCAAAGTTTGACGCCCAGGGACGCATCGTGGCCTACGGCGTCGGGCAATCATCCACGCTGCTCGAGACAGTCGCGACGAGCGTGGACGGGCACGGATTGGCCTTGGCACAGGTCCTCCCGTGCGTCACGAGCACGGTGGCGCAGCTGCTTGAGCTTCGGTCCAAGGGGCGTGTCGTCCCGGGAGCCGACGCAGATCTCGTGGTTTTGGGCGAGGGATGTGCGGTGCGGCACGTGATGGCGCGTGGGCGCTGGATGGTGCGCGAGGGGGTCTGCGTGGCGCCTGGACCCTTCGAATCATCGCCCTAGGTGACGACTTGGATCGAACGGGACGTGATGTAGCTTCCATCGGTTCTCCGAGAGGAACATGGTGGGACGGTCAGCGAGGTGTGGAGTCGCGCGTTCTTGTGCAGGAATTGAGGGTTGCGTCCCGCGCGGAAGTGGGCGACACATCCGCCGTCTGGACCGAGTCCAGGCACCTCCTCGAAAGAACAGCACGTGCCCCCAGCGAAGGTCTCCGAAAATCAGTCTCGCGGCTACATCGTCCCCGTCGGTGGAGCCGAGGAAAAAGAGAGCAACCCTACAATCCTGGAGCGGTTTTTGGACCGCAGCGGGGGCGAGCAAGCGCGCATCGCAGTGATTCCCACGGCCTCTCGCCTTGAGGACACGGGGAGCCGATACGAGCACATCTTCAAGGAACTAGGGGCAGCCCAGGCGCGCTCCTTGGAGTACCATCGACGCGAGGACGCGGAGCGCGGTGAGTGGCTCTCCTATCTCAAAGAGGCCACTGGGATCTTTCTCACCGGGGGCAATCAGCTGCGGATCTCCACGGTGCTCGGCGGCACAGACGTGGCGCGAGCCATTCGTACCGCCAACGCGAACGGGACAACCGTGGGAGGAACCTCCGCGGGCGCCGCGATTTTGTCGGAGCATATGATCGCCTTTGGGGCCTCCGGGAGCACCCCCCGCGCGGGGATGGCCTCGCTCGCGCCCGGCTTCGGATTGACCAACAAGGTCATCATCGATCAGCACTTTCGGCAAAGGGACCGGATCGGTCGCCTGCTGGCCGCTTTGGCGTTCAACCCCTTCGCCATCGGCATCGGCCTCGACGAGGACACGGGAGCGTTCATCGACGGAGACGACGTCCTCGAGGTCGTCGGGAGCGGGTGTATCACCGTGGTGGACCTTGGTGATCTCGAGCACTCGAGCATGGACATGGCCGACGAGGGCGACGCAATCTGCATGACGGGGATCAAAATGCACCTGCTCGATCACGGCAGCCGCTATGACCTTAAAGCGCGGACGGCTCACCCCTCCGCACATCGCTAGTCCGCAAGTGGGACACCATGGTTTGTGATTGCCCTCTCACGTGAGGTTGGCTGTCACGGCCAGTACAGCGCTCGCCGCGATTCGCGGCTTTGTAAGACAGCCGCATTTTCGGATCACTGCGGGGGCGTTCGGGACTCGACCGCCGAGGGCGACTTATGTATGTACTCGCATCTCGATCGGCGGGGCTTGCGACCTCGCCCGACCTGGAAAGTGGTGACCAACATGCAAGTGCTCGAAAAACGTGTCTACTCCGGCCCCAATCACTATGCACACTTCCCTGTAATTCGCTTGACGCTGCAGCTCGGTGTCTTGGAGCAGTGGCCGAGCGCCAAGATCCCAGGGTTCGCAGACAAGCTGATCTCGGCGCTCCCCTCCTTGGAGGAGCACGGTTGCTCGTACGGGACCCACGGAGGGTTTTTGCGGCGGCTCCGTGAGGACGAGGGGACGTGGCTCGGGCACGTGCTTGAGCACATCGCCATCGAGGTTCAAAATCTCTCGGGCGCGGATGTCACCTTCGGAAAGACCCGCGGGACGGGCGTCGAGGGCGAGTACCATGTGGTCTACGAGTTCGAAGAGCGCCGAGTGGGCGAGGCGGCGGGTCGGCTCGCGATTCGACTGCTCACTTCCCTCTTGCCGGCGGACCTTCGCGCGCAGATCGACGACGCAGACGAAGAAGACGACGACACCGCGTCCTTCGACTTTGCGGAGGAGCTCGAAGACCTGATCGGTTTCGCCCAGCGACGTCAGTTGGGACCCTCGACGGCGTCCCTCGTGAAGGCCGCGGAGCAGCGGGACATCCCGTGGATGCGCCTCAATGACTATTCCCTCGTGCAGTTTGGACACGGGCGTTTTCAAAAGCGGATCCAGGCCACGGTCACCTCAGAGACCCGGCACATCGCGGTGGAAATCGCGTCCGACAAGGAAGAGACCAACCAGATTTTAGCGGACCTCGGCTTGCCGGTGCCCTCCCAATATTTGGTGCGCTCGGCGTCGCGGGCCCAGCGAGCGGCCCGTCGCCTCGGATTTCCTGTGGTCGTGAAGCCGCTCGACGCCAACCACGGGCGCGGTGTGTCGATCAACCTTCAAGATGAGGAGGCGGTCGCGGCCGCGTTCGAGAAGGCGCGAGAGCACGCGCGCACCATCATCGTAGAGAACTTCGTCGACGGCTTTGACCATCGAATGCTGGTGGTAGACGGTGAGCTCGTGGCCGTCGCCAAGCGTGTTCCAGGGCACGTCGTCGGTGATGGCAAGCGCACGATCGCAGCGCTCGTCGACGAGGTGAACTCGGATCCCCGGCGCGGGATCGGCCATGAGAAGGTGCTCACCCGCATCGAGCTGGATCACCAGGCGAATCGATTGATGGACCTGGCGGGGAAGTCTGCGGAGACGGTGCTGGCCGCGGGTGAGGTGTTCTACCTGCGCTCGACGGGCAACCTCTCCACCGGCGGTACCGCGGTCGATATGACGGACGTCGTCCACCCCGACAACCGCGAGATGGCCTCTCGCGCGGCGCAGGCCATCGGCTTGGATGTCGCTGGTATTGACTTCATCACCACGGACATCTCGCGGAGCTACCGCGAGGTTGGCGGCGGAATCTGTGAGGTGAACGCGGCTCCGGGGTTTCGGATGCACGTGGCGCCGACCGAAGGAACCCCGCGGGACGTGGCGGGTCCCGTGATGGACATGCTCTTCCCCGAGGGGACGCCCAACCGCATCCCGATCGCCTCGGTCACGGGGACCAACGGAAAAACTACAGTGAGCCGGATGCTCGCGCACATCATGAAGATGTCTGGCAAGAATGTGGGGCTCGCGACCACCGATGGCGTCTATATTGATGGCGAGCAGACGGTGGCGGGCGATATGACGGGACCCGTGTCCGCGCAGATGATCTTGCGTGATCCCACCGTGGACGCGGCGGTGCTGGAGACGGCCCGCGGCGGGCTACTGCGTGCTGGACTCGGCTATCGTAGCAACGACGTCGGCGCCGTCGTCAACGTGAGCGGCGACCATCTTGGACTCGGCGGCATCGACACGCTCGATCAGCTCGCTGCGCTTAAGCGCGTCGTCGTGGAGGTGAGCCGTGACTGCGCGGTGCTCAACGCAGACGATGAGCTGTGTTTGAAGATGGCGGACTACACGAAGGCGAAGCGAATCGCTTATGTGACGCTGGACTCAAGCCACGAACTGGTCCGTGAGCACATCCGCGCGGGCGGGGCGGCCTGCGTGCTCGAGCAGGGCATCAACGGTGACATGATCACCATCTACGACCAAGGAAGTCACATCCCGCTGCTTTGGACGCACCTGATCCCTGCGACCCTCGACGGCAAAGCGCGCTTCAACGTTCAAAACGCCATGTTCGGCGCGCTGATGGCGTGGACGCTCGGGGTCAAGATCGAGAATATTCGCGTGGGGTTGAGGACGTTTGACACGACCTTCTTTCAGGCGCCGGGACGACTCAACATCTTCGATGATCATCCGTTCCGGGTCATCTTGGATTACGGGCACAACCCGGTGGCCGTGTCCGCCATGGCCCAGACCGCGAAGCAGCTGGACGTGCTCGGGCGTCGTCTCTGTGTCCTCGCGGCGCCGGGTGACCGTCGCGATGAAGACGTCATCGACATCGCCAAGGCCGCCGCGAATATCTTTGATCACTACGTGCTGCGGCGTGACAACACGCTCCGTGGCCGCGAGGAGGGAGAGATCACCGGTATCTTGCGCAAAACATTGATCGCCGAGGGGGTCACGGAGGATCAGATCACCGTGATCGAGGATGAGCGCCAGGCGCTCGGGGCCGCCTTGGAGATGGCCCAGCCGGGTGATCTTCTGCTCGCATTTGGGGACGACATCCCCCGGTGCTGGAACCAGATATCGACCTTTGGCAACGCGCGAGAGACCTCGGGCGAGGCGTCTCAGCACCCTACGTATCGCATCGGAGGGATGGCGTCGGGAGATCTCGAGGTGGGCGACAACGTGCCACCTGTGACAGACACGGGGGCGCCCACGGGGGCGAGGCCGGGTCTGATTGTGGATCAACGTGGCGTGCGAATCGCTCGGGACGCTGAAGACTGAACGCGGTGATCCAAGATTGAGCATCAACAAGAGACCTCGGATGGTATGCGATGAAGCTTGTCGAATCTCGAAGACTCACGGGTCCGAACCTGTACAGCCGCCAAACTGGCGCCGTCGCGCAGATTGAATTCGAGCCAGAGGAACGCCCTGAAGACGTCCTCGAGCGGTGGGAGGGCGCGGTGCGCGAGGCGACCGACGCGCTCGGATGGAGTGAGGCGGAGCGGTATGTGCGGCGGTTCGTATCGGACGACGGAGTCGAGGGCGCGGCGCTGATGATTACGGCGGGGCTCGATCAACTCTTTGCAGCGACCGAGGTGAACGAGTGGGCGTTGACGCGGGCGGGGCTCACCGACGCTCAAAGTCCGGATCCCTTGCCCGTCTCGTTGACGGCGGTGGAGGCGAGCGCGAGAGAGGAGGCCGCCAAGTTTCGCTCGTTGATGGTCTTGGTGGAGGCGGCGCGAGCTCGAGGCTGCCCGTGGATGGTCGATGACGAGCGCGTGACGCTCGGGCGTGGCCCGGGGGCGTGTTCGTACGAACCGGCGCGAGCCCCGGCCCCCGAGGCTGTGCAATGGGCGCGGTTCAAGACCATCCCCACCGTCGCCATCACCGGCACGAACGGCAAAACGACCTGTTCGCGACTCGTGGCGGCGATGCTTCGATCGGCGGGGCACCGCGGCGTCGGGAACACCTCCACGGACGGAATTTTCGTGGACGGGACGTTGGTCGACGCAGGAGACTGGGCTGGCGCGGGAGGTGCGCGCGAGCTCGTGCGCAGGCCCGACGTCCAATTTGGGGTGCTCGAGACCGCCCGTGGCGGGCTTTTGCGTCGCGGCATGGGGGTGTTCGAGTGTGACGCGGCGTTGATCACCAACGTGGCCCGGGATCATATGGGGGACTACGGAATCTATGATCTCAAAGCTATGGCCGACGCGAAGGGGGCGATCAGCCACGCCGTCCACGCAGACGGTGCTGTTGTGCTGTGCGCGGACAGCCCGCCGCTCGTGGAGTGGGCGAGGGCGCAGACGTTCGAGGCACGGCTGATTTGGTACAGCGTAGCTGCGGACAACTCCATCCTCGAGGGGCACGCCGGGGCCGGCGGCGAGGTGTGGACCGTGGAAGACGGATGGTTGGTTCGTCGGGTCGGGCACGAGCAGTCCCGCCTCCTCCCAATTCACGAGATGCCGATCACCATGGCAGGCACGGCCACCTTCAATGTCGCGAACGCGCTCGGAGCCGCCGCGCTCGCGGCGACCATGGGGGTGAAGTCCGCGGCCATCGCAGACGCGCTACGGAGGTTTGGGATTGACCCCAACGACAATCCGGCGCGCACTCAGCTGTGGGAGGTCCCCGTGACCCGCGACGGATCAGAGACGAAGACCGTACCGCTCCTCGTTGATTTCGCGCACAACGTGGCTGGGGTCGAGGCGCTCGCGCCGGTGCTCCGCGCGCACGCGGGGCCGCGCGTGGTGTGCGTCGGGATGGCCGGGGATCGGAGCGATCGCGATCTCATCGCGCTCGGTCGCGCGTTGCGGGACTTTGATCCGGACACGGTGGTGCTCCGAGAGCAGCCGAAGTATCTGCGGGGGAGGGCTGCGGGCGAGATTCCGGCGCTCCTCGAGCGGGGGCTCCGAAGTAGCGGCGACGATGCGCCGGCGACGATGCTCGTCGAGTCGGAGGTCGCCTCTCTCGATGCCGCCCTTGAGCGATGTGGACCTGACGGCTGCGTGGCGTTGCTGGTGCACCTCGAACGCGAGCCCGTGCTCGGGTGGCTGGCTCGTCGAGGGGCTACGCGTGTGACCGACGGCGGACGAAGCTTGTTTACGGCAACCACGACAGCGTGATCGCCAACCGCGGGCGGAAGATGCTACACCCGTGGCTATGGGTACGCACGATCACGGGACCGACGGACGTAACGCGGACGTGCTCGTCTATATCAACGGGGTGTTACGACCACGCGCCGAGGCGATGGTGTCGGTCTTCGATTCGGGGTTTTTGATGGGCGACGGGGTCTGGGAGGGACTGCGCCTGTACAACGGGCGGGTGCCGTTCCTCGACGAGCATCTTGACCGCTTGTTTCAAGGGGCGAAGGCCCTCGATCTCGAGATCGGTATGGATCGAAGTGCGTTGACCGAGGCGATCTACGAGACGACCCGGGCCAACAATATGAAAGAGGGCGTGCATATCCGTTTGATGGTTACGCGCGGTCTCAAGAGTACGCCGTTTCAAGGTACCTCAGTGAATGTCGGCGCTGCGACCGTGGTGATCGCCGGGGAGTGGAAAGAGCCCGCTCCCGAGGTCTACGAGCGAGGTCTCCGGTTGTTTACAGTCCACGTGCGCCGTGGTCGTCCGGACGTCCAAGACCCGGGGTGGAACTCGCACTCAAAACTAAACTGCGTCACCGCGTGCATTCAGGCGCAAAAGGCGGGCGCCGACGAGGGGTTGATGCTGGACCCGCATGGCTTTGTCGCGACCTGCAACTCCACCCACTTCTTCGTGATTCGAAAGGGCGAGCTGTGGACCTCTTCTGGCAAATACTGCTTGCACGGTGTCACCCGCGGCAAGGTGCTCGCGCTGGCCCGTGAGGCCGGGATCGTCACGCGGGCGCAGGACTTCTCCTTGACTCAGGTCTACGACGCGGAGGAGGCGTTTTGCACGGGGACCTATTCGGGGATTATCCCCGTACGCGAGGTGGATGGTCGGAGGATCGGGGAGGGAGCATCGGCGGGTCTGGTCACGCGTCGGATCCAGGCGCTGTACCGAGCGGCGATCGATCGGGAGTGCGAGATCGGGTGAGCGATCGTACGCGGCGCATCGCGATGTGGTCGGGGCCTCGTAACCTCTCGACCGCGCTCATGCGATCCTTTGAGAACCGGAGCGACACATGCGTGAGCGACGAACCGCTGTACGGCGTCTATTTGCGAGAGACGTCTAAGCCCCACCCTGGAGCGCAGGAGATTATGGCGCAGATGGAGCTCGAGTGGCGTCGCGTCGTCGCAGACCTTTGCGCGCCACCACCTCGTCCGCGGGCGATCTGGTATCAAAAACACATGGCCCATCACCTTCTGCCCACCATGGGGCGTGACTGGCTTGATGGCTTGGACAACGTGTTGCTAATTCGGGACCCGGCGCGGGTGGTGGCTTCGTACGTGCAGCGTCACGAGGTGGTCGCCCCTGAGGATCTTGGGTACGCCCAGCAGCTTGAGATCGCGACGCGGATCGAGGCGAGGACCGGCGCGCCGCCCGTCGTCCTGGAAGCAGAGACCCTCCAGCGCGATCCGGAGGGCACGCTGCGACGACTTTGTCTCCATCTGAACATCGAGTTCGAAGAGGCGATGCTCTCGTGGCCCCCGGGTCCTCGCTCGAGCGACGGGGTCTGGGCGAAGCACTGGTATGCGGGGGTGGAGGCGTCGACGGGATTTCAACCACCGCGTGGCACGGATCCTGTTCTTGCTCCGGCCTACGCGAGGGTGGTGGAGCAGGTGCAGCCGCAGTACCGAGAGCTTCAGCGGCTCGTTCAGGTGTGACAGAAATGGCAGCGTTGGAGCGCTGGCGGCGTCAACAATGGGTCAGGATGGAGGGCGCGTGAGGTGGCTTTCAGAGCAGATCGCGCGCTTGACGCCGCAACCCGATGTTGTCCCACGGGCCGATTTGCAGTCCCCTAGGCGCTGTGCGGCGTGTTTGACCGATCTGAGAGTTTCTCTGGTCGTCGGATGTGCAGCACCTGTCGAACTTGCACCGCGTTCCCTTGTCGTGTCACACCACCGTCATATTCGCTGCGTCGGTCGTCGGCATTCCGCTATGGCATCCATCGCGGCGCTCTATCCCAAAGAAAACAATACAATGACTCACGGCAATATCAAATCGATTCTGACCTCGCTGGCGCTCTGCGGCGGCCTCCTCCTGCAAGCCTGTTCCGTCACGACGAGTGACACCGACACTTCCGGCAATGACACCACCGACGACACCACCGGCGACACCACCTCTGGAGACGGAGACGGAGACGGAGACGGAGACGGAGACGGAGACGGCGACGGAGACGGAGACGGAGACGGAGACGGAGACGGAGACGGAGACGGCGACGGAGACGGAGACGGAGACGGCGACGGCGACCCCTACGGTGACCCGGCCGACGGTTGCGTCGGTGAAGAGGTCGGAGTTGGCCTTATGGGGATTGATGGCGAGTTTTGCGGGGCACCGTGTGCCGCAAGCACCGATTGCCCCGACGCTCCCGGCATGAGCACCGCGCAGGCTGGTTGCTTCATCAATGACGGCATGGGCGGAGGCCTCTGCGGGCTGCTTTGCACCGTCAGCGACGGCGCGGACGCGTGTCCGACGGGCATGGGATGCCAAGACCTGATGGACGGGGACTACCCCGACACCGGCTTTTGCACCTGGCCGCAAGGCTAGTCTCGCTCGGTCCGAACAGGACAAAAAACGCGTCCCCGACTACGGGGGCGCGTTTTTTTTGATGCTCAACGTGCGTGGAACGATGGCGACGCCGCGTCGCCGAGGGGTGTGACCGAGGGCGCCGAAGTCCGATACACTCAAGCCATGACGACGTCTCACGGTAGCGAGCCCAAGGCGCTAACTGCATGCGTCCCGTGGCAGCAGCTGCGCTTGTTGGCGAGTCAAATCGGGGACAAGGGCGCTCGCGAAATGTTTGGGTCCGAAATGGAGCGAGCCGAGAGGCTGTCTCGGGTCCCATTCGAGGACCTCGTCGTCGATTTCTCGAAGCAGCCGGTGGACGACGAAATCCTCAAGGTCCTCCTCGCGCTCGCGGAGGAGAGGGGAATTTCCGCTGCGATCGCGCAGATGTTCGCGGGAGAGCCGATCAACGTGACCGAGGGTCGAGCCGCGCTGCACGTGGCGCTCCGCATGCCCAAACACGCCTCCGCGATGGTTGAGGGCGAAGATGTCATCCCAGCGGTCCACGCGATGCGCGCTCGCGTGTCCGCGTTTGTCGAGGGCGTACGGAGCGGGGCGATAGTCGCTGCAGACGGTGGCGCGTTCACGGACGTGGTGAACATCGGGATCGGAGGGTCCGACCTCGGGCCTCGCATGGTGACAGAGGCGCTAGCTCCCTACGTTACGGGAGGGCCGCGCGTCCACTTCGTGTCCAATGTCGACGGCTGGGATCTCACCTCCACGCTCGCAGGCCTGGACCCGCGGCGCACGATGGTGGTGGTGGTGTCGAAGACCTTCATTACCCAAGAGACCATGACCAACGCCCACGCGGCACACGCGTGGTTGGTGGACGGAAACGGGCGTGACGCGGAGGGGCTCGAGCGGCACCTCGTCGCGGTCACAGCGTGTGAGAAGCGGGCGGTACATTTCGGCGCAGTCCCGTCCCAGACCTTCGGCATGTGGGATTGGGTCGGCGGCCGCTACTCGCTCTGGTCGTCGGTGGGCATCTCTATCGCGTTGGCGGTGGGGATGGACTACTTTGACTCGCTGCTCGAGGGCGGGCGCGAGATGGACGAGCACTTCCGGCACACGCCCTTGGACAAGAACGTGCCGGTCCTCGCCGCGATGATCGGGATTTGGAACTCAAATTTTCTGGGCGCCCACACCCACGCGGTGCTGCCCTATGATGAGCGCTTGCGGCTCATGCCCGCCTATCTCCAGCAGGCGGACATGGAGAGCAACGGGAAGTCTACGCGGCTTGACGGCTCCCGCATCGAAGACACGCAGACCGGCCCGGTGGTGTGGGGCGCCGTGGGGACGAACGGACAGCACGCATTTTTTCAGCTCCTGCACCAAGGAACACGCACGGTCCCCGCCGATTTTTTGGTGGCGGCGAACGCAGACCACGGACTCGATAAACACCATGAGATCTTGGTGGCGCACGCGCTGGCGCAGTCCCGGGCGTTGATGGTGGGGCGCGACGCCGCGGCTGCCCGCGCAGTCGTAGAGGAGGAGGGGGACGACGTGTCGATCGCCTCGCATCGGATCTTCGGCGGCAACCGACCGAGCACGACGATGCTGTACAAGCGGCTCACCCCCCAAACCTTGGGGAGGCTGATCGCCTTCTACGAGCACAAGATCTTCGTGCAGGGGAGGGTGTGGGGCGTCAACAGCTTCGACCAGTGGGGAGTTGAACTCGGAAAGACCCTCGCGAAGGAGCTGTTGCCTGCGGTTCAAGGGGGCGCGGTCCCGGCCGACGCCGACGCGTCGACGCGCCATCTCCTCGGTCACCTGCGACGGATGCGTTCCAAGGCCTAAATTCTCACGAGTTGGTGCGGCCGTTGCCGTCGGACGCCATCCTGGGTAGCGTCCCCCTCGTGAATCGCGACCCATGGGAAATGGACATCTCGTTGTTGGAAGACGGTGCCAACGCAGCCCTCGCTACATGGACCCGGGCGCTGCTCGGCAGCGGGCCGGAGGGTGCGCCCCCCGCCTTGCCACAGGAGGTCGCGCGCGAGCTCGCTGAACAAGGGCCGGTAGCGATTGGTGTTTGGGTGGATGGCCAGTCGGTCGTCCAGGAGATGCGGAGTGGAGATAGATCGTGGGCGGAGGGGATGCAGGCCTTGGCGGCCGCGCACCTCCCCGCGATTCGTCTTGCAGAGGGACAACGCGGCTACGTCGCGTTCGCGCTCGGTCATGACCCAGTCCCGCTTAACTTCCGCGAAGGTACGCCAGAGCGGCGCGAACTCTGCTCGAATATCCATCGCGGGATGTGGGGCCTCCACGCGACCTTCGACGGCCGCAGCGAATGGATCTCGCCATTTGAGGTGATCATGAAGAACCGGGGGTTTCGGGTGTTGGTCGAGGAACTCGGGAGGGCGATGGAGGTCCCGGCGTCGACCTTTCAAGAGCGAGTGGAGCTCGTGCGTTGGAAGACCCACCACATGGTCGTTGAGCTCCATCAGGATCGACCGACTGTGCCGATGCATCGGGCGAGTCGGCTCGTACATCCCAAGCAGATCACCCGCGAGGGCGTACAAGCGCTGGCGGATCGGATGGGAGACTATCTCTTCCGGCACGTGAACGAGGAGGGGGCGCTCACCTATATTTATGAGCCCGCGCGGGGTGAAGACGTCGATGGCGGAAACAATATGATTCGCCAGTGGATGGCCACCGTGTGTATGAACCGGGTGGCCGCGGATCGTGGGAACGATCGCGATCTGTACGCCGTCGTAGAGAAAAATATCCGCCACAACCTTCGGCGCTTTTACCGACCGACGGGGAGCGCGGGGGTGATCGAATATGACGACAAGGTGAAGCTTGGCGCGGTGGCGCTTGCGGTGCAGGCGTTGATAGAGCACCCCAAGCAGGCGGAGTTCGCCCGCTACGCCAACCGACTGCTCAAGTCCGTAGATCGATCTTGGGAGTACGAGAAGGGCTCTGGGAGGTTCTTGACTCTGATGAAGCCTGTCAACCGGAACATGGGGCACAACTTCTATCCGGGAGAGGCGCTGTTGACCTGGTCCATGGTCTACCAGCGAGATCCGAGCAAGAAGCTGCTGGATCGCTTCATGAAGTCCTACCAGTACTACCGGTTTTGGCACGTGGAGAATCGCAACCCCGCGTTTATCCCGTGGCACACCCAGGCCTATTTCAACATGTGGGAGATCCTCGGGGACCGCGAGCTCGCGAACTGGACGTTTGAGATGAACGACTGGTTGATCGAGCAGATGTTGCAGGTACACAGCCCGCTCTATCCCGATATCGCGGGTCGATTTTACAACCCACGAAAGCCCAAATTCGGGACGCCGCATGCCTCTTCTACGGGCGTGTACATGGAGGGGCTCATCGACGCGTTCGAGATGGCCGACCGCCTCGGCGACACCGTACGTCGGGAGCGTTATCGCCTGGCGTTGTGTCGTGGGATTCGAAGCTGCTGGCAGCTGACGTTCACGGATGAGCTGGAGGCTTTCTACGCGCAGGATCCCGCCCGCGCGGTCGGGGGCGCTCGGACGTCGCTGTACAACAACCTGGTGCGCTGCGACAACGTTCAGCACAATCTCATGGGCATCCTCAAGCTGCTTCGCAGGTTCAAAGACGAAGATTTTTACCACCCCGATCCCGTGTGGGAATCCAAGTAGCGCCAGGACCGGAGCGCTCAGCAGGCCATGGCCGGGCGCCGATCGGATTGCTGTTTCATGAGTGTAATCTCGAGGATGCCCCGCTCCAACGACACGGTCGAGCACGCCGGATCGATGGCGCACGAGAGCCGGAACACGCGGGCGAAGTGAGCCGTGGGAGCGTCACGCAGCGGCGCGAGCAGGTCCCACGGTGGCGCCGCACAACGCAGCGTGCCCTCAATACGGAGGGCGTGGAGCTCCGTCTCGACTCGAAGGTGCTCCGCGACAATCTCAGGGCTATGGCTGCGCAGGCGGTATCTGTCGGAGCTCTCCTCCAAGGCCAGCACGGGCCGGTCCGGATCATCGAGGTGATTGCGCGCCAAGAGGTCGCGCCACGCCAGCGACGCAAGATCGCAAATTTGGCTCCGTTCGTCCATCCGCCGGCAACCTAAGGCCGCGATCTTCGGCGTCAACCCCCCCTCTCCAAATCGTAGAGGGGGGTGGACCGCGAAGCGACGTTAGAGGTGAACAGAGACGCTCTGGGCGACCCGTTTGGCCTTGGCTTTCGCCTCGTCGAGGTTGTCTCCCCGCGCGAGGCCCACCCCGAGTCGGCGATGTCCGTGCACCTCTGGCTTTCCAAACAGTCGCAGCGCCGTGTCAGGCATGCGAAGGCCGTCAGGATGCACCGAGAATCGGGGCGCGTCGCTGTCGCCCTCACCGAGGATCACGCAGCTCGCGGCGGCGCCGTGTTGGTGAATGTTGGGAATCGGCAGCCCCAGAATCGCGCGGACGTGCAGCGCAAATTCGCTGAGGTCTTGTGAGATCATCGTCACCATCCCGGTGTCGTGGGGGCGCGGGGAGACCTCCGAGAACCATACCTCGTCGCCCTTCACGAAGAACTCCACGCCAAAGAGCCCGCGGCCGCCCAGGGAGTCTGTGACGTTGCGAGCCATGGCCTGCGCGGTCTCGAGGGCCGCCGACGACATGGGCTGCGGTTGCCAGGACTCGTGGTAGTCGCCGTTCACCTGCCGATGACCCACCGGCGCACAAAACGCCGTGCCGTCCACGTGGCGAATGGTGAGCAGGGTGATCTCGTAGTCAAAGTCCACAAAGCCCTCCACGATGACGCGACCCGATCCACCACGAGCGTCCTCTTGGGCGTGGGCCCACGCCCCGTCCGCATCCTCCGCGGTTTTGACGGTGCTTTGCCCTCTCCCCGAGGAGCTCATGACCGGCTTCACGACGCAGGGACAACCGATGTCTGCGACCGCCGCGTCAAACTCCTCACGTGTAGACGCGAAGCGATACGGAGAGGTCCGCAGCTCGAGCGTTTCGGCTGCGAGGCGCCGAATGCCCTCGCGATCCATGGTGAGCCTCGCGGCGCGGGCGGTGGGGATGACCGTGTGCCCCTCTTCTTCGAGCGCGAGGAGGGTGTCGGTCGCGATGGCCTCAATCTCCGGGACGATGAAGTCTGGCTTCTCCTCTTCGATCACCGCGCGGAGTCGGGCGGCGTCGAGCATGGGGAAGACGTGGGCACGGTGAGCGACCTGCATGGCGGGTGCAGAGGCGTAGCGGTCACAGGCGATGACCTCAACGCCGAGTCGTTGGGCCTCGAGCGCGACTTCTTTGCCAAGCTCACCGGAGCCGAGCAGTAAGAGTTTTGTGGGGTTGCGGGTGTTCGGGGTACCGAGTTCGATCATGGGAAGCGTGTGGCGCAGTTGGCGCGGACTCCTTGTGCAGACCTTACCGCAGGGGCAGGGCCCAAGATCCAGCAGTTCGTGCGATCGGGCCGTCCAAAGGGCGGGTGCCTGCGAGGTGGGCACGCGCGCGAGAAGTGGCACAATCGGGTCATGCCTGCCGATCCATGTCCTTCGCGTGTGACGCGACGTGACGAGGCGCGCCATCGCTTTGGAGATCTCCTTGATCGTCTTGTGCCGTACTTGTTTCACCAGGACCCCAAGGCGGACGCGGTGGTGGCGACGCTCGCGGACGCGACGGCGGAGGGGCGACGGGACGCGATCACCCACGCGCTGCGTTTACCGTTTGAAGCGCACGGGGGCGCGTGGTCCGACCTTCTTGAAGACGCTGTGACCGTTCCCATGTGGGTGGACTGGGCGGCCATCGAGCGCGCGGGCCAGCTCTTTCGGCGGGCAGGGGTCGCGGGTGGGTTGGTGTTGGGCCTGAGATCCTTGGTCTTTGGCTACGCGGCGCCGGCCGGCAACAAACCGCTCGCCTTGTCGGGTCAGCTGGAGTCGTTTGGCGCGCGTCGGCTGGCGGAGACGGGCAAGTTTACTAGCGCAGTGTGTGCCTCCGGGGGCCTGCGGGTCGGGGCGCCCGGCTGGTCGTCCACCCTGCGGGTCCGGTTGATGCACGCGCAGGTCCGACGCTTAATCTCCGCGTCCGCTCGGTACGACCACGTTGCGTGGGGACGCCCGATTAATCAGCACGACATGCTCTCTACGATTCTCTTGTTCTCTACTGTGTTCACCGAGGGACTCGAGATGATGGGGCTCCGGGTGAGCGCACAAGAGAAAGAGGACTATATTCAGCTGTGGCGGTATGTCGCCTATCTGATCGGCGTCGACCATGAGTTGATTCCCACCTCAGAGATTGAGGCGCGACGTTACGCAGAGCTGATCGCGTTAACGCAGGGAGCGCCCGACGCGGATTCCAAGGCGCTGACCCAGGCGCTGTTGAATGGACCGATTCGCGCGATGTCCAAGCGCGACGAACGCTCGCTGGCGGTCGCACGCGCGCAGCGGGACCTCGCGGAGGGGCTGTGTCGTAGCTTCGTGGGGGAGGAGGTCGCCGACGGGCTCGGGCTCTCCAAAACGCTCTGGCGCTGGACGATCCCGCTGTTGCGGCCATCCCTTCGCTCCGTAGAGGCGGTACGGGAGCGTTCGTCGCTGCTCACGACCGTCGCCGAGTACCTCGGCACCTCGTATTGGGATCACGCGGTGCAAAGCGGGCTCCGAGGAGGCGTGGCCCAGTTCGATCTCCCGACAAGACTCCTTGGAAACGGGTAATCGAACTTGCGAGGCTGGGATTTCGGCGGTACTGATGATCCATGACGAGTCGTTGGGATGCGCTGATGTCGTCCGTTCGCGTCGGCGCGCCGCAGCGTCGTCGTCCCGATACGCGACTTGAGTTCGAAGTGGACCACGACCGAATCGTGTTCTCCCGCGCGTTTCGTCGCCTCCAAGACAAAACGCAGGTGCACCCGTTCGCGGAGAACGATCATGTCCGGCGACGGCTGATGCACAGCATCGAGGCGGGCTCGGTCGGGCGTTCGCTCGGGAGACGCGTGGGACTCGCCTTGTTAGAGGGCGGGCACACCACGACGACGCCAGCGGAGGTTGGACAGGTGGTCCAAAACGCCTGCATCGTCCACGACATCGGCAACCCCCCCTTCGGGCACAGCGGAGAGGCCGCCATTCGAGACTGGTTTCGCGGCCCCGAAGCGGAGCGGTTGGGGGTGTTTGAGGGGTGCGGTGCGCTGCAGATCTCGGATCTTCAGACCTTCGAGGGGAACGCGCACGGACTCCGGGTAGTGACCCGGCTCGAGAACTACAGCAACGCGGGGGGGATGCGGCTCACGGCGGCGACGCTCGGCGCCTTCTTGAAATACCCCTGGTCGAGCGCAGACCCTCGCGCCGAGGGCGGCAAGTTCGGGTTCTTTGAGTCAGAGCGAGGCTTTGTAGAGGCGTTCATGGGGGAGTGCGGCGTGGCCGTACAAGGGGACGCGTGGGCTCGTCACCCGTTGGTCTACCTCGTCGAAGCCGCGGACGACGTCTGTTACGCCCTCGCAGATCTTGAAGACGGCGTGGAGCTTGGCGTGCTCGGTTTTGATCGGGTCGAGGCGCTCCTTCTCGAGTTTATCGAGGACAAGGCGGCCTACGGAGCCGCGCGCGACGAGGGGCGCGCTCTCGAGCTGCTGCGTTCTGCTGCGTTGAGGAGCGTGATTCCGGCGCTGGTAGAGCATTTCATGCGCTGTCGAGGAGAGATGGAAGCGGGGGGGGCCGTGGCGCCGTTGCTCGACGGTTGCGCCTATGGAACCACCTTCCGCGCAGCGCAGGCGTTGGCAGAGCAGGAGGTGTTCTCTCATCCACGAAAGGTCTACGCGGAGATCGGGGCATTTCAAATCCTCTCGGATTTGTTGTCGTGCTACATCGGTGCGGTTTTGGAGTCTCGCCGCGCAGACGTCTCCGCGAGGAGCGCCCGCTCTGTACACCTGCTCCGACTGATGGGGAACGCGGCGCCGACGGATCAAATGGACGACCCCACGGCCATCCGTCGCGTGGTGGATCACCTCGCGGGGATGACGGACGGCTACGCCTCGCGCGTACATCAGCGGATCATGGGCTCGCGGCAACGGTAGGCGGTCCGCGGTTCATCACGACGGCGGGATGACCCAGACATCCGCGGGCTCGTCGGCGGCCGGTTCCTCCTCGGGCGGCTCGTCCGGTGCAGGTTCGGCGACGGGTGCCGGAATCGTGTGAACGACGATCTCAAGTCGTCGTCCTCCCGTAAAACGTTGGATGACGGTCTTGAGGGGACAGCGGAGGACCTCGCGAAAGGACGTGCCCTCGGTCTCATAACGGATGATGAGGATCTGTTCGACGTGCTCGCGATCAAAGGTGCCGATGGTTACCGCGATCGTGTGCATGTGCTGATCTGCGCCGGGCAACGTCCGCTCGACCGTCGCGTCCTCTGGCGCCCCTACTGCGACGGCGACGATGGGCGTATCACCTTCGAAGACGCGGACCTCCACCTCCGTGTCTTGGACGGTGATCGGCCTCGGGGTTGTTCGGGGCTTCGAATCGGTTCGCGGCACCAGGAGCGGTGGACCTTGCGGGGGCGGAGGGACACACCCCGCGAGGAGCAGAGCGAGGGACGCGCGCGCGGAGATGGGGTGACCTTGAATGTGACCGCCCTCGCTCAAGCGTCCTCCGGGAAGGAGAGTCCGGTCAGTTGCTCAGAACGCTCCCAAAGACGGGCCGCTAGCACTGGGTCTCGCGCCCGTCGCGAGGGGATGGACGCGGCGGGTTGCCCGGCGAACTCCCCCCAACCATCGGGTCCAAAGAAGTCGCCCCCGCGGGCAGCGTGACTGCGGAAGGCGTGCAGAATTGGCTGGGCGCCTAGGGTCGCCGATTGAGCAACCAGGGAGTTTCCGATGACCCCGAGGTAGGATAGCCACGTCGGGCCACCTTCGCTGGCCCGGGGAGACACGAGCCCCGTGGCAGAATAGCCCGGGTGCGCGGCGAGGCTCGACACGGCGAGATTCGCACGGGCGCAACGGCGGTCAAGCTCCAGAGCAAACATGAGGTTCGCGAGCTTGCTTTGCGCATAGGCTCCCCAGCGGCGGTAGCGGCGTTCGCCGTGGAGGTCCTCAAGGTCGATGGTCCCGGCGCGGTGTGCCAGGCTGGTGACCGTAACCACCCGAGCGCCCTCACCTGCGCGGAGGAGCGGCAGTAACCGCAGACTCAACGCGAAGTGCCCGAGGTGATTGGTGCCGAATTGCCGCTCGAATCCGTCCTCGGTCTCGCGCCGCGGGACAGCCATGATGCCCGCGTTGTTGCAGAGCCCGTCGATGGTGTCGAAGTTTTCGTGGAGCGTGTCGGCGAAGCGCTCGATGGACGAGAGCGACGCGAGGTCGAGCGGGTAAAATATCGTAGTTCCGCGCGCGTGGGTGCCCATGGCGTCCATGGCAGCGCGCGCACGCGCTTCGTTGCGGCACGCCATGATGACGGTGGCGCCGTCTTGTACCAAGCTTTGGGCGCACGCGAACCCGAGCCCAATATTTGCGCCGGTGACAACGAAGGTCTTGCCGTCGACGAGGGATGGAGGGAGAGGAGGCTGCATGGGGGTACTCGGCGCCGTACGTGGCAGCGCGACTTTAGCCCGAATCGTCGCGGGAATCCCAGGGCGCTGGCTACGCTCTTTGCGGGTTGGAGTTGGACTCGACCCTCGCCCGATGTAGTGTAACCGCGGTGGCGGGGCGTGAGCATCGGCAAGCGAGGACGGGACCTGCCACGGGGTGGTGGGTGCTGGCGCTCATCATGGGTTGTCCCGCTCCCCCCTCGCCCGATGTCATCCGGGAGCAAGATGCCACAGACGCCGCGACGGCTGTCGCAGCGCCGCAGCCCCCGCTGCCCGGCATTCAATCACCAAGCGCCGCGCTCGCCACGACCTTGGCTGCCAAGGTGACCGCGATGGGTGGCGACTACGAGCCTCGTACTTCACATCGGACTGCGGAGGGCGGCCCAAAGTATACGAACCGTCTGATCTTCGAGACCTCGCCGTACCTGCTTCAGCACGCCCACAACCCGGTGAATTGGTATTCGTGGGGAGAGGAGGCGTTCGCGCGGGCGGTGGAAGAGGACAAGCCGGTGCTGATGTCGGTGGGGTACTCCACCTGTCATTGGTGTCACGTGATGGAGCGAGAGTCTTTTGAGGACGAAGAGATCGCCGCGTATATTAACGAGCACTTCGTCGCCATCAAGGTAGATCGTGAGGAGCGACCCGATGTCGACGATGTCTACATGTCGGCTGTGCAGAGCATGACGGGGCGGGGCGGATGGCCCATGACCATCATCATGACGCCGGACAAGCTCCCCTTCTTCGCTGGGACCTACTTCCCGGCGCGTGATGGCGACCGCGGGTCTCGCCGCGGGTTTCTCACCATTCTTAAACAAATGAAGGCCGCGTGGAGCAGCCAGTCAGAGGACGTGCTGCGAGAGTCGCAGCGGGTGAGTATGGCCATCGCCCGCGCCAACACCGGGGCGCCGTCTCCAGAGATTCCTGGGACAGATGTCATCGTTCGCTCGGGCCGCTCCGTCGTGTCTCGTCTAGATCGCGAGTGGGGAGGATTCGGTCGCGCGCCGAAGTTCCCGCGGCCCGCGAACCTCCGCTTTTTGCTCCGCTACGGCCGCCGCGCCGGGGATGAGGAGGCGACCCGCGCGACACACCTGACGCTGCAACGGATGAGCGAGGGGGGCGTGCACGACCACATCGGCGGGGGCTTCCATCGCTACAGCGTGGATAAAGAGTGGCTCGTTCCGCACTTTGAGAAGATGCTCTACGACAACGCACAGCTCGTGGTGGTGCTGTTGGAGACAGCCCAGGCCACAGGGGATGAATCGTTGCGCGAGGTCGCGGCGGACACCCTCGACTACCTTGATACGGAGATGAGCTCTCCCGCGGGGGGGTTCTTCTCGGCGACGGACGCGGACAGCCTCAACCCGTTGACGAAGGAGGAAGAGGAGGGGTGGTTTTTCACCTGGACTGAGCGTGAGCTTGACGCGGTGCTCGGCGTCGAGTTGTCGAAGGTCTTTCGAACCCGCTATGAGACCAGTCGTCGCGGAAACTTTGAGCGGCGCAACATCCTCCACACGCGGCGCCGCGACGACGACATCGCGAAAGAGTTGGGGCTCACGACGACCGCGCTGCGGGTCAAGCTCAAGGAGGGCCGTGCCATCTTGTACCAGCATCGAGCCTCCCGCCCGGCGCCGCTGCGTGATGACAAGGTGATCGCGGCCTGGAACGGGCTCGCCCTCTCTGCGTTCGCGAAGGCGGGGTTTGTACTCAATCGCCCCGACTACGTGGCGCGTGCGAAGAGGGTCGCGACTTTTTTGTTGAACGAGATGCGCCGGCCCGACGGGCGTTTGTTTCGGACCTATCGTGATGGAACCCCCGCCAACTTCGCCGTGCTTGAGGACTACGCCTTCGTTATTCAAGGGTTGCTCGACCTGAGCGAAGCGGACGGGGATCCGCGGTGGATCTTGGAGGCGCTGTCCCTTCAAGAGGTCCTCGAACGACACTATATGGATCCGAAGGGGGGCTACTATGCGAGCGCTGACGACGGCGAGGTGTTGCTGGTGCGACCCAAGCCCGACTACGACGGCGCGGAGCCTTCGGGAAATTCCGTGGCGGCGCTGAATCTCCTCCGCCTCCACGAACTCACCGGGGACGACCGTTTTCGTGTGGCAGCGGACGCGGTGTTCAAGGCGCAGTCGACGGCGCTGCTGCGCAGGAGCGCGGCTGTCCCGGCGCTGTTGTCTTCCTTGGACTTTCGAACAGATCGGGCCTTCGAGGTGTTTGTGGTGGGTGAGGAGCAGGCGCGGGCGGCCCTTGAGGAGGTCGTACGAGAGACCTTTCTCCCGAATCGGGTGCTGGTGCGCTGGCGCGAGAGCGACGAAGCTCGGATCGCGAAGGTCATCCCGGCGGTGGAGGGGAAGCGCATGCGGGAGGGAAAACCGACGGCGTACGTTTGTGAACGAGGTGTCTGTCAGGCGCCGACCTCGGAGCCCTCCAAGCTCCGCGCCCAACTCGTCGAGATCAAAGCGTACGACGGCAGATGATTCGTCTATACTTCGTGCATGATCGCCGCCCATGAATATGCCACCTGGGACGCGGTCGAGACGGCGCGGCTGATCGCGAATAAATCGGTGCAGGCGTCGGAGGTGCTCGACGCTGCCGCGCGGGGGATCGAGGCGCTCAACCCCCAACTCAACGCGGTGGTCCATCTGGATGTTGAGCGCGCGCACGCGATGCTCGGGGAGCATCGCGGGACGGCCGCTCCCTTTTTTGGGGTGCCATTCTTGCTCAAAGATTTGGGCGCCGAGCATCGCGGACAGCCGTGTACGGGGAGTTCACGCCTGCTCGAGGGCGCCGTGGCGGATCACGACGCGGAGCTTGTGGCACGCTTTCATCGCGCGGGTCTGATGACCCTGGGACGCACGAACACGCCGGAGTTTGGCCTCATGGGGATTACGGAGTCCGCGCTGCGCGGGCCGGCGAGGAACCCCTGGTCCCTCGACCACACCCCAGGCGGGTCGAGCGGCGGCGCGGCGGCGGCGGCGGCGCGACCTGAGCGTCTTTGCGGCAGTTTGCTGCCATCGTTGGGGCGATTCGGCCTTTCGTTCCGCCCTCGGCCCGGGTGCTGCCCCTCCCAGACTGCATGAGTGCACCGCGCGTTCGCACGAGCCGGCAGCAGTAAGTGAGGGGCCATGGGCGCAGGTCACCGAGCTGTACGGCGGCGCAGGACTAATTGGGCTTAGCGCAGCGCTGCCCCAGTGCGACTGGCTGCGCTGCTCCGATGAGAACCCCAACAATCTCGCGGCGTTCCTCAAGGTAGAACCGTGGCGACCGGGCTTAGCCTCTTCCGTCCGAACGGAAGAGGACGGGTTCGCTTCACCTTGAGCGGACAGCCGCGCCCCCATGCACCCACCTCCCAGAGCATTCCGCCTGCAGGTCAAGCGCACCCTGCTCGCCGGGCTGCGAGAGAAGGTCACGTACCAGCCGGCGACCGCAGAGGACGGTGCGGCCCCGCCAGCACCGCCAGCCTCCACCGCCGCAGCGGGTGATGGGCTCGTGTGATTGGACACGGGGGCGTGCGTGCAGCCATCCAAGGGGGCCTCGCGCAGGACGCCGAGATCCTCATCGTAGACCCCCCGCGCAAGGGCCTGCAGCTGGTCAGCCGCTGGATCGCCAACGAGGTGCCCGGCCCATCGCCGTCCACTGGTTTAGTTTAATTTACCTTGAGCTCAACGCACAGCCCAAGGCTCTCGAAACTTGTTGCACCAGTGGGGTCCAAGGACACGAGACGCTGACCGCAGGCCGTACCACAGGCCCCACCGTCCCTGCGACGGGTGGTATATATATCATGTGGATTTCAGGCGATCGCCCGCTCCATGTCTCGGAAAGTGAAACGCTGGCCGTCCCTGACACGCGCTTCCTTCTGCAGAGCCTGAAAGACGACCTTGGTGTCATCCTCGCATCACATGGGGGGTAAGCTGCCCTCTCTTCGCTCTGCAAGGCTGGCGCTGTACACGCGCGGCTCCTGACCCTGCCGGTTGCAGATGGGTCGTTGCTCACGCAGAAGGGCACGTCCTGTTTCCGGGCTCTGACCACCTGGAGACGCTTGTCATCCTTGACCGTAGCTAGCCGAGCCAGTCAACGATGTAGCAGCAAGGAGATTGATCATGGGTGCGCACGACCCATTGCCGACGGATGCGGAGAGTGCAAAACCGTGCTGACCCGCTGTGGCTCGGCATATCTGAGTGCAGAGCGAAAAACAGTTTAGACCGCGTTGAAAAACCCGCACACGGGAAGGGAGGAGGCACAGGCGCAGCCCAGTGCTTCCCAGTGAGCTCCATTCTTTGCTTGAAGCCACTCGTAATGCTTGGTCACCCCTGCTGACAGGGTGTATGACGAAATTTTGAAAACTTTCCAAAGTGTGATTGCAGCAGTACGGCTGCCTCCGGGCCTGCCTCAGGAAGATGCACGCGCGTCTGCGAACGCTAGGAATGAGACTAACGAGAATATATTAACGGTTTTAGCGGTTGTAAGATGCTACGCGCGTGTATTGGAAACGTCTGGAAC
>JBDQGY010000018.1:0-30479 GCA_040265175.1 Nannocystaceae bacterium
GCTCGAGCAGGGCCCGGCCCGCGGAGATGGGGCGCGTCAGCACAGCCTCTGCGCCGACCGCGGTCACCTCGGAGGTGAGCGCAGCGTCGAGGAGGGCGGCCGCGCGGGGAAGCGCGTCGCGGAGAGACGAGCTGGCGGTCCCACCGACCACCGAGGCGCTGGTGGCGCGAACTGCCGCGACGATGCCGTCGGCCCACGCTTCTGCTGTAAAGGGCTCGAACGCCGGACTCGCCATGGTGTGCACCGTGGTCGCGCCAAGTCCCGCGCCAGCCACTGCTTGAGCGAGAGGCGAGGGCTCCGCGGCGAGCACCAGGAAGTGAAGCTCTCCACCGTTGGTGTCCGCGATTTGCTTCGCGCAGGTGATGCCAGGGAGACAGCTCGACTTGAGCTTGCCGTCCGCAAATTCCAAAACTACGAGTACGTTGCTCACAGTACCTTTGCCTCCGATTTAAGTTTCTCCACAAGTTCTTCCGCAGACGCCACGATCTGTCCCGAAGGACGGGCAGGTGGCGGGGTGATGGCGCGGGTTGTCTCCGAGCCGCTGTTTTGAACGCCCAAGTCTTCGAGCGAATGCACCTGGACCTTTTTGCGCTTCGCCATCGTGATCCCTCGAAGGGAGGCGAGGCGAGCGCCTTCTTGGTAGCGGTGGTCGGCGGCGGTAACGCCGTTGCTCACCGAGGCAGGGAGGACCACCCGGAGGTCCACCGAGAGCACGGCGGGGAGGGGTATTTTTTTGATTTCCACACCGTCGTCCACCTCGCGAGAGACCGTCAGCTCCTTGGCGTCCTTTTCGCGACGAACCTCCGCCGCAAAACAGGCTTGCGGCCAGTTCAAAAGGCCAGCAACCCGCTGCGGGATCTGGTTGCCTTCGTTATCTTGAGAGAGCTTGCCTGCGACGACCAAATCCACCTCTTCGCGTCGGGCGACCTCGGCGATGAGCTTGGAGATGGTGATGCTGTCGAGGGTGCTGTCGTCGGCATCCACGACCACCCCACGCTCCGCGCCCATGGCGAGAAACTGAGTCACGTGCTGACGCTGTCCTTGTGGACAGACGCTCATCACGATGACCTCGGCGAGTCGCTCTTTGGAGCCTGCGACTTCAGCGAGTCGGAGCGCGGTCTCCACCGCGTACTCATCAAAGGCGTTGGGGACCCACTTCGATGCGCTGTAGTCCACGCCGCCATCGGCGAACTTCAAGCTCTCATCCGGGTCGGGAATACGCTTCACGGTCACGAGAATTTTCATGAAATGGTGCCTCCCATAGTCGTGGGGGGTATCGCCCGCCCGGGACCCAGCGTCAAGGCCTCTGAACGCATCTTCGGGGGCGGGAGTCGCAGGCGCTAGCCTCGCTTGCGGCCTCCTCGATGTTGCGTTAGCTTCACGCACACCGCGCAGGGCCTTTTTATGGGGTTCGGCGGGAGGATCCGACCAGATGAGCCCCAAGACCCATCGCAGATCGTTTCGTGCGTCCGCCTCGGTGGCGCCCCTCGCTTTCGCTATGTTTGCCACCTGCGGCCCTGGGTGCGCCCCGCCATCGGCGCCCACCCAACAATCAGAGGTGGATGGGGCGCGCGGACCAAAGACCAACCTCGGGGAGCCGCCGCAGGCACCGATGAACGGCGCGACTGCCGACACCGCGCCGGCGATACAAGAGGCGCCGGGCGTCGACGTGTCGAAGCTAAGCGCCACGCAACGCACGATGTTCTTCCAGTTGTTGAACACGGAGCCGAGCGCGTGCGGGAAGCCTCATAGCCTCGCGACGTCTCTCAAAGAGGACGCGACGTGCCGCGACTCGATGATCGTGGCCCAGTTCATGGTGGACCGACTCGCCGGCGGTGCGACGCCGGGTGACGTGAAAGAGGAGGTCGTTGGGGTGATGGACGTACTGCGCGTGCGAGAAATCCCTGTGGAGGGCCGGCCGGTCTTTGGAAACACGCGGGCGCCGGTGACGGTGGTCGTGTTTGCAGATTTCGAGTGTCCGCACTGTCGCGCGGAGGCGCCCGTGTTGCGGCAGGCGGTGCAGCAGTTTCGCGGTCAGGCGCGTCTTATCTACAAGCACTTTCCCCTCAACATGCACCCCCGAGCGAAGCGGGCCGCGGTGGCGACGGAGGCGGCGCTCGCCCAAGGAAAGTTCTGGGAGATGCACGATCAAGTCTTCGCGCACCAAGATGCCCTCGAGGACGAGGACCTTATGCGCTACGCCAAAGAGATCGGTCTAGACATGGCCGCATTTGAGGCGCACTACGAGGCGTCCACAGGTCTGGCGGTGGTGGAGGCGGATCGAAAACACGGGGACGCGCTCGGGTTCTCGGGGACGCCCGCTGTGTTTATCAACGGACGCGAGTACACCCCCGCGCTCTTCGGCGGCACCGTTGAAGGCTGGATTGACGACGCGTTGCGAAGATGAGCGCTCCGTCGCCATGGGTGGAGGCCTTCGCGCCCGCCACCGTGTCCAACCTGGGCCCCGGCTATGATTGCCTAGGGATGGCGTTGGATTTGCCGGGCGATCACGTCTTGGCCCGTCGCTGCGATCGTCCCGGGGTTCACATCGTCGACATCGACGGTGACCATGGGAAATTACCCACCGAGGCGTCACGGAACACGGCGGGGGTCGCAGCGACGCAGCTTGTGGAGCGGTATGCGTCCGGGGCGGGCGTCGAGCTTCGACTCCGCAAGGGCCTGCCGCTCGGATCCGGGCTCGGGTCGAGTGGGGCGAGCGCCTGCGCGGCGGTCGTCGCCGTCGAACGGGCTCTTGGGCTGCAGGTGGGCAAGGACGCGTTGGTCGAGGCCTGCCGCGAGGGGGAACGCATCGCCTGCGGTGCCGCCCATCCCGACAATGTGGCGCCGTGCATCTACGGTGGTATCGTGCTCATCGCCGCGCTCGATCCCCTCCGCGTCGTCTCCTTACCCACGCCGTCGCCGTGCCACGTCGTGGTGTACACACCCGATCACGAGGTCCCCACGGCGAAGGCAAGGGCTGCGCTGCCAGACACAGTGCCCTTGGGCGCGGTGTCTGAAAACTCAGCTCGGCTCGCGCAGCTCGTTCATGGCCTCCATCAAAATGATCTGATGATGGTGGGAGAGGCCATGGTGGATCGCCTCGTGGAGCCCGTCCGAGCCGAACTCATCCCAGGCTATCGCGACGCGAAGGCGGCCTGTTTGGAGGCGGGGGCCCTCGCGTGCAGCATCAGCGGCGCGGGACCGACCACCTTCGCGCTCACCGACGATCCGCAGCGAGCGACGGCGCTTCTTCAGATCTTTGACGACACCTACCGCATGGCGGGGGTGCGTGGAAAAGGGCGCGTGGCCACCATCAGTGAAGGCGCGCGCATCGTCTCTCCACCGCTGCACTAGCGGCGGTCTGCGAGCGGCGAGCGCCTAGCCCGCTGTGGTCATCTGGAAGAAATCCCACATGACCTCGTTTGACATGAGGTCCTCCGTGGAAGATCCGAACGGGCAAAACAACTGACCAGGCCAGCAGTGATCGATGCCCTCAACAGTGCACAGTTCGACGGGGCCACCTTGGCTGCAGTTGTTCCAGCGGACGCAGGTCGCGACGCCCATATTGTAGACCTCCTCCGGCTCGCCCGTGCATCCAGCCTTCTCTGCCCAGGCGTCTGTGCTGGAGACAGCGGCGGAGTAGGGCACGAGAGAATCGACGGTCCCGTGAATGTGGATCAGAGGGATCACCTTCTCGGGGTTGCACGCTGTGGTGGAGATGCCCAGGGCGCCCGCGACAGGGGCGGCGGCGGCGATGAGATCGGGGGCCTCGCAGGCCAGCAGATAGGACATGTAGCCGCCGTTGGACATGCCAGTGGAGAAGACTTGGGCGCGATCGAGGCAGGTGATGTTGTCGAGCTCGTCCACGAGCGCGCGGACGAAGCCCACGTCGTCTCGGGTGAGATCGTCGGCGCAGCAGGTGCCGGCGTTCCATGACTGGCTGCCGCTGTCTCCGTTGGGCAGACCGTCTGGGTAGACGACGATAAATCCCTCTGCGTCGGAGGTCTCGTTCATGTTGGAGAAGAAGATCTGCTCGGAGGCTTGAGAACCGAACCCGTGAAAGTTCAAGATGAGGGGGGCTGGGGTTGAGGGGTCGTAGCCCGTGGGCAGGTGCAGGCGGTAGCTTCGCGTGACCCCGTCGAAAGTGAGTTCGCGCGAGAAGTCTCCTGAGCCTGTGAGGCCGCTACCCGTGCATCCGGGGGTCGCGTCACCGTCGCCGTCACCGTCGCCGTCGCCGTCACCGTCGCCGTCGCCGTCGCCACCAGTGGACGTGGAGGCGCCGCTTTCCCCGTCGGCGGTGGTGTCTCCCGAGTCGCTCGCGCAGCCCGTGAGGAGCAAAAATACGGTGGAGAGTGCCAGTGTGCGGCGCATGACGAGACAGTACCCCCCATGCGCCTCTGCGCCAAGGGTTCACCCGCTAGATGGCGAGAGGCTGTCACGGTCGCACACGCTGTCGCCGTAGCTGGCGAGAACAGCGACCACAGCGCCGAGGCTCGCGAACCGGGCATCCTTTGTGGTCCCTCGGACGAAGCGCGCGTAGATCTGCTGGATGATGACGGCGATCTTAAAAATCCCGAAAACATAATAAAATACGGGATCGGGGATGGACGCCCCGCGAGTGGCGGTATAGCGAGCGACCAACTCCGCGCGGGTGAGGCTGCCGGGCTGTGCGGTGGGTCCAAACGCGAGCGCTTGGATCGGAGCGGGGTCTCCCGCCTCTACCCAATATCCGAGGGTCGTCCCGAGATCCATGAGAGGGTCTCCGATTGTGGCCATCTCCCAGTCAAGCACCGCTCGAACGTCACCGATATCGTCCGGGTTGAGCACGAGGTTGTCGTACTTGAAGTCGTTGTGTACGAGGCTTGGGGGGAGGGCGCTGCCTGACGGAAGTCGCTCGGCCAAGAAGTCGGCCATGCGCTCCATTCCCTTGAGGTCGTCGGTTTTTGACCGGGCGTAGCGCTCCGTCCATCCAATCACCTGTCGCTGCGCATATCCCTCGGGTCGGCCGAGCGTCGCGAGAGGCGCTTGAGATACGTCGACCTCATGAAGCCGCGCGAGGGTGTCGATCATGGACTCGCTGAGCCGGCGCATGGTGTCTTCGGTCGCCGAGACTCCTCGCGGAAGTCGGCGCCGGATGATGACCCCGCGGACACGTTCCATGAGGTAGCACGCGCCTCCAAGGGCGGGGTGGTCCTCGGCCGACGCCACAACTTTCGGCGCCTGCTCAAACACACCCTCCAGCGCCTGAAGCACACGCACCTCTCGCGTCATGTCGTGGCCGCCGCGTACCGTGTTTCCGAAGGGGGGGCGCCGGAAGACGTACGCCAGGTCACCTACTTCGATGAGATACGTGAGATTGGAGTAGCCCCCCTTGAACTGCCGGACAGTCACGGCCGCGTCGTCAGCCCTCAGCCCTTCGGCAGAGAGCCACGCAGACATGGCGGACTTGTCGAGATGTTCGCCGTCGCGCTCGTCACCGGCCTCGTCGAGGGCGGGCGTCGGACGCGGTTCTTCGTGCGGTGCGTCCGTCATCGCTTGGGTCGCTTGAGTCCGTAGTCTTGGAGGATGTTCCGCGCGACGACGCCCTTGTGGACCTCGTCGGGTCCGTCGTAGATGCGAGCGCCTCGCTCGTGGCGGTAAAAAGTCGACAAGACAGTGTCGTCGGTGATTCCCAACGCGCCGTGGGTCTGGATGGAGCGGTCAAGCACCCTTTGCATGATGTCTGCGACGAAGAACTTGATCGCGGAGATGTCGGCCCGAGACGAACCAGCGCCGATGGTCTGGATTTTCCAAGCGGCGCGCAGCACGAGGAGACGGGCGGCGTCGATCTCTGCACGGCTCTCTGCGATCCAGTTTTGAATGGTCTGGCGATTGCCGAGATGGTCATCAGGAGCGACCTCTCGGGTGGCCGCGCGCTCGCACATCATCCGCAGCGCGCGCTCGCACACGCCGATCCACCGCATGCAGTGATGAATGCGCCCTGGGCCGAGCCGCGCCTGCGCCACGTAGAATCCTCCGCCTCGCTCCCCGAGCAGGTATTGCTCAGGGACGCGACAGCCTTCGAAGCGTAGCTCTCCGTGGCTCGCCCATTCGCGACCTACATCTCCCATGACGGGGATGTTACGCACGAGGGACAGCCCCTCCGTGTCCATGGGGACGATGAACATGCTCGCCCGCTGGTGGAGCTTTCCTCCGGGATCGGTCACGGCCATCACGATCACAAAGTCGGCCCCGTCCGCGCCGGTGGTGAACCACTTGTGTCCGTTGATCACCCACTCCTCTTCGTCCATGCGCGCGTGGGATTTCAGCCATACGGGGTTGGAGCCCGGTCGCTCTGGTTCGGTCATCGCGAAGCAACTTCGGGTCTCCCCCCGAAGCAGCGGCGCGAGGAATCGCTCTCGTTGGGCGTCGGTACCGTACTCGATCAATATCTCCATATTGCCGGCGTCAGGCGCTTGGCAGTTCAGGGCGTAGTGGCCAAGGGGGCTCTCTCCGAGGACCTCACTGACGATGGCATGCTCGATTAGGGGGAGCCCCATCCCCCCCGATTCCTTGGGAATCTGCGGCATCCAGAGCCCCTCGTCTCGGGCCGCTTGTTGGATGGGTTGAATCAGCTCTGCGAGCGACACGGTGGGGTCATGCATCGCGGGCTCCGCGGGCAAGACGTGGGCCTCCATGAAGGCGCGGAGTTGGTCGAGGAGTGGGGGAATCGTCGGGGGAGGTAAGAAGTCCAAGCTGTGTTCCTTGTCTATCGGTGCGTGTGCATGGTGGCGTCCGCGAGGTGCGAGACGAGATTAAAGGTGTGAAGGGTGACGCCGCGTGGACCCGCAATGAACTCGGTCACGCTTGTGTTGCGGGCTTGCCACGCGGTTTGAAACCCTCGTATGGGCGACACGCCGAGGCAGGCTCCCAACATCACCGCGATGGGACCGACGGAGGTCACCACAAGCAAGGTTGCGCCGCTGCGCGCCGTGAGGTCGGCGAAGGCTCCGCGTACGCGCGCGGAGAACTGCTTCCACGGCTCCACGCCTTCGCCGCCGCGTGTTCCCGCGATCCACTCTGCGACGAGGGGCTCGGTGAGGCGGTGCAGCGCCTTCGATTTGGCGCCGCCGCCGTCAGCGGCACCGAAATCGTCCACAAGCGAGGCCAGCGGCTCTGGGGGCGTAGGGTCGCTCAGCACGGTCTGGATGAGGGGCGAAAGATCGTGTTCATCGAGGCGTGGCTCGCCCACGATCTCGGTGGCGCGTAAATGCTCATCCGCCAGGTGATCGCGGAGGATCGAGGCGGTGTGTCGATGGCGTTCTGCGGGGCCCGAGATGATGGCATCGAACGGGCGCGCCGTGTCGGTGACTCGCTGCAGATGCTCGCCAAGCAGCTGTGCTTGCTGCACACCCCGGTCCGACAAACGATCGTAGTTCGCGCTCATGAAGGAGGCCTGCGCGTGTCGGACGACGAGAATTCTGGGCACGCCGTTATGGTAACGAGATGTCCGAATCTGGGCCAGGCCCGGGATGATGGGGCGCTCAGCGGCCGTGTAATGGAGGGACTGCCCTTTCTCGGATGTGGGTGTCTGCGGCGCCGCGCACCGCTCAAGATTTGAGTCGAAAATGGCGATTGGGAGAGGGTGGTGCAGGTTCGAATTGCCCGGCAGCCGATCGTCGATCACCGGCTGTCCGTCATCGGATATGAACTGTTATTTCGGGACGAGACTCGCAAAGGGCCCGGGGAAGACGACGCCGCCCGCGACGCTGCGAGTTCGCAGTTGCTCCTCCGGGGATTCGTGGATGGAGGTAGCCACAGCCTGTGCGATGGCAAAATGGCGTTTGTGAACATCCCCGGCGGCTGGATCGAGCGTGGTTTGGCAGATTGTTTACCGACGGACTCGGTCGTTCTTGAGCTAGAGGCGTCGGAAGGGATGTCGGCGTCCTCCATAGAACGTCTCACGCAGTTGCGGGCCCACGGATTCCGCGTGGCGATCGATCGCGCGGGCGAGTTTGAGGACACGGCGGCCTTTGGTCGCTCTGCAGACTTCATTAAAGTCGACGCGCGAAGCCTCGCTCCGGGTGCGCTTGAGGCCGTTGTGGCGGCGTGTCCCGACTCCACGGTGATCGTCACGCACGTTGAAAGTCGCGAGGTGTTTGAGCGATGTCGGCATGCGGGGGCCCAGGGGTTTCAAGGCTATTTTTTGTCACGCCCTCACGTCGTTGACGAAGGGACGGTGGCGACAGGACGCTCCCGCTCCGCGGAGCTGTTGATCGCGGCCATGGGCGATCTAAAGGCGCTGCATCGGATCATTCGACTAGATCCGGTGCTCACCTATCGTCTGCTGAGAGTAGCCAACTCTGCGTATTATCGTCGCGGAGGATTGACGGGCGAGGTGCAGCGCGCGCTGGAGTTACTCGGTGAAGATGGCGTGAGGAAATGGCTGTCCATGGTGGCGCTCGCGATGGTGAAGGGCAAGCCCTCTGTGTTGCTCGACGCGGCGCTCATTCGTGGTCGGACCTGTGAGCTGGTCGCCCGCCGGGGCCTTCGAAAACCCTCAGAATCTTTCTTTTTGATCGGGATGTTCTCCTTGCTCGATGCGCTCATGGACCGGCCGCTCAAGGAGCTTCTCGAGGGACTCGCGGGGAGCGAGGCTCTTCAAGAGGCGCTCCTGGATCGGCACGGTGTCGGCGCGGAGATTTTGGAGACGGTGCTCGCGCAAGAACTCGGAGATTTTGAACACGCGCAGCTCCCAGGCATGGACCGAGGTAGCGTGCAGGAGGCTTATCTCGACGCGATCGTTTGGGTCCGCGAGATGGGCGGTCTGCTGCGAGCGTAGCCGCCGAGTGGCCCCAGACAGTCGCGCGTTCTCATCGCGGGATCAGCTTTGCCGCGTCAGCGAGCGGAGACAGCAGCACGCGCGCCACGCCGCGCGCGTAGGCGTTTTTAGACAACCACCACGCGAGGCTCGGTCCGTAGTTGTAGTAGGCGCCGACGAAGGCGTTGCCGACGGACGAGGGTTTGAGGATGCGGTCTCGCACCCTGCGGAGCGCCACGACTTCATCGTGCCATGAGGCGCCCCACGCCGCGGTTGCGACGACGCAAAAAGTATCGATGGTCTGAAACTTTTGAAGTGGCGTGGTCGCCTCGGTCATGGCCGGCTGGCTCTCGAACGAGCAGCGATCCTCGTACACCACCGCGAACTGGTACGAGTAGTCACCCCACAGCTCATCCACGGAGATGACCCCATGGCCGTCTTCGATGTGAAGGTCGCAGTCGACGTCATCTTTATCTTCACAAATCGTGAACTCTTGGACGAGTGCCGAGTTCAGATCGGACGCGTCAACGGCGTCCTCGCCGACATAGTAGTAGACGTTGAGGCGGTGCAAGTCGATGTCGGCCGGGAGGTCCGCAGGCATCTCAAAGTCGAGCTCGACCCGGTCAAAGGTGCGAGGGCTCGCGTGGAGATCGACGACCGGGGGCAGTGGCTTGGTCGCGCACCCGCCCGAACCGCCGCCGTCGCCGTCGGTGGGGCTCCATCCGGAGACCTCAATCCCGAATCGGCCGTAGGCGCCGTCGTGTGTGAAGCGCTGGAGTCGATCTGCGCCGCTGCCTCCGGCGAGGCTGATCGTTCCGTCTGGGGGAGAAATATCTCCGGTCCCGCCTTCGAAGGAGCCGTAGCCGAAGAAGGAGTCCGTGACCGTATAACCCGCTTCCCCCGGGAGGAACTCCACGCGGTACACCACGGAGGGTTGGCCAAGCCACTCAACGCCGTACCCGGCGAGCTTGGTGTCGACATAGTGGTCGTTCTCGCGATCGAACTCCCAGTTCGAGTTCTCGTCGTGCTCGAGGCTGACCTCGATCCATGCGACGAGCGGGCCGTCGCCAACGTCTTCGCGCGCCAGGCTGACTGCTTCAAACGTGGGCGCGACGCCGCTCGGAGTCGCGCCGGTCACGGCGTCGAGGTCATTGAGGTCCGTGAAGCTCTCCACATCCGGATGATCGCGCTCTGGATCGATCTCAAGAATGTCGTTGCGTGGCGGATACACGCTCGTCTCTCCCTCGAGGAACATCCCCTTGTCGCTGTGAAATGACGTAGGCGAGGGGCAGCTCATGACGTCAAGAATCACCTCGTTTTCGTCGGCCGTGAGCGGTCGACAAAAGTAATTTTCGTCGGAAGAGGTGCTCTCGTGCCAGCCGAGGGAGTCTTGGTAGCCCTCTTTGGGATCGTGGAAGACCAGCTTCGGATAGGTGACCCCGCGTCGATGGCCCCAGACGGGCAACACGTTGGTTCGCGGGCCGTAGGGGAAGCGCCATGAGGACAGGAAGTTCCAGATCCCCGGCCGGTTCCCGATGCCGAGTTTGCCGGTGGCTTGGGTGATGAAGATATCGCGGATGAAGTTTCCGTCCGCGTCTTCGAGCCAAATCGCGACTTGAAGGTCGGGCACGGGCTGGTAATGGAAGGCCACAACGCTCGTGTCTTCCTCTGCGGCCGCCGCGTCGTGTACGCACAGCACCGAGAGCCCTCCGGCGAGGAGAAGACCAGGCAGCGCTTTTGACGCTCGATTCATTCCAGGGAGTATAGACGAATGTTGGAAAAATGCGCGTGAGCAACCATAGTTTGGTCGTTGTGCCCCGAACTTGGACAGCATGCGTGAGATGGGGGGCGCTTGTCGCCGTCTCCGCGATTGGCGCCTGCACCGCACGGGCGTCTTTCGGGCCTGAGACGGTCAACGAGCCGTCGCTGCGGGACGGCAGCGCGCTGATGCGAGGTCGGCCGTCGTGGTCGCCGCCTGCGAAGACGCTCGGGGACCCTGAGGCGCTTGCGGCAGCCGTCGCGGGGTCTTCGCTGGCGCGCGTGAAGATCGTCTCTCGCAACCCCACGGAGGCTACCGGCGAATTGCGCGTCGCGATGGAGGCATGGCTGTCACAGCAGAGCAGTTCGCGAGCGCCGACGCAGCGCGAGGCGTCCGTTGAGGTCGACGTAACAGTGCGTGAGCTTGGGGCGCGCACACCCAATCTGCGCGTGGGCCAAGTAGGCGGCTGCGAGCCACTTCGTCAGTGGTTCGCGTTGCACGAGTCGTTGGAGATCGCGCGGCACGGTGAGACCCTCGACGCGCTAGAGGACGCGCTCCGGAGCCAGGCCCAAGACGCCCTGGCGAGGAGCACCTCGTGGCGGGCACTCGAGGCGGCGTCGCGGGAGAACTCGCCGCGGGAGAAGTCCGCAGCTCGCACGCGATGTCGGTCGGCGGCGGCGTCACTGTACGAGCGTCTCAGGGCATGTACAGGGCAGGTGGACGCGTGCGTGGACACGCCCACGGTGACCCTCGACGGCGCCGTCACGCTCACGCATGTAGATCCCTGGTACCCCGATCGTGAGACATGCCTCTCTGAGTTGGGCTCGCCCGCGGAAGAGTTTGAGGCGTGGTTCTCAGCGCTGGCAGACCGCGGTGTGGAGCTCCTCGCAGCGGAGCCGTCGCTCCCGAATCTCGACCGGCTCGCGCGGACCCGCCTGCTGTTCGAGGCCGTCGAGGACCTTTGCGTGCCACGTCGTCGCGTCGTCCGGGGCTTTGAGGTTGAACGACTCGACGAGTTGCTCGACACCTATGGAGACCTGTACGGGGTCGCGTCCGTGAAGACACCCACGTTCGAACGTTCGGAGGGCGTCGTCTACGTCGCAGGGCGGGGGACCTTGAGGGAGCTTGGTCGCACGCGGCCGACCTCTGTGGCGCGACAGCTGGAATCGCTGGTCCATGACTTTCGCGCGAGGAGCGAGGGGCTCGGATATTGCGAGGCCGCGAGCGGGGCTCCCCTGGAGATCGTCGTGGCGCGCGATGGGGTGGAGGTGTTACGCATCGAGTTGTACCCCGAGCAGCTGTGGTGTACCCCCGACCCCGCAGCGCAGTGAGAGCCACGTGGCGGATACCCTGAGGGGATGGTGCAAAGGTCGTCGAGACCGGATTCGTGGGTGGGGTGTGGCGGTGCTGATGACGGGCGCGCCGGCTGCTCATGCCGCGTCTCCCATGTCGGCGGGCGTTCATGTCGTGAGGGATGCCCCCGCGTCCGCGGAGGCGGCTGCGGCAGAGGAGGGTGCCCCCGCCGAGTCGAGCGACGCACCGCCGGTGTTGCCCGTGGAGGCGGCGCCCGGACCTGAGGCGGCGCCCGGACCCGAGGCGGCGCCCGTGCCCCCGCCGGTGGTTCCTCAGGGTGGGCTTCACACGGTGCCGCGCAAGGGGACCGGGATGATCATCGGGGGGGCCTCTCCTTGGGGATTGGGGTCCCGTTGCTGATCGTGGCGGCGCCAGGATGGTTCCGAGATGACCTGTCGTTGTATGACCGGTTCCTGCCGCCCATCACAGTTCCCGGGATCATCTTCGCGGCGGCGGGCGGGGCGCTCCTTGGGGTGGGGCTTCATTGGCGTGTGCGATGGAAACGTGGGGACCCCATCGTGGACGAATACGCATATCCAGCGGCACCGACGGTGGAGGCGTCTGAGCGTCTCGTACGGCGCGCCCGGGCGAAGATCATCTCGGGGAGCGTGTCGACCGGGGTCTTCGCGCCGTTGACAGGCTTTAGCCTCTACACCGTGGCGCTCGCTCCAAACTATTGGGCGACGTATATCACCGCGGCCGTGACGGGTTCCCTCCTCGCCACGGGCGGCGTGTTGCTCGGCAAGGGACTCAAGGAGCGTCGCGCGATGGGGGAGGCGTACTACCGTGTCGGCATGCGCACGCCGGCGCGGCGCTGGTCACCCTTTGTGGGCGGTGTGGGGCCGCTCCCGGGACAGCCCCGGGTGATCACGCCCACCTACGGGGTGAACCTCCAGTTTTAAGGAGCGTTACTGGCAGGAGTTGCCGGCGACGCCGCCTTGACCCAAGGAACCCGGCGCGCAGGTCTGGCCCATGGCGCAGTCCGCGTCGGTCTCGCAGTCGCCGCACACGCCGATGGGACCCGCGAAGCCGGTGTCCACGGGGGCGCAGAGCCCCGCGCATGCCACGTCGCCCTCGGCGTTGTCGTCGCAGATGGAGTCGTTGGGGATGCTGCCCGGCGCGACGCAGTCGCGATAGCCGCCGAGGTCGAAGCCGTCCAGCATCACCACGGGAGCGCAGACATTGTCTGCGTCACACTCGCTGGTGTCGGCGCAGTTGCTGCATGCGGTGAGCCCGAAGATCCCGCCGAAGTTCACGATCTCCTCACACGTGAGGGGATCGCCGCAGCCGGCGTCGGACTCACACTGCTCACCGAGGTTTCCAGCGGAGCAGGCGTACCAACCAGAGTCGTTGAGCGTGCAGTTCACGCCGTCTCCGCTCTGCTGGCAGTCGCCGTCCGAGCGACAGTCGGAGCAGATCCCAAAGCCGGGAAACGGCTGGTTGCAGATGCCGGACTCACACTCGCCGTCGCCACCGCACTGACTCCCGTTGGGAAGCGGGTCAGGCGCGCCGCTCGTGCTCGAGGAGGTGTCGTCGGGCAAAAAGGCCGCGCCGTCGTCGGTCGAGGAGGAGGAGGAGCCCGCGTCGGTCATGCCACCGTCCATGTCGGCGCTGCCGTCGTCCATGGCCCCGGTGGTTCCCCCGGTCTCGCCGCCGGTCGTGCCGTCTGCGGCGGTCTCACCCGAGGTATCGAGCGGATCTTTGGAGCATCCAGGGACCGCGAAGAGGAGGGAACTACTGAGGGTAAAATAGACAAGGTTACGCATCACAAACTCCGTGTAGCGGCGAAGTCAGATGGCGCCGCTGCCGAGACCATACCAAAGAACCGCGGGCGCGGTGACTGGGGGAGCCAGTCTGACGAAGAGGCCATCAGGGCGGCGCTAAACGTCCAGAATTAGTAGTCTCGTACCATCACGCACGCGCGTTGGGCCACTTGCCAGCCGCGATGGTCCATGGAACGCAGGGCGTCCGGGTCGTCTGGCCAGCCGTAGATGAGCACGGGGGTGTCTTGCTGCACGCACGCGCGGAGCTGCTCGAGGAGCAGGGCGCCGCGCTCGATCTCGCTGGTGTCGGCGATCTCGAAGCGATGCACCAGCAGCGAGCGTCCCTCGCGGGTGAGGTAGGCGCGCCCATCATCAGTCTGCCATAGCCGCTTGGATTCAAAGGGGCTGTGTGTCCAGGTCTCCTCGAGCCACTGAGAGATGACCTCGCCGTGCCGCGGGCGGGCTTCTTGAGGTTCCGCGAGGGAAGTGTTCTCCCCGGCGCCGAAATGGAGGAGCGTGGCGATGTGGTGGGATTCTTGAAAGCCCAAGTGGGTGTACATGCTTCGGTTATTCGGCTCGCTCAGGCAGCGCAGCTTGTGGTGTGTCTCCGGAAGCTCCCGTTGAATATGCGCGAGCATGCGACGTGCGAGTCCTCGGCCGCGGTAGCTCGGTACGACCCCCATGCCGCTCATGCGCGCGCATGGAGCGAGAGACGGGGGAGTCCCCACGAGCGCGAAGCCGAGCCATATGGGATCTCGACCGCGCCCGATCGGTGTGCGAACCACGCACGAGGCGTTGAGATCGACGCACTCACGCTTGAGCTTGATGGGGAGCCAGCCCGGGATACGGGCGCCCCCCCCGTGGGTTCTCTCGAACAGCGGCTCAAGGCCTGCGAGCCCTCGTGGGTGGGTCAGCGCGAGGCGGGCGAGCGAGACTGTCTCAAGCTCGCTCGAGTCCAACAACACATCATCCCCGCCTTGTTCGCGGGACTCACACAAGTCCGCAGGCACGTCGACAATCGTACAACGTTTTCTGCGCGACTTCGCGGGCCCGGGCGGCCGAGCGTTGAAGGACCTCCTCCACTTCTTCGGGGTGAGCAATCAGATGCTCGTAGCGGGCGCGGGCGGGCGCGAAAAACTGCTCAATATGGGCAGTTAACAGCTGTTTTGCGTGGCCGTATCCAAATGGGGCGCCGTCTCGTTCCCCGGCCTGATACCACGCCTCAATCCGCGCGAGTTCATCTGCGTCGGCGAAGAGTTTCAACAAGGCGAACACATTACACGTGGTCGCGTCGAGGGGATCTCCCAAGTTGGTGCTGTCGGTGACCACCTGACCCACGATTTTCTTGAGTCGTTTGCCCGACTCAAACAAAGGGATCGTGTTCCCGTAGCTCTTGCTCATTTTTTTTCCGTCGGTGCCGGGTACGTACGCCGCCTTGGACAGTCGAGCCTCGGGTCGCACCAGCACCGGCGCGCCGCCAGCGAAGCGCTCGTTGAAATGGGTGGCCATATCTTGCGCCATCTCCACGTGTTGCACTTGGTCTTTTCCCACGGGCACCAGGGTGCTTTTGGGCATCAAAATATCCGCGGCCATCAGCGCGGGATAAAAAAACAGGCCCGCCGAGGGCTTGATGCCGTGGGCCACTTTGTCTTTGTAGGAGTGGGCGCGCTCGAGCAGGCCCATGCCGGTGACGGTGGACAAGAGCCAGGTCAGCTCTGTGACCTCTGGGACGTCAGACTGTCGATACAAGATGGCCTTGTCTGGATCGATTCCGCAGGCGAGGTAGGTGACCGCGAGCTCGCGAACGAGCTCGCGGAGGCGGTCGCCGTCGTGGATGGTTGTCAGGGCGTGGTAGTCGGCGATAAAGAAAAAACTCTCGCCGGGAAATTCGTTTTGGAGCCCGATGCACTGGGCGATGGCCCCGAAGTAGTTGCCGAGGTGGATGGTCCCGGAGGGCTGGATGCCGGTGAGGACCCGTGCGTGCGCGTCGGACATGGCGGGAGGATGACACGGGGGCCGCCAAAGGTCACGGTCGCCGGGACGAGGCCCCAGCGTCCACATGCAGATGGCGATACAGCGCTCGGGCGAGGTTGTCTTGGAACGCGCGCGCGACAGGGAGAGGGGCGCCGTCCACGAGCACCGCGAAGCCCAGCGGGCGAGCTCCTTCGTCATCGAGCACCATGCCGGCGAGCGCGCTGCTGCGCGACAGGGTGCCGGTTTTCGCGATGAGATCGGGGCCTAGTTCTGCGAGTCGACCCTGCAAGGTGCCCTCTGAACCGGGGCGAGCCATGGAGGAGGCGAGCAGATGTGCGTGGGTGCCGGGCCGCTGGATCTGCGCCACGACGCTGACCAGGCCGCGCGCGTCGATTCGGCCGTCACGAGAGAGTCCCGCCCCGTTGACGACCACGAGCTGCGTATCCTCGCCTCCGATGGCGCGCCAGTATCGCTGGAGGATCTGAACCCCGTCTGTCCAGGAACCGGGATCGCTGGTGGCGCGCCAGGCGAGCGTGCGGAGCACCTGCTCGATGGTGAAGTTGTTCGAAAAGGTGAGCGCGGATCGGAGGACCGAGACCAGTCGGCGCGATCTGTGCGTCGCTCGCAGCGGCGCCCCCGTATCGAGCGAGCCACGGGCCACTCGGGGCGCCGGCTGATCGTGGAGCTCGGCGATCAAGTTGGCGACCACGCCCCCGGTGAAGAGGGAGGGGGTGAGGACCCTGCGTCGAATTGTTTTCGGATTTCCACGACGCGGTGGTCGCCCTTGGACCACGACCACGGTGCCGTCTCCGTCGGGGGCGGCGCGGGTGTGCACACGCAGCGGGCCGCCCGTTCGCGAGGTGCGGTCCACAACAGTGACCGCTGTACTTCGCGGGGTCACCTGAATATTCGCCCCGTCCTTGGAGGACGACACGACCACCTCGACAGTGTTAAAATTGGCGGAGCAGGCGCTGCTTGGGGCGAGGTAGCTTGGGTCTGGTCCATCCGCCGCGTACCCCGGACCGAAGCGGAGATCTGAGAAAGCGCTGTCGTCTACGATCACCGTGTGGATCGGCTCCGAATCGAGCTCGAAGTGACTCTGCGTGACCATCGTGTACAGGTCGTCGAGGAGCAGGCTCGGGTCGCCCTCTCCGACGAGGTAGACCACGCCGCCGGCTCGGTGCAGCCGGGTCTCGAAGCGATAATCGGGACCGAGGAGCTCGATGGCGGCGGCGGCGGTGAGGAGCTTTTGAGTGCTCGCCGGATTTCGCGGCACGTCCCCGGCATGATCAAAGAGCACGGCGCCGCTGCGCAGGTCTCGAACGTGGACGCTGGCAGAGGCCCGCGCGGGGAGCCGAGCCACGAGTTGGCGCAGTCGCCGATGGAGGCTCGCGACGTCAGTCGCGGGGATAGCTTCGCCCCCGTGTGTGTGCGCATCGGGGGGGGGCGCCGCGCCGGCGAGCACGGGGATCGATCCCTGTGCCGCCGAGGTCAACGGTCTCTCGACCCGGGCGAGCGCGCCCTCAATCTGATCTGGCCAGTTCATTTGGCCCGTCGCGGTCGCGATGCGGAGCGGAGCTGAGGCCTCATCGAGGGCCGCGAGCCCAGGAAGATGGCCAGATGCGCGGACCGCGCCAAGTCCCGCAACCCAGGTGGCCATGGACACTACGGCCAAGAGCCCAAGCGCGCCGTGGGCCGATCCCCGGCGTTGCGTGCGGTCGAGTGCGTGAGATGGGCGGATACGTACGACGCTACGTCGCGCCCGCTCAACCTCCAAAAAAACGGAGGGAAGGACGCGAACGAGCGCCCCCATCGCTCTCAAAACCCCCTCTAAGAGGGCTCAGAGCGGGGCTCAGGGGCTCAGACCACGAATCTACGGAGGGCAGCGCGAAGAGCATCGCTCCTCGCAGAAACCTTGAAACGCGGTCGCCTTAGGACTGGCGCGCGGCCTTGGCAGCGGCGGCCTTGCGGGCAAGGCGAGCCTTCTTGCGAAGTTGGGCGCGGCGTTTGTTCATCTTGGGGGTTTTTCGGTTGTCTCCAAAGGCCATGGTCTTTTCCTTGCGGCCGGCATCATGAACGGAGACAGACGAGGGGTCAAGCGGCTATGTTTCGGCCGCGATGCTCGACATCAAACTCCTGCGCGAACAACCCGAGGCCATTGAGAAGACGCTAACTCAGCGCAATGCGCGCTTGTTTCCTGACCTCCCGGAGGAGGGATGGGCCGAAGAGACCGTGCGTCGACTCCGTGCGCTTGATGAGACGTATCGCGACAGCCTTCAAGAAGAAGAGGCGCTGCGCCAGCGCCAAAACGAGAACGCGGCGGCCATGAAGAAGGTGGGCGCGCTCCCTAAAGACGAGCAAGCGGGGGCGAGGGCGCCACTGATCGAGGAGGGCCGGGCGCTGCGAGACCGCGCGCGCGACGTGGGGGAGGCGCGCGACGCTGCGATGCGCGCCCGCGAGGAGGTGTGGCGCAAGGTCCCGAACCTCACGCATCCCGAGACGCCCATCGGCGGAGAAGATGGGAGCCGCGAACTGCGACGGTGGGGGACGCCGCGCGACATGGCGGCCGAAGGGTTCGAGCCCAAGGACCACCTCTCGCTGGCCGAGGCGCTCGACCTGGTGGACTTTGAGGCCGGCGCACGGGTCGCGGGACAAAAGTTCTACTACCTGCGCAACGAGGCGGTGCTGCTCGACCTCGCGTTGCAACACTACGCGCTGGGCATCGCCCGTAAGCATGGCTTCACTTTGCATGTCACCCCGGACTTGGCGCGTGCACAGATCCTCGACGGCCTTGGTTTCAACCCTCGCGGAGAGTCTTCTCAAATCTACTCGGTGGCGGACACGGACCTGTGTCTTGTGGGCACCGCGGAGATCACATTGGGGGGCATGCTGGCCGACGAGATTCTCGACATCGATCGACTGCCCCTGCGCGTCGCAGGTCTGTCGCACTGCTTCCGAACGGAGGCGGGCTCCCATGGACAAGAGTCGCGGGGCTTGTACCGCGTGCATCAGTTTACCAAGGTGGAGCTGTTCGTGTTCACGGAGGGGTCGCTCGAGGTGAGCGAGGCCATGCACACCAATTTGCTAGCCATCGAGGAGGAGGTCTTCCAGGGGCTGGGCTTGCCCTACCGGGTCCTCGACATCGCATCAGGCGATCTCGGGGGGCCCGCGTACCGTAAGTTCGACATTGAGGCGTGGATGCCGGGCCGAGGCGACTTTGGCGAGGTCACCTCCACGTCCAATTGCACGGACTACCAGTCTCGCCGTCTCAAGATTCGGTACCGCGAGTCGAGCGAGGACGGCAAGAAGGCCAAGCCGCAGTATGTTCACATGCTGAACGGCACGGCGGTGGCGACCTCGCGGGCGCTGGTGGCGATCCTTGAGAACTACCAGCAGGCGGATGGCAGCGTGCGCGTCCCGGAAGCCCTCGTGCCCATCGTTGGCGCCGAGGTCATTGGGCCCCGTTAGGGGGCGGCGCAGTCGCGTCTAGAGCTTGCTTTGGGCCTTGGCGAGGCGCCGGTCGGCGCCGGAGACTCCCAAGGAGACCGCTCGCTCGTACTGCGTCACCGCTTTCGCGTAGGCGCCCGACTTGTAGTAGGCGTCCCCCAGCAAGATTCTGTATTTTCCCGTCGACGGTCGCACCGAGGTGAGGCGCCTCAGGTAGCGCGCCGCGGCGCTGTAGCTGCCCGAGTCGAAGTAGATGTCCGACAGGCCGATCAAGGATGTGACGTGTCGGGTGTTCACAGCAAGGGCCTGCTTGTACAAGGAGATCGCTCTGTTGCGGCTGCCGCTCTTGAGCGCCGACGCGGCCTGTTTGGCCAGCTTGTCTGGGTCGCCCGTGGGGGAGGATGTTGGTGTCGGGGCCGCAGGGGTCGGCTCCGTTGGGGGAGTCTCGTCCGCCACGGGGACGGCCTCGGCGGGCTCGCCGGTGGTGTCGTCGCCGGTGGTGTCGCCACTCGTGGTGTCGCCGCCGGTGGTGTCGTCGCCGGTGGTGTCGTCGCCGGTGGTGTCGTCGCCGGTAGTGTCGTCGCCCCCACTAGAGGTGTCTGCCGCCTCCACGTCGCCACCGGCGGTCGTGGCATCTCGCGCGGTGGAGGGCGTCCCTTCTGCGAACACGACCTCAAGGGTGCCGGTCGTGGACGCGCTCGCGTGGAGATCTTTCCAGCGGTCGGGGAGGTCACCGCGGGCGAGGGCCGCCTGCTCCTCCGCGTCGCGCTCTGCGGCCCGCTCGGACATGTACTCGCCCAGCGAGCGCAAGGCGAGCACGATGACGATGGCGACGGCGCCCCATGTGCCGAGCTGCCGAAGGCGTCGGCTCTTCGTGGGCCAGTCGATGTGGGCTTTTTTTAGCTCAAACTCCTCAAGTCCCTTCTCGTCGCTTGAGGGCGCCGGGGCCGGTGGCGCGGCAGGAGTTGGAGAGACGGCGTCGACGGCGTCGGCGATTGGCGCGATCACAGACGCGCCGGCGACGCGCATGGTGCTCTGCTCGACCGGCGCCAGGCTGCTGCTCGAGCTGGACGCGCGGGCGATGATGGCGCCCGCGGTCTTCGGCACTTCGCGTGAGTCGACCTTGCGTCCCCCCCCGAGGGATCCAAGGTCGTCGAAGTCGGTTGTGATGCCTGCGGCGGTCAGCGCTTCTCCGAGCGCCACGCTGAGCTTGGCGAAGTCTTCGTAGCGGTCCGACGGATCTTTTTCGAGGCAGCGCTGGACAAAGGCGTTGAGATCGTCGTGGATTTTTCGGCCCTCGCGCTTGAGCTGGTCCGGTTCTTCGATCGCGTGCCGCCTGCGCTGTTGCCCCGCGTCGGTGGTGCCTGTCTCACGAAATAGAGGTCGACCCGTCAACGCGAAGAAAGCCACGCACCCGAAGCCGTAGATGTCGGGGCGTTCGGGGGACATACCGACAGCGGTCTCTGGGAGGTGTGGCGCGAACTCGTTATCGAAGGCCTCCGCCTCAAGATCGACGAGTTTCCCGAGGCCGACATCGGTCAAGCGGATCACGTCGTTGGCGTCGAGGAGCACGGCGTCGACCGTGAGCGCCCCATGTTCGATCCCCTGCTTCTCGAGCTTGGCGCCTGCGGCCGCGACTTGTCGAAGGATGCCGCACGCGCGGTTGAGTGCCAACGGCGTCGCGCGCGTGAGTTCTCGGAGTGACGGCAGCCCGTGGCCGCGGGTGGCAAGCTGCAGGGTGCCCTCGTCGATGGATGCCGCGAGCAGTTCGCAGTGGCCTTTGCCGAGCTGGGCGTGCGCATCCTTGCTGCTCGCCTTGAATCCGTCGAGGACCCCTCGCTCGTGGGTCGCCCCGCTCGTCACATGGACGACGCGGCAGGTGGCCTCGTCTCCGCTGGTTTGTTCGTGCACCTCGCCGGCCCAATGCGGGCTAGGGTAGGTGGCGGGGCTGATGTTCGAGTCCGCGCTGTCGTGCTTCTCCTCGGAGGCGGGCTCGGCGAACAGCCCGGCTGCACGGGCGAGCCGCGCCTCGTCACTGTCTTGCTCCTCGGTCGCCGTTGGGTCGTCGCCGGTCGGTGCGCTCGTCGTCGGCGGAACGGCGGCCGAGGGGCCGCCCACGGAAGTGCGCTGAGAGCGCGGAGGTGGGCGGCGCTGGGGAGGGCTGCTCGTTCGAGGCGCGGGGGCCTTCTCCGACTCCTCTTCGTCAAGCTCCACCATCTCCATCTCTGTAAGGCTGAGATCGGTAGCAGAGGTCTCGGTACCATCGCTCACATTCGAGAGGTCCGGACGCTTCATGGTCGCGGAGCTGCCGAGTTTGAGGCCCAGACCCGCACCAAGACTGGGCATGGATCCCGACGCACTCGCTGATGACGAGGCCCTGCCCGTTGCGTCAGAACCGTCGACTGGGGGTGTTTTGGGGCTTGTGGAGGCGGTTTTGGCGGGTTGCTTCGCACCGCCGAGGATCAGGTCCGAGAACGCGGTGGTCTTCTTGCCCGCAGTCCGTCCGACGGGCGCCGGTGGCAGTGTAGGCTGCTTTTTGGGCGCGGCTTTGCTGGGCTCATCCGCGGGCTGCGGTTCGTCCTTGTTCGAGGAGTCCGGTGGTGTGTCCTCTGCCACGTCGCCATTTTATACAAAATTTCGTCGTGGTGGGGCGGAAGCGGGCAACAACTTCGCAGGCTCTAAACTCGCCACTTGAAGTTCACGTAGCCCATGCCACCTGTTAGGATAGGAGGATGGGAGTGTCTGCCTTCACGCCAGTCGCACTGGCGCTAGGAATCGCGAACGCAGGTCCATCGCTCGGTGTCGGCCCCACCGTGGCCGTTGGCGAGGGGGCGACTCCAGAGCTCGTGCAGAGAATTGATGCCGGCGTTATCGAGGCGCTGCGGGCGGCGGGGCATGAGGTCACCGCCATTGGGCTCGGATGCTCCGACGCCGACTGCGTGGTCGATTCAGCGCGCGCTGGGATGCTCGCGGGGGCGGTGAGCGTCCGCGTTGAGGAGAGCCTCAACGACTACGTGATCTCCGTGGATCTCCGTGGAGCGCAGGATGGCGCCGTCGTGGGCACGGAGTCGAGAGACTGCGAAATCTGTTCGTTCGATGAGGTGACAGAAGCCGCGGTCGAGCTCGCCCAGGCGGTCGCGGTGCGTGGAGCCGAGCTACCCGATCGTTCCGCCGAGCCAGCGCCCGTCTCTTTTGAAGGTCAGATTTCGGTGGGCAGCGATCCCCCCGGGGCGGAGGTCTTTGTGGACGGTGAGTCCTACGGATTCACCCCCTTCGATGGCGAGGTTGGGGTGGGGACGCGGGAGATCGAGGTCCGCAAAGAGGGCTACGTCACCGCTCGTCAGACAGTGGAGGTGACTTCCAAAGAGAGTCGCGCGGTCACGATGGCGCTCGAGCCCGCGGAGACCAACGGGTGGTGGACTCCGAAGACCTCTCGCATCGTGACGTGGTCGGCGATCGGAGCGGGCAGCGCGGCGATGTTGTCGGGGTTCGTGCTGCTCGGGATCGATGAGAATCCCTACAAGCGGGACTGCGAGGGCGCGAACGTGGACGCCGACGGAGGCTGCAAGTTTCGTTACAACACGCTCGGTGCTGGTGTCGGCCTCACCGTGAGCGGCTTGGCACTTGTGGCCGCAGGGACGACGTTGCTCATCCTCGATCGTAAAAAAGAACGGCGTATGAGCGCCGTCATCGCTCCCCGCTTTGTCGGGCTGACAGGGAGATTTTAGACATGACTACGCACATCCTCAAAACTCTGCTCGTCCTCTCAAGCAGCGCCTTGGCCCTCGGCTGCATCGAAGACAACCCCGACTTCATGGGGGCCTCCTCCTCGCTGGGCTCGGATACGTCCGGGGGAACCGCCGCGACGAGCGCGGAGGACGGCGGGGTGGACGCGGGAGGCACCTCTGGCACCGCGGATGGTGAGACGACGGGAGATGGTGACGGGGGCATGACCGGAAATCCAGGGACCGCGAGCGCGGGCAGTGGGAACTCCGGGGGCATGGACACCACGGGCGCTGAGGACACCACGGGCACTGAGGACACCACCGGCGGTGGAGAGACCTCGACCACTGGCGTGATGTGTGATCCTGGTCTCACCGATTGCGGTGGCGAATGCGTCGATCTTCAGAGCACAAAGCAGCACTGCGGCGAATGCTTTAACAGTTGCATGGGCAACATGGATTGCGACATGGGGATGTGCGTGCCGAAGTAGCCGCGCCAGCCGCCCCGAACATTAATTGGTGGAGACGGGAAGCTGCAGCCGGGGCTTGGCGGCGCCGCGCAGCGCGGCACCGGGCCGGTTATAGGGAATCCCGAGCAGTCGGTTCATGGCGTTGCGCGCCCGCTTGCCCAGGTAGGCGTTGGTAAAGCGAAGCGCCACGAGCGGGTCCATGTACGGGTTCTTGAGCTTCCCGAGCTTGACGAGCAACAGCACTTGCTCGGCCACGCTGACCGGGCAGCCGCGGATCTCCAGCACGTCTTTGCTCCGCATGGACTGCCACGCGAGGGTGGTGCCAATCATCTTGCCGAAGATGTCGACGTCTTTGGCGTCGAGGGGCTTCTTGGTGGAGCGATCCTCGTAGACGTTCTCGATGACCACGTCGCGCCCCGCCACTGGGCCGCGGTAGGTGGCGCAGTCCCCCATGAAGATCACCTTTTCCCCGGGGTTGACGTCGAGGGGCTTGTCCCAGGCGCCGAAGACGATGTGGGTCGGCGGGATCTTGTCATCCGTGCCGGTGTCGAACTGTCGGAGGATCTCGATGGCCTCCTCAAGCGCGCCGGGGCATCCGCCCCAGCAATAGTCCGTGTTCGAGGGCTTTGGAGGGGTCCCGCCGTAGGCGCGGATGGAGGATCCCTTGAAGTACTCGTCCACGGGGATGAGGCCCACGCGAAAACCAGCGGCGCGGGCCTTCGCGTCGTTCAGCGACACGCTCCCGACGATGTCGATCTCCTCGAGATCGATGGGGCCAAAGCCGCGTTCGTGAGCCAAGCGGATGTGGGGGACCGAGCGCGGGTCCACGCCGATGATGTGGCAGCACACGGCGTCAAAGGCGACCTGGTTGTCGCCCATGAGGACCATGCCCATGTCGAAGGGGATGGGCGTGAGCATGCGCCCCTCGCCGGCGGTGATGGCGTCGATGGCGATAAACTGAGGCTGCGCGATGTACTGAAGATCCGCGATCTTCTCGTTCAACTTGTGGTCGTGATCGATGAGTCGATGTCGATCATCTTGAATGCCGATGTAGTTTTTGAGCGAGAAAGTGACCGTGGTCCACGGGTGGGCCTTGAACTTGGGACAGTTGACGAAGAAGTCCGCGGCGGCCACGGGGGCGGGGGTGAAGAGGCTGTCGCGCAAGCGGGCCTCGTGGTCGAGCGGAATCTCGACCTGGCTCACCTCGTCGAAGTGGACAGGGCGCGCGCCGACCCGCTGGAGCATGGGGTAGTAGCCGGCCTCTTTGAACGCGTATCGCGTCGGCACGGTGATGCCGCAGCGCTCACCCACCGCAAAGTCGTCGAGCGGCGCGTTGGTGCGGTCCTTGAGCGCGAGCAACACGCCCTCCAAAAACTCAGGGCGTGTGAACGCATGGGGAAAGTGCTTGCCGGAGGCGACGCAGTTTGGTTTGACGAGCGTGCGGCCGTGGGGGGCGAGGTCGAGGTGCTCGAGACCACCTCGCACGATCCGACGGATGCGCTCTGGATCGTACTCACCACAGGCTTCAAGAATGACCGTCGCGCGCGTGCCCACGGGCAGACAATAGCAATCAGGGACGTCCGCGTCGATATGGCGTCAGCCGACGAGCTCGGCCAGGAAGCGCCACAGCGCCCAGAGCACACCGAGCACAAGGGACAACTCGCCGATGCTGGTGAGCAGTCCGAAGGCGCTGATTTCGTACCAGCCAAGCCCCGTGCCCATCAGCCGAGGGAACGCGGACATGAGCGCGCCCGCCCAGATGAGCGCCAACAGCCTCGAGTCAGCGCCGGTTTGATGCTTCCACCGACGGATCACGATGGTGATCGCGACGGCGAAGAATAGGAGACTCAGCGCGTACACTTGACCCGCGAAGCCCCCAAACTGACCGGCGCCAAGGCCGAACAGCGCGCCGTCATGGAGTCCGGGAACGAGCTGTAGTTCGGGACCCGCGAGCTCGGTGCCGGTACATCCTTGGGGCGGGGTCAGCATCTCCTTGAAAAACGCGGCGTTGACCACCGGTTCATCCGGGCATCCGCCGAGGCGCGCGGTGCCCTTGGTGATGAGGTCGCACGCGACGATCCACAAGAAGAGGCCCGCGCCGCGAACGCGGCTCCACATCGTGATCGCGACGTCGCTCATGCAGGCGGGAGCATATCAAGTTCCATGCGGGGTCGCCGCATCGAAGGAGCGGGGAATCCGCCCTCAGCCCGTTCAAACGGCAGGGGCCGTACGAGGGCCGCGCGTCGCCGCGCGATCACCGTTTTTTGCGTCATTTTCGTCACTTGCCTCGACGCCCCACCCTGAAGACACGTCGTTTTTCGACGTGGTGGGCGATTGCTGCCTATAGTACCGGGGCTAGCGCGCGCGCGCGCGGCAGCGCCTCGTATGGCCAAGGACGGCAAGTTTGGAACTTTTGGCGGCGTATTTACGCCGTCCATCCTCACGATTCTCGGCGTGATCATGTACCTGCGGTTGCCGTGGGTGGTGGGCAACGGCGGCCTTCAGACCACCGCGATCATCATCATGGTGGCCCACGTGATCTCCGTGAGCACCGGGCTGAGCATCTCGTCCATCGCCACGGACAAGGCGGTCGGCGCCGGAGGCCCCTACTACATTATCTCTCGTAGTCTCGGACTCCCCCTCGGGGGGACCATCGGGATCGCGCTGTTTTTAGGGCTCTCGTTTAGCATCTCGTTGTACATCATCGGTTTCGCCGAGAGCCTGCTTTCGTATTTTGAGATTCCGGCCGATGCCCGGACCATCCGGATCTGCGGCACGGCGACGTTGGTGGCCTTGACGGTGCTCACCTTTATCAGCACCGCCCTCGCCATCAGGTTGCAGTATCTGATCCTGGCGCTGATCGGCCTGAGCATCCTCTCAATTTTTTTGGGGAGCCCGGAGGCGCCTGCGCAGCTTCACTGGTCTCGTCCCGCGGGCGGCGTCGAGCCTTACCTCCTGTTTGGCATTTTCTTCCCTGCGGTCACCGGGTTCACGGCGGGCGTGAACATGTCGGGTGATCTCCGGGACGCTCGCAAGTCGATCCCCGTGGGATCCATGGCGGCGATTGTCGTCGGTTTTGTGGTCTATATGGCGCTCGCGGCCTTCTTGGCGTTTCGCGTGGATGCGAAGCTGCTCCGCGAGGATCCGAATATTCTGGTGGCCATCGCGGCGGTTCCCTTTTTGGTGGTGGCGGGGGTGTGGGGGGCTACGCTGTCGTCGGCGCTGGGATCCATCCTTGGCGCCCCGAGGATTTTGCAGGCGGTCTCCGCGGATCGCATCACCCCGGCGTGGTTCGCGAAAGGGACGGGGAAGACCAACGAGCCGCGCAACGCGCTGGTGCTGGCGTTTGTGATCGGAGAGGCGGGCATCCTCATCGCCGAACTCGACGTCATCGCTCGGATTGTGTCGATGGTGTTCCTCGCTCTCTATGGTTTTTTGAACCTCATCGCCGCCATCGAGACCTGGGCGAGCCCCGATTTTCGACCCACGTTTAAGATCCCGCGCGCCTTTCCGGTGATCGGTGCGCTCACGAGCTTTGTGGTGATGGTGCAGCTAGACATCATCGCCATGCTGCTCTCCGGTGCCATCTTGATCGGCATCTACGTGCTGCTCCAGCGTCGAGAGTTGCGGTTGGAGGCGGGGGACACGTGGGAGGGGGTGTGGGCGACCGTGGTCCGCTCGGGGCTTCACCGGCTGAGTCAAGGGGCGCCGCAAGCTCGGAATTGGCGGCCCAATATCCTCGCCTTCAGTCGGATGGCGCGGACGACGGGCACCCGCCCATACCTGCTGAACTTCGGCCAGACGATGGTGCGAGGGCGGGGTTTGTTCACGGACATCGTGCTCGTGCCGCCTGAAATTAAAGAGCACGAGTCGCGGAGCGCTCCCACAGTGGACGCGGAGGCGCTGCCGGTCGGCATGTTCCATCACGTGATCCACAGCGACGCAGACTCGGCGACTGTGCGCGACATGTGCCGGTACCACGGAGTGATCGGTCTGCGACCCAACGCCGTACTGCTCGACTGGTCCGACTTTTGCCCCCGCGCGGACGGACCCTCGCCGGGCGATGACACGAAGTTCGAGGGGATGTTCCGCGCCATCGTGGAGCAGGACCTGAGCTTGATGCTGTTTCGATACGATCCTGAGCGTGGCTTCGGCGCCCGCCGGCGTATCGACGTGTGGTGGTCGAGCGACGGGGGCAACCTGCCCTTCGCGCTGTCCTTGCTCAGGTTCATTATCTCTTCCAATGAGTGGCCCGGCGTAGAGATCCGAGTCCTCATCTTTTCGGAGGACGTCGCCGACAACGAGCACCTCCTCGCCCGGGCGAGTCGCCTCGTCACGGAACTGCGAATTGACGCGACGATCCGTGCCGTGAACTTGACGCCGGAGGAGGCGTCGTTCTCGGCGCTTCTCGAGGCACAGTCGAAGGGCGCGGATTTGGTCGTGATGGGGGCGGCGCTCGCCGAACAGGGGGTCTCTTCTCGCCTCGAGAGAGACTTGGCGCCTCTGGGTACGGCGCTGGTGTATCGGGCCGCCACATCGTTCGAGCCGGTGCTCACCGTCCGCCGCGCGGGGACCACCGCCGCTTCGATGGCGGCGATCGAGGACGCACCGGAGCTCGAGTTTGATCTTAATATCGATCGACATCCAGACATCTACCCGCCCGCGAGTCACTTCGGCCGTCGGCTGGCGGGGATGGCGTCCACCTTCGACAAGCGCGCGATCCAGCGGGTCTACGAGGCCGAGATCGAGCTCATCGAGCGGGTTCACGAGACCTTGGAGCGCCACTTCAACCTGCTCGAGAAAGGCGTGACCGGGAGTCACGCGCGGCGACTAAGGCGGGCGACCAATCGAGCCAACAGCTCCCTTCTGAAGGCGGCAAAGACGCTCCTCAACGACTTTTTGGCGGACGAGGTGCCACGTCAAGAGAGCACCCTCGAAAATCGCCTCCGCGAGCTTTTGGAGGTGCCCTCGCTGGTGCAACTTGGAGTACCGCTGATGGTGGCGAGGGCCGCTGACGAGTTCGCGGTGAGGCCCGTGGACGATCGTTGGACGCGCCGGTTCAAGCGTCGCCGTCGGCTGCTAGGGGCGATCCAGCGGCGCGAGCCCTCCTACGCGGTCGATCTGTCGCGGCTGCAGGCGTGGCACCGAGAGCGCTTTGTCAACGAGGTGGTCGCGCGGGTGCTGCAGACCATGCGCGCGGACGGTCACAGCATCGTGAGCGAACTTGGTCAGCTCTTGCAGAGCGCCCAAACCTCCATGGCGCTGGTACGGGGTCTGTCGGGGACCGCGAGCGTGGAGGAGTACGTTGCGGAGGCGAAACAGCGCGCGCTCGAGACCGCCAATGAGTGCCTCCACCGGCACCGTGAACATCACCAGCGAACTCGGGAGCTGCTCTGGTCGGGTACACGTACCGTGGCGCAAGGCTTCGCTGACGATCTCTCGCGCATCGATGTGATTCGGCTGATCCGGCGCCATCGCCGTCCCAAGCAGGTGCTCGAGAAGCTGGGCTCCAATGAGCTTGAGGCGTTGGCGCTCTCCGTGGAGCACCGCGGACAAATCGTGGAGCAAGCGCAGCTTGGGCTCTCCATCGCCGACGTCCAGCACCGGATCGCAGGCATGGTGCTGCGAATCCGCGAGTCCAAGTACATCGAATTGCGCAGCGGTCGCCTCGATGACCTCGTCCAACTTCAAAACAGCTTGGAGAGCTTCAGCGAGGCGCTCGGCGAGGAGACGCCGCCAGAGCTCAAGGGGCGGTTTGATTTTCGCAACCGCGACCGCGCTCCTCGTAGAGAGTCGGTGGAGAGCCTGCAGCGGGAGCTCCCCTCCGTGCTAGAGGACCTTCCAGAGACGGTGCGGGTGCTCGACGGCGCGAGCTACTCCAACCTTCTTGAGGGTAGCGAGGAGGATGTCAACTCCATCGAACTCCCGCTTCGGCGTCTCGTGAGCTACTTGATCGAGAATGAGCTCATGTCCAGCCTGCAGGGGCTACTTGGAGGTGCCATGACCGCGGAGGAGCAGCGCGGGCGGACCGTGGGGCTCGACGTCGTGCGCATGGTTCGCTTCCATCGCAAGGAATGGGACACGCTCTCCGAGGAGGGAGACGACGCGGGATCATTCCTCGCTCACATGGAACCTGTGGTCCAAAAGGCCCAACGTCGCGTGGGGGAAGAGGTGGCGAAGTTGGAGCACTTCGCGTCGAGCTTGGCGGAGTCGGTGGACAGCGAACTTGATCGCGCGATGGAGCGCACCCAGCTTCGCGAGCTGATTCGCGAGGCGGGGCGTCTCCTCCAAGATCGCCGCCGCTCCCAGGGCTTGCAGGCCTACACCGGTGTGACCGCGCGGCTAGATGCGCTGGTTAACAAAATATCGGAGCGAGCGATCAGCGCCATCTATGGAGGGCAGTCGGTGTTGTCCTTCGCGCGGACGGTGGGGGCCTCTGCCTCTGGGGAGCCGCTCGCTCGCGAGGAGGTGCTCTCCCGCATACAGGCGCTCCAGCCGCGGGCCGAGGTGCTCAAGGGTCTTCCGTACTATTATCGCCAGCTGTTCATCGGCCAAAGCTCCACGGATGAGGCGTTTTGGATCGCGCGCTCGGAGCTGCAGACCCAGGCGCGACGCGGACTCGCCAACCACAAACGTGGCATCCCTGGCGTGCTGGTGGTCACGGGCACGCGGGGCTCGGGGAAGTCAGCCTTCGTTCAATGGATGACCTCGGGCCCGCTCAACAACCGCAAAATCTATCGCATCTTCCCGCGCCGATCCGGGACCTCTGACCCCGCTGTCCTTGACCGAGTCTTCGAGTCCGAGACAGGTATCGTCGGCACCCTTGAGGACCAGCTCCGGGCGCTCCCAGAGCAATCTGTGATCGTGTTGCGGGACTTCGAGCTGTGGTGGACTCGGCTTCAAGGGGACGACGGCGCCATTCATCGGCTCCTCGACGCCTTTGACGCGCACGCAGGCAGACTCGTCTTTGTCGTCGAGGTGGGCCGCTCTGCGCTCGAATTGATGGATAACCTCTACGGTCTCCGCTCGCGCGCCCTCGCGGTTATGGATTGCAAGCCTGTCGGCATGCACGAGATCAGCGAGATCATTATGGCGCGGCACCTGTCGGCGGGGCTGTCTCTCGAGGTGGACGGGACGTCCCTCCTGGAGCTCTCGGCGCTGCCGAAGGCGCGCATGTTCGCGCTGCTCCAA
>JBDQGY010000019.1:0-29725 GCA_040265175.1 Nannocystaceae bacterium
GTCCTCTTGGGGGGCGAGGTGATGGAAGCCGTCGGCGGCGTAGGCGTCGAGTGCCAAGAAGCCGTCGGGGGCGAGGTGAGCGGCGGCGACGTCGAGACAGGCGCGAAGGCCCGCGGGGTCGCCGAGACAAAAAAGCCCGCTGTAGGGAATCAGCACCCGATCGAATCGGCGACCGAGGTCGAGGGTGCGCATGTCCCCGCGCTGATAGGAGATCGCTGGGGGGTGGTGAGGGCCGCGTGCGCGGTCGCGGGCGAGGGCCAAGAGCCCCTCATGCAGGTCCACGCCGAGGCCCGTAGCGAGCGGAGGGACGACGGCCGCGAGCACCCTGCCACTGCCGCACCCGAGCTCAAGCACGCTCCGTGCTCCCTCGCAAATCGTCGTGTAAAATTCAACGTCGCCCTCGGTCCCGCGGTGGGTCGCAGCGTAGAATTGTGGATCGTACTGCTCGCTCATCGCGCTTTTTCAGGCTTTCGCTTGAGCACCTGGAGGAGCTGCTTAATCGGGTACGGCTTGCGGAGTATGTGGGAGAATCCGAGTGAGTCTAGATCTTGTTCTTCGTACTCGTGGGTGTAGCCCGTGCTCAAGATGACGTACACGTCGGGATTGATCGATCTCATCTTTTTGAGGGTCTGAGCCCCGTCCATGACCGGCATCGCGAGATCGAGAACGACGGCCGAGTAGTGCCTTGGATCCTCCATGAAGTGCTCGAGTGCTTCGGCGCCATTCTTCGCGGAGACGATTTCGTAGCCGGCGGCGCGCAGGGCAGCGCCAGTTGTATCGAGGACCTCTTTCTCATCATCTGCGATGAGGATTGTTCGCCCGACCGGACGCGTATGAGAGATGTCGGAGCGCACCCGCTCCCGACGCCGAGGCACATCCTCCGGCGGGAGGAGGCAGCGAAAGCGAGTGCCCTCACCACGGACGGAGTTCACCTCCATGGCGCCGTGATGGGAGTTGACGATCCCAATGCTTGAGGCGAGCCCGAGACCGCGACCACGCTCCTTGGTGGTGAAGAAGGGGTCAAAGATACGGCTGAGCTCCGTGGGGTCGATCCCCACGCCAGAATCCGCCACTTCGACAAAGACGTACAGTCCGGGCGTTCGGGCTTCACCGAGGTAGGCGCGCCCGAGCATCTCCGCGTCTGCGCGAACAACCCCGGTGCGTATGACGAGATCCCCCGTGCGGTCGCTCATGGCGTCGGAGGCGTTCGTGAGGAGGTTCATGATCACTTGCTGAATTTGTCCCTCGTCACCCGCCACTGAAGGCAGATCGTCTTGAAGTCGCTGCTGGATGCGCACGCGCTTCGGGATCGCCGGGCTCGCGAGATCGATGACGTCCTTGGCCAACTCGGAGAGGTTGACGCTCGTCAGTTCGTTTTGACCTCGACCCGCATACGCGAGCATCTTTGCCACGAGGCTCGCCCCACGTTGCGCGGCGATGGCGACCTTGTGGAGCCGGTCCTCGACCCTTTTCTCCACGCTTCCCTGAGTCAACAAAAGCTCTGTGTTGGCCAGGATGGCCTGCAGTATGTTGTTGAAATCGTGGGCGATGCCACCGGCGAGGAGCCCGATCGTCTCGAGCTTTTGTGCGTGGCGAATTTGAGCTTGCAGTCGGTCACGCTCCCGTTGCGCCCAATTTCTCTCAGTCAGATCGAAGGCGGCGAGCAGGGTCGCGGGCTCATTTTTCCAGTTGACGACCATGCTGGAGAACTCGACGACCCTCTCGACCTCATCGAGGGTACGGATCTTGGTCTCCTTATCCTCAATGCCTCGCAGCGTAATTGAGGAGGTGGTGGAGATGTCTTGGCGACGCTCGTCAAAGAGCTCTTCCGTAGACCTTCCGATTACCTGTCCGGGGGACTCCGCACCGAGCAGTCGGAGGGCCATGGCGTTGACGTCGATGAGTACGTCATCACGAATGATAAACATCCCCACGGCGACGCGATCGATCAGCCCGCGAAAGCGGGCCTCGCTCTGCTCGAGGGCGACCTCTTGGGATCGAGCGTGGCGGATCTTGACGGTGCCGACCCATGCAAACGTCAACGCGGCGCCGATATGGGAGGCGATGACCAGCGCGGGTGAGGTGGGCTTCCAGGTGGTCAAAGTGAGCGCCGTCGCCTGTTCTCCAGCCATGAGCAGCAGAAGGGACGCGGCGGCCGCGGTTGGGGCGGAGAACACGAGCGCCGCGACCGGCGGCAGTTTAAGGATCGCTCCGACCAAGATCGCGAAAATCCATGGGAGGATCGCGATGTAGAGGGATGGGATCATCAGGGCGAGCCCGACGAAAAAAGCGAGCATACAGAGCAGCTGCCATATGTCGCGCCCCACACGAGACAATCGTGTGAAGCGCCAGAGTTGGCCGGACATCAAACACATCACGGTCGCGACCGTGAGCAGTTCCGCTGGGGGCGTTCGCCGCTCTGTATAGATCGACACGCCGACGAGGATGACCACCATGGCGACAGCCAACACGAATCGTACGCGATCGCCGGACGGCATCCATCGCTCCATACTGTCGCCGATCCGAGACGAGACGAGCTTCGGGTTTGTGCGGGTGGGCATGATCGATTGGGGCGCGTTGAATTCTATGTTCGAATCGGGCAACCGCGGTTGGCGACTTGCAGCAGCCTAACGCATTCGGCACGAGGAAGCGTCGAAACATATGCAGGAGTCCCCGCAAGTCCACTTGCGTGAAGTCGCTGTTCATGCGAAGGCTCGTTGATGGAGGAGCGACAACAGCCTGAGGTGTGGTTCGGTTCTTGGTGGCGCGACTACGTTGAAATCGCACCGCACGCGGAGCGCGCAGTTGCGTCACTACGCCCACAGGGGGGTATCTGTGGCATGGATCATGTGGCGATTCGAACTTTCGGGACCCCGCATCTTGGACTGAACCAACTCGCGCCGGCGCTCGCGGAGGCGGGATACGACCAGACGGGATCCTATGATTTTGTCCAGAAGAGACTGCGGGCGGCGAGTTACAGTCACAAGTCTGGTTCGCTCCCCAGAATTTTTGTATCTGAACTTCTTGTTGATGCCTTCAGTGACTCCGTTCGAGACATCATCGCGCGATGTGCTGGACAGCAACGTCACGAGGCTCCGGAGTTGCTGTGGAATCCTGCGTGCGATTGGAAGACGATTTCGTCGAGCGACTACCAGATCTTGCTCGCGGAGTCAGAGTACGCCGCATGGGTGGGTGCATACGGGCTGCGAGTCAACCATTTCACGATCGGCTTCGATCAGCTTTCGGGCTTCGGGTCGCTCGAAGAGGTCAATGGCCATCTCCAACGCCAGGGCTTTCAACTCAATGGCGGCGACAATCTCATCCAGGGCTCAAAGGAGCGGCTCCTCGAGCAGTCGTCAACGATCGCGGAGATGATCGATTGGGAATTTTCAGACGGAGCGCTGCAGCGTATACGTAGCTGCTACGTCGAGTTTGCGCGACGGTATCGGTATACGTCGGGTGTGTTGTTCGATAAATTCGTGATGGCGCAGGCTGATACAATCTTTGAGTCAACCGATATGAATCGTAAACAGTGAGCAGCCAGGGGTGCGTCTCGGATCCGCAGCGTCCACGGTTTCCCAAACTGCAACGTGGTTTCCACAAAACACGGGATCGGTTTTCCAACGATTGATAGAGGAGCGTCTGCGGTTGACAACCGTTGTTTATGGTCCGTAGCCTCTGGATACGATGCGGTCGTCTACAAAACTTGAGGAGAGCTTCGCGCGCACTTTGGCGAGTCGCGAGAAAGAATTATTTCTTGATACGCTGCTGGCTCACTCCGAAATGAATCTTATACAGTTAGCAACCCTCGCGAAATCGCGCTGCAGAGATATGGCGAATCAGACCTCGGTTCGTGACCTGCTCGCGCACGCGGCAGATCCGAAGGCGGAGGGGGCCTACATGCGCGACGCGGGGCGAGGATATGGCGCCGTGAGCACCCGGACCGCGGTGGATCGCCGCGAGTTTGATGCGCGTGTTTTGGAATTCGTTCAAGGTTGCAAATCGCCCTGCACCGCCACCGAGGTGCGAGAGTCCCTCGGGGGTACGCCGCTGCAGATTCGACGAGCGCTGAATCGATTGATCGAGCGTGGGGCTCTTGATTATATTGGACAGGCGCGGGGCACCCGCTACACGGCAAGCTGAGGTCGACGCCGGCTGAGCCGACCCCCGATGCCTTCGTCACGCGACCGAATAAACCCCGCCTCCGTGGCCATGAATGCCGCGCTAGCGGGGATTTGAAGTCCCAGGGAGACAATCGCACGGTGGGCTCGTAGCGTTGCGGCATGGGCGAGACTGGGAGCAATCCAGCGCGGGTGTGCCTGCTGTATGTCGGCGGCACGATCGGTATGCGGCGTGACGCAGGAGGCTCATGGATCCCCGATCTTGACACGTTCGAAGAGGCGCTGCGAGGCGCCCCGGAGCTGTCGCACCCGAGCGTGCCGGCCTACGAGCTTGTGTCGATGAGGCCACTCCTTGATTCTGCGCAGTCGCGTCCAACAGACTGGGTGAGGATCGCCGCGGAGATTGAGCGGCGCTACGACGACTACGATGGTTTTGTAGTGATCCACGGCACCGATACCATGGCGTACTCGGCTTCGGCGTTGAGCTTCTTAATTCAAGATCCAGGCAAGCCCATTATTTTTACGGGAGCGCAGCTGAGTCTGGCGGATCCTCGCTCCGACGGGCGGCAGCATTTGGTCACGAGCTTGATGATCGCGGGTCAAGCTCGCGCGACGGAGGTGGGCCTCTATTTTGCCGACGCGTTGTTTCGAGGGAATCGCGCCCAGAAGTTTCACAATGAATCGTTCGTCGCGTTCTCCAGCGGAAATTTTCCTGCCTTGGCAAGAGCGGGTGTCAACATTAACTATCGAAAGCAGCTTATTCGCCCCTCGAGCGGCGGCACCCCAGTGTTTTGGACCCTAGAGTCCGATCCCGCGGTTGTGGCTGCGCGGGTCTACCCGGGACTGCGCGGGCAAGCGCTCGAGCTTTTGACCCAAGCGCCGGTGAGAGGTCTCGTCTTGGAGAGCTACGGGACGGGCAATGTTCCGTCCGATGACGCCTCCTTCATGCGCGCGCTACAACGGGCGATGGACGGGGGCATCGTGGTCGTCAACACGTCCCAGTGCCATCGCGGTCGGGTGCGTCAGGGCAGGTATGGGACGGGGGCGAAGCTTCGAGACATCGGCGTGGTGAGCGGTGGGGACATGACGCCAGAGGCGACCTTGACCAAGCTTTACTGTCTCCTTGGGCGCGGCTACGACGCGGAGATGGTACGCAAAATGATGGCGGAGGATCTCGCCGGAGAACGTTCTCATGAAGATGACGATGAATAGGCCCAGGCAATTTTTTTCGGTGATGGTTTTTGGTTGTTCGGTGGTTGGGTGTCACGCTCCGTCGGGGAGCGAGGGGGCGACGCAGTCAGGAGGCGTGGCGAAAGGGACCCCGGTCGCGCGGGACCAAGAGCCCTCCATGGTCGGCTATGACGTCCGTCGTCTCCGGCCGACTGAGGAGCCACTCGTGGCGGGGTTCGAACGCATGCGTGCGGCGACCGTGAAGGAGGGGAAGCGCGTGGCTGTGCTCTTCTCGGCGGACTGGTGTGAGCCGTGTCGTGATTTGGAGAGTGAGCTCGGCAATTTGCATCCAGCGGGCACAATCGAGGACGTGCGGATCATCGTGCTCAAAGAGGAGGAGTGGCAAAAAGCTGTACGCATGGACGAGTTCAACGGCCTTCGGACCCAGTGGGATCGCGTGCTGAACCAGTACCCGCTCTTTGTCCTCCTCGACGATCAAGGCGCTCGGGTGGAGGAGATGCAAGGGGGCCGAGAGCGGCTTGAGGCCGCTGGCATCGCGGCGACGGTCCCGAATTGGTTTGCGAGCCTTCGGGCCTTGGGTTGGCAGCGCCCGGCGGGCTGAGGCGATCTTGGTGACAGGGTCGAGTCGCCGTCGGGTCACGGGCGGAGGGATTGCCGCTCGCGGCTGAATTTTTGGTAGCGATGTGCGCTTTTGCCTGGAATCATCTATGGTCGTGGCGCGTTCTCGCTGTGCGGCTCCCCATGCAGGTTTCACGTTCACGCCTCTCTTTGCTCCTTGGCACCCTTGTATGGGTGACGGCATGCCCTTCGTCACCCGACCCCGCGGAGGATTCGTTGGGAGCGCCAGGGCCTTCAACTCAGACAGGCTTGGGTGCCGAGCGAGACACCTTGGCAGCGGACACGACGGGGCCTGCGCAGGCTGACGCCGCCTCTGATTCCTCGACGACGGGGCCCGCTGAAGAGTCTTCCGGCGACGATGGCAGCGAGGACGAGACCACGGGCACCACGGGGGAGGTCGAAGAACCATGGGCACGGACCGAGGCCCCCGAGGGATACGGCGAGTTGAGTTACCCCATGCCGGCGCCGTCGGCCGACGAGCTCACGCTGCATGGACTCGCGGGTTACGAGGTCGTTGTCGTCTATGCGGAGCCAAAGATGGACTCCAAAAAGTTGGGCTTTTTGCGGTTTGGGCAGCGCTTGAAGACCACGCCCAAAATCTCCAAGGAGGGGTGTCGCAAGGGGTGGTACGCCCTTGAGGGCGGTGGCTTTGGATGCGCGAGCAAGGGGATCGTTGTTCAAAATAAGCCGCCCTACATGCACAAGCCGCCGCCGCCGCCGCGCATGGATTCCGCGTCACCCTACGATTGGGCGTACGTGCGGAAGTGGAACGCCCCCATGTGGTGGCGAGTGCCGAGCGGTGAAGAGTACGAGCGGGCGGAGAGGCTACGCGAGGGAAGAGAATCGGAGCGCACGGGGACACCGGCGCCTGGAGCACCGGCCGCGCCATCGCAAGCGCCAGCGCCAGCGGGTGAAGCCAAGGCGACGGATACCGATGATGCGGCCGCATCGCCCCCGAAAAAGCTTGCTACGGTCGCCGATGGATCTACGAAAAAACAGGCGACCCTGCCAGGGCCGACAGACCCTCCGCGTGTGGACGCGGCAAAGAAAACCGCAAATGCAGAGACGGGGACGGATAGGAAGACGGACGCGCCGACCGATGCGGCCCCGGACACGCCGACCGATACCGCCGCAGACACGCCGACCGACCCCGCGGTAGACACGGCCGTAGACAAAGCGGCCGTGGGCGCGGCCAACAAGGAGGACGCGCCGAAGACTGCGCCGGTGGAGTCCAGCGATGCGCCCAAGGATCCCGGCGCGGGCGGGTCGACGACGGACGCTGACCTTCCGCCGCCAAACGCAGACGACCCACAAGACACGCCCGAAGAGGTTGTGGAGGAGCTCGCTCCCTTGCCCCTCGCGCGGCAGCACCCTTGGCTGGAGAAGGGCTTTTTTGTGTCGCTGGCTGAATCGGTAGACGAGGGCGCTCGATCATATTGGTACACGGCACGTGGCGCATACGTCGAAACCACGGATGTGGCGAAATACGCCGCGAAAGATTTCAAGGGCGTCGAGCTTCCCGAGGGACGCGGCTTCCCGGTCGGCTTCGTGATGAAGCGAGGTGGAACCAAGCTTTGGGATATGGACGACGACGGCAAGCTTCGGTCTCGAAAGGTATTGGAGAAGCGGACCTTCGTGGAGTTGGTGGAGGAGGCTGAGGTGAACGGCCGGACGTATATGGTGACCACGGACGGGCAGTTCGTGCGTAAATCACATCTTCGGCTCCCGACCTTGCAGCCGGTCCCAGAGGGGCTCGAAGCGTACGACCGCTGGATCGACGTGAGCCTCAAGGATCAAATCTTGGTCGCCTATCAGGGGAGCGTTCCGGTGTACGTGACCCTCGTCTCCACCGGTCGCAAGGGGAGCGAAGAGGAGCCCTTCGACACGCCCACTGGGCGCTGGCGGATCCGGAGTAAAATGGTCACCTCCAATATGGACGGGACAACGGGCACCGACGGCAATTACGCCATTCAAGACGTCCCGTGGGTGATGTACTTCGAGGGCTCTTACGCGCTTCATGGCGCATTTTGGCACCGGAGCTTCGGGCACGTTCGAAGTCATGGATGCGTGAACCTCGGCCCGTCGGACGCGCGATGGTTGTTTAACTGGACCACGCCGAACCTCCCGGCGGGGTGGCATGGGGTGCATTCAAGTCTCGAGAGCCCGGGTACGACGGTCGTCATTCGACAGTGACGGACGCCTCAGCGGGAGTCCACGAGGCGCGCGTGGAGCTCGCGCGTCGCTCGGTCTTGGTGGGCTTCCGGTACAAACACGCGGACGACGGAGCGCGCATGCTCCATGCGGAGCAGCGGGATCTCCAGAGTTTGTAGCGCGGCTCCGAGGGCCGGAGCGATCCCCCGAAGTTCGCAGAGCTCAGGTCCGATGATGGAGATGGACGCACACATCACGACCTCCAACTCGACGCACGGGTCGCCAAGCGCAGCGACGAGGGAGCGCAGGCGCGTGAGCGCCTCGGTTGCGTCGTCTCGCTGGGTACGAGAGATCCATCCGCTCAACTCCCCACCGTTCCAGAGCACGTGTTGGAGCTCGCAGGCTTCAAAGCACTCCAGGAGGCTCGCCGCGGTCTCGACGCCGCGTGCGGGGTCCGGCTCCGGCACACAGACCTTCGCTCGTAGGAGGAGGACGCGATCGGAGGCTACGGCGAGGGCGCGAGGTTGCGCGGCTTTGACCCCATGAATTCGAGTCTGCGTAGCGGCGCCGTGGGTCGCCCGCGCGTGGATGACGACGCCGAGTTCCGCGGCGAGTTCGACGGCGCTCGCGTGGAGCACCTTGGCACCCGCGCGAGAGAGGGCGCCCATGGTCACGTAGTCCAGCTCGGGGAGGGGCATCGCGGCGTCAACGATTCGCGGGTCAGCGGAGAACACGCCCGCGACGTCGCTGTAGATTTCACAGTCGGCCCCCAGCGCAGCGGCGAGCGCCACGGCCGTGGTGTCCGAGCCGCCCCGCCCGAGGGTCGTGACCTCTCGCTTATAGGAGACACCCTGGAATCCACCGATGACGACAACGCGGTGTCCAGCGTCGAGCTCGTCGACAACTCGAAATGGGCGCACCTCGACGACGCGGGCGCGACCGTGTTGGTGGTTCGTGATGATTCCTACTTGCGAGCCGGTCAGGCTGATGGCTCCCACGTCACGCGCGGAGACAGCCAGCGCGAGCATCGCCATGCTCTGGCGCTCTCCGGTGGAGAGCAGCATGTCCAGCTCTCTCGGGTTGGGGGACTCGCAGAGCGACCGCGCTTGGCGGACAAGGGCGTCGGTGGTCTTCCCCATGGCAGAGACCACCACTACGACACGGTGTGTCTTGGCGCGCGCGGCGACGATGTCGGCCACCCGCTCAATATGTTCGACGCTCGCGAGGCTGCTCCCTCCAAATTTGATCACCACGATCGCAGGTTGAGCTGGGGGGTCGGCGGTCACGTAGTCTTTATACCAGCGTCGCGATGATGGTATGCTCCTCGAGGTGAAGGTTCGCGTTACGCATCGGGCGTTGGAGAAGGTCACGGGCGACGTGGTCATCTCGGTCTGCCCGAGCGACGGAGACCGACGCCTCCCGCCCATCCTCCGTACGCACGCTCGCAATAGAGCGTCGCGGCTCATCTACTGGGAAGAAGACGCGATCTCGTGGCTTGAAGCCCGCGATTTGAAGGTGCCGCGGATCCTCGTCGCGTGCCGGGCCCCCGCCCGCGAGCGAGATGACTTCTTGGACGGCGGCGCCCTTGGCCCCTTCGAGGCGAGCGCGGCGTGGGCGCATGAAACCCGGGCGCTTGGAGCTGCGTTGGAGCGCGCCTGCCACAGCTCCGGCATTCGCCGGGCGGTGATTCCCGTAGAGTGTGTCACGGGAGACATTTGCGACCTTGTGGAGGGGATGATGTTGCGCGCCTACCGTGCCAAGGGATTTCGCCCGGGCGTGCCCGCCTCTGAGCTCAAAGAGATCCACGTGATCTGCAGTCGCGAGCATGTGAAGCAGGTCTCGGAGCGTCTTCAGCATCGACTCGTGGTGACGCGCGCCATGAATCGCGCGCGGGCGCTGTGTGATCTCCCCTCGAATATCGCTGATCCCGATCGACTCGCGGATCTCTTGGTGGACTGGGGGGACGAGGTTGGTCTCGGGACTCGAATTATCGACGTCGACGAAGCGCGCGAGATGGGAATGAACTTGTTTTGTGCCGTGTCGAGGGGCGGCTCCGTGGACGGTCGGATCGTCGTTCTCGAGCACGACCCTCCAGGAGAGCCCGGCGCGCCGAGACTGCCTCTCCTCGGATTGGTGGGGAAAGGCGTTACCCACGACCTCGGGGGCTACAACCTGAAGACAGGTCTCGCGCTGCATCGCCTCACCTACGACAAGGCCGGCGGACTCGCGGTGGCGGGAGCCATGGCTGCGATCGCGGAGCTTGACGTGCAAGCCCACGTGATCGCGGCGATCCCCCTGGTCGAAAACTCCCTCGATCGCGCGGCGATCAAGCCGGGGGACATCGTGAGCGCGATGGACGAGACCTCCGTGTATATCGACAATACGGATGCGGAGGGGCGCTTGATATTGGCGGACTGTCTGTGCTGGCTGGCGGAGTTCGAGCCGGACGCCGTGATCGACATCGCGACGTTGACCGGGGGCGTGAGCGTCGCGTTGGGTGAGCCTTTCGCCGGTGTGTTTTCCAATCACGGTGGGCTGATGCGGATTTTGTACCGCAGCGGCATTGAGTCTGATGATCGCGTGTGGCCGCTCCCAATTCACGAGCTTCACGAGCGTGAACTTGGCCACTACAAGGCGGAAATCCGCAATTCAAATTCCGCCCACTCGCAGGGTGCGGCGAGCATCGCGGCCGCATTTTTGAGGAGCTTCGTCACCTATCCCTGGGCCCATATCGATATGGGGGGCAAGGGGTCGTGGGAGAGCCCCCGAGAGTACTTGGGAGAGGGGGCGACTGGCTTTGGGTGCCGTCTCATCGTCGAGGCGACCGAGCGCATCGCCGCCGGCGGTCTGCGCGGCAAGAAGACTCCGACCGCGCTCGAACAGCTGTAGCGCGGTTCTCCCGTTGATGGCTCGGTTGACGAAATGTGCTAGACACTAGTTGAAGCGACCATGGCCAGCGATTCCGTTTTTATCTCAGAGATCGTGGTGGACTGCGTTGTGGGCGTCTATCCAGATGAGCGGACCCGGACGCAGCCGCTCCGCGTGGACCTCTCCCTCGACGTCAACACCTCCCGCGCGGGAAGGACCGGGCGTCTCGGCGACGCGGTCGACTATGCGCGCGTCACGGATGAGATTTCGACCCTGCTGAAGTTTCGGGAATATCGCCTTCTTGAGACCGCTGCAGAGGAACTCTGCGCGATGTTGCTCTCGCTGCATCCCTCGGTCGTCGGGATGGAGTTGAGGCTTGAGAAGCCGGAGGCTCTCGTGGGTCGCGCGCGATCCGCCGGTGTGAGCGTCCGTCGCTCCAACGAAGATTACCCGCGCAGGTGGGAGCGCCCCACCTTCGGGGAGGTGGAGGTGGTCTATGAGTCAAGAGAGGCGGGTATCTATCTCCTCCACGTCGATCCCGGGAAAGAGATTCCCGCCCACCATCACGAGGTGATGTGCGAGCTGGAGTGGGTGGCGCGAGGAGAGTTGGTGCGCGATGGTTCGCTGGTCGATGCGTTCTCCCCGGTCGCGTGGCCCAAGGGGCGCACGCATCGCTACGAAAACAACTCCACCGACCGCGCGACAGTGTTTTGCTGTGACACGCCCCCCTTCATCCCCCAAGACGAGATCGCGGACGGAGCGGACTCGTGAAGCGTGTGCTGATCACCGGCGTGAGCAGAGGGATCGGCGAGGCGGTCGCGCGGATGATGGGCGCCGAGCCGTGCGAAATCACCGGGGTCTATCGACGTCGACGCGACCAAGCGAAGGCGTTGGAGGCGGCGCTCGATGGACGGCTCACGACCGTGGCGTGTGACCTCAGGGACGACAGGGCTGTAGACGCGCTTGTGGATGGTTGGCAGGGAACTTTTGACGGGGTGGTGCTCAACGCGGGCGTGGCCTATCGGGCCCCGTTCGCTGAAGACGACGTGGAGGGTGTGGACCCACTGGCGGCGCAGCTACACCTTGACCTCATGGCACCGCTTCTTCTCTTGCGGTCGCTGTTGAGGGCTCGTCGGGTGGCAACTGGAGCGGCCATTGTGTTTGTGAGTTCGAATCTGGCGCGGCGAGGCTTGCCCGGAAAGGTAGCTTACGCCGCGGCGAAGGCCGGCTTGGAGGGTGCATGCCGCGGGTTGGCGCGCGAGCTGGGGCCGGAGGGGGTGCGAGTTAACTGCGTGGCACCGGGGTTGTTGGCCACAGAGATGACCGCAGACATGGGGAAAGATGGCTACGAGTCGTATGGCGAGGAGGTGCCGCTTGGACGCGTGGGTCACCCCGTCGATGTCGCGGGGGTGGTCCGCTTTTTATTGAGCGACGACGCCCGATACGTGAGCGGCCAGGTCATCGATGTGGACGGCGGCTGGTCCGCCTAGGATTCAACGCTTGCTTCTTTTGTTGCGGGATCGGGGTGACGGCGGCGTCGCGGAGGCGGGATCCTCAGGCCACGAGTGCTTTGGATATCGTCGCATCAATTGTCGTCGCAGGCTCGGATAGTGGACCTCCCAGAAATTGGCGAGGTCGGTCGTCACTTGAACCGGTCGCTGGTTTGGAGCTAGGAGATGCAGCACGACGGCGACGCGATCTTCGAGGACGCGTGGTCCTTGGGACATCCCAAAAAAATCTTGGAGGCGAGAGGCCACGTAGGGCGGGGCGCCCGGCTCAAACTGCAGCTTGAGGCGCCGTCCGCTGGGCAGGCTGAGTGACGAGGGGAGGCGCGACTCAAGCCAGTGAGGGCTGATCCCCAGGGTCTGCAGCGCGTGGGGCATGAGATCTGTCTTGCGTAGCTCGGCCAGGGATCTCGCGGTCGCACAGGCCGCCGCGAGGCTCGCGCGTCGAGCCTCCTCACCGAAGATCGGCGCGGAGGGCAGATGGGCTCGCGCGACCTCAAGGCGAAGCGCAAGCTGTTGAAGCACGCCGCCGGGATCATAGAAGCCTTCGCCCCTCTTGATCGCCTCTTCCGCCAGGGCTTGGGCTCGTTGATCATGGGACGGCTCAATACGCTCACGCTCGATCACGAGGCTGTCGAGGGCCACTGTCCTCCAGGCGGTGACCCGATCGTGCTGCTCGTCGTAGCTTACGGTCTCGCGCTCCACGAGTTCGTCGAATAGATGCTCAAAGATCCAGTCGGGATCCACGATCACAGCGCTCTGGACCGTCGGGGTCTGTCGGGCGCCCTGTCTCCGTGTGTCCACCGCCACGGCCGCGCAAAATTTCGCCTCCCAGGCCACCGAATCTTGGGACAGACTCGCGTGGCCTCCCCCTGCGAACTGCACGCGGCGCGCGTGCCTCTCGTGCTCTACCACCGCGCCGACTCGATCTTTAAACGCGAGGAAGATGCTCTCGGCCAGCGCGCGCTCCGCCGGTTCGCCACGCGTTGTGTCCTTGTCCATCCCCGCAGAGAGCTGTCGGGTCACGTCCCGCAACCGGGCGAGCAGTCGACGGTCTTGAAGCGCACGGCACGCCTCGAAGACCTCCAGGGCGTCGCAATATCCTCCGGTCGCGCGAGGGCGGTGCCGCACGTTCTCTTGAAGGGCGGCGATGGCGGTGGCTGCGAGATGCCCCACCCCGCGATGATTGGCTTCCACCAACGCCTTCGCAAACCGGGGGCTCGCGGGGATTCGATGCATCGCCTCACCGACTGGTGTGATGGTCCCTCGGTGGGTGGCGCCGAGGGAGGACAGCAGGTTCTTCGCGGCGTCGAGGGCCTTCACCGGCGGCGGGTCGAGCCAGGTGAGATCCTCGCTGTTCACGTTGGCGAACGCGAGGTCGAGGGTGAGCATAGAGAGATCGCTCCTCAAAATTTCTGGTACGTCACGGAGTGGTCGGCGACGGAAGGCGTCTTCACTGTAGAGGCGAACGCACGCGCCGGGCCGAGTGCGGCCGGCACGACCGGCTCGCTGAACGGCAGAGGCCTGGCTGATTTCTTGGGTACGAAGCTCCAGCGCTCCGGTACCCGCATCGGTGCGGACGAGTTTGGCGAGCCCGCTGTCGATGACCACGGTGACGCCGTCGATGGTCACAGAGGTCTCCGCGATATTCGTGGACAGGACGAGCTTTTGGGTGGTGGAGGGGGCGAGAGCCCGCTCTTGTAGCTCTGGATTGAGGTCTCCGTGGAGTCGATGGATCTCGATGCCGTGGCCTCGACAAAAACCCTCGCAGCGCGTGGCCGCGGCGTTGATGTCGAAGATGCCAGGGAGGAAGGCCAAAATATGGCCGTCGCATCCTTGCTCGACCAAGTCCTGGAGACACCGGAGGATCTGCCGATCCAATGGCCGCGAGCCGTCGGGGCGGTAGTGGAGATCGACGGGGTGCTGACGACCCTCGATGTGCATGACCTTCGCCTTGAGGAGGTCGGCGACGGGATCCGGGTCCATGGTGGCGGACATCGCGACGATGCGTAGCGATGGGAGCGAGGTGCGTTGGAGGTGCCGGACGCGCGCGAGTGCGTAGTCCGCATCGAGGTGACGTTCGTGAAGCTCATCGAAGATGACGACATCCACAGAATCGAGACGCCGAGGATTCCCAAGCGAGCGGACAAAGAGCCCCTCGGTCATAAACGTGAGCCGCGTGTCTCGACTTCGCGCGCGGTCGAATCGAACCTCGTAGCCCACTCGCCCTCCGACGGGCTCACCGAGCCGTCGTGAGATGTGGCGGGCGGCGACGCGAGCGGCGATTCGACGGGGCTCAAGCACGAGCACGTGTCGCGGAGAACGGCTGTCGCCGCTGAGCCCCGCGAGGTGTAGCGGGAGTCGGGTGGTCTTCCCAGCCCCGGGCTCGGCGACGACGACAAGGTTTCGCTCGGCGATGGTTGTCGCACATGCGTCGAGGTGGGTGTCGATGGGGAGTTGCGCCATGTGCGTCGCACCATGATGCCATCTTCGGCGAGGTCGCGTCGCACGCCGTCCTCGGCGTCGTGAGCGTCATGGACAGCGGCGACGCTATCGGCTAGAGATCAAGGCGCTTGTCTGGGCACACAACAACCACGCTTGACCTGCTTCGGAGCGGAGCCGTCGGTCAAGTCCTCTCTGTCGACGGTGCGGACGATGTGTGGTTACGAATCTTGGAGATGGGGATCGTTCGCGGCACGGTGGTGACGGTGGTGAAGTTTGCCCCCCTTGGAGATCCGATGGAGCTGCGACTTCGCGGGCATCACCTGTCTCTTCGCCGCGCCGAGGCGGCCCGCATTCATGTCGAGACTCGGGGGGAGACTCGATGACCTCGAACGGGACGGTTCTCGCCGTCGCTGGAAACCCGAACGTCGGCAAGACGAGCTTGTTTAATGCGTTAACGGGGCTTCGCTATCACGTCGGAAACTATCCCGGTGTGACGGTCGAGATGAGGGAGGGACGCGTGCGCGGTGGAGAGGAGGGCGCGCCCATTACCCTCTTGGATCTGCCCGGTACCTACAGCCTGACGCCGCAGTCGGAGGATGAGCAGGTCGCCTACGACGTGCTGAGCGGGCGAAGCGCCGCGACGGTGGATGCGATCTTACTGGTCTTGGACGCGACCAATCTCTCGCGGAACCTCTACCTTGTGACGCAGGTGCTGTCCTTGGGGATTCCGTGCGTGGTGGCGTTGAACATGGTGGACGCGGCGCGTGAGGCGGGGGTCGCGGTGGACGCAGACGGGCTGTCGAAGGTCCTCGGCCTCCCTGTTTACGAGACCGTGGCACGGACTGGAGCTGGCGTGCCCGAGCTTGTCGACGCGGTGCGGTCGCTCGCCCGAGGGGGGGCTGGCGAAGCGCCGGAGGCTCCGTCTCTCGATCTCAATGAAGACGCGCGGCAGGTGGTCGAGGAAATCGGCGCGCAGGTGGGCGGTGCTGCGCGCGCGAGCTGGCTTCTCGGCGCAGATGTGATCGCGCGCGACGGCCTGGTCTCCTCTGCGGAGCGAGAGATTCTGGACGCGATCTCGTTGGATCGACGGCGAGCGGCCATCGGCGCGCTGGTTCAAGCGAGATATTCGCGTGTGGAGTCGTGGCTCGCGGACGCGAGCGTTCCGACGACGGCCGAGGGTGCATTCGCTGCTGACGCCGCCGCCTTTGACGCCCCTGCCATGCGCCGGACGGCGCGCATCGATCGGGTCCTCACGCACCGTGTCTTTGGTCCCCTGTGTTTCCTGTTGGTGATGGCGCTGGTCTTCCAGTCCATCTTCTCCTGGTCGGAGCCCTTGATGGGGGTGATCGAGTGGGTGATGGGCACGGCCGCTGTGGCGACGCGCACGACCCTTGGACCCGGGCTCTTCACCGATCTTTTGACTGAGGGGTTGATCGCGGGGGTCGGGAACGTCTTGGTTTTTGTGCCCCAGATCGTGGTGCTGTTTTTGAGCATCACGGTGCTGGAAGAGACCGGTTATATGGCGCGGGCGGCCTTCATCGTGGATCGATTGATGAACAAGGTAGGCCTCTCCGGCAAGTCGTTTGTGCCGCTGCTTGGGGGCTACGCCTGCGCGATCCCAGCGATCATGAGCACCCGCAGCATCCCTCGCTTTCGCGATCGGCTGGTCACCATCATGATGGTGCCGTTCATGAGCTGCAGCGCGCGGCTGCCGGTGTACGCCCTCATGATCGGTGCGTTGTTTGAGGCGAATCGTCAGCTGCTGGGTCCGTTCACCCTCGGAGGCGCGCTGCTGTTGGGAATGTACATGCTGTCGACGTTGGCGGCGCTGGGGGTTGGGGCGGTGTATCGGCGTACGGTGTTGAAGGGGCCTACGCCAGCGTTGGTGCTTGAGCTTCCGCCGTATCGATTGCCGCGATTCAAGGACACACTCGCCCAGGTGTGGGACCGAACCTTCGACTTCATCCGCGACGCCGGCACGATCATCTTGACCTTCACGATCATCTTGTGGGGTTTGTTCACGTTCCCGCGGGTCGATCCGTCGGAGATCACCCCGGAGGAGACCCCCATCGAATACTCGGTAGCGGGTCGACTTGGTCACGCCATCGAACCGGGGCTGCGACCGATCGGGCAAGATTGGCGTACCGGCATCGGGTTGATCGGGAGCTTCGCGGCACGCGAGGTGTTCGTGTCGACCATGGGGCTCGCGTACGGGATCGAGGGGGCCGATGACGATGACGCGCCGCTGCGTGATCGCATCCAACGAGATCGGGACCAAGAGACCGGCGCGCGTCGTCATACACCACGCTCAGGGCTCGCGCTCATGGTGTTCTTTGTGTTCGCGTGTCAGTGCATATCTACGCTCGCGGTGGTGCGACGAGAGACGCGCTCGTGGAGGTGGCCCATCGTGATGTTTGTGAGCATGACCGCGCTCGCCTATCTCATGGCGCTGCTCACCTACCAAGTGGGTGGGTTGCTCGGTTTCGAATGAGTTTTGCTCGGACGATTGCTCGGAGCTCGGTGAGGGCTACAGCCGCTCCGACGCGAGGCCGACCGAGCCGATCCCCGCTTCACGTGCGGCGGACATCAACGAGATGACCGCGCCGTAGGGGACCTTGGGGGCCGCACGAATCGCGAGTCGGCCGTCCGCCTGCGCTTTTTTGTTGGCGCGAATGGCCTCGACAATCTCTTCGTGATTGGTCGGGAGTTTTGTTTGACCAAGGCGTGCAGAGCCATCGTCGGCCACCGTGATCAGCAAGGTGGCCTCAGGGTCGTCGGGTTGTTCGGTGATGGGGTCGTCTGGAATCGCCACGGGCTGTTGCTCCGAGGGCGGCGGTGGCGACGCCACCAAGAAGATGATGAGGAGGCACAGCAACACGTCGATCATCGGCGTCATGTTGATGTCGGCGGACATCTTTAGGTCCAGGTCGTCTTCGTCGAACACGCGAGGCAAACGCTACCGAACTCTCTCTCGCCGGGTCTAGCCTCTCCATCCCGGCCACCAGTGCAATCGCGCGTTAAGCGCATGCGGTTGTAGATGCTGCCAGAGCCCGATAGAAGTCACATTGTGATGCAGATCACCACCTTGAGAGGCCTCCCTGCGTATTTTCCGGCGATGCATCACGCGAGATTCGCAACCACACTGGCCTTGCTCCTTCCCCTCACGATGATCTGGGCGTGCGGCGGCGACGAAGAAGACACCTCGGGTGCTTCTGAGACCACTGGAAGTAGCGACGCCGATGCGACGGGTGACGGAGATGGAGACGGCGACGGAGACGACGACGCCACCGGAGACGGTGACGGAGATGGCGACGCCACGGGAGACGGCGACGCCACGGGAGACGGAGACGGAGACGGCGATTGCATGGCGTGGGCCGTGGAGTTCTCGTTGGACGGGTCAGTGTTTGAGGTGGACGCGTCGATCGATCTTGGCGATGCATCATTCACGTGTGCGGAGCCCTACAGCGACACCGACAAGATTGGCCCGGGAACCATCCGCTTGCTTATGACGGACGTCGATGGGGCGCCCGGTGACGGTCTCGCGCTTTTGACCGACTACAACTTCACGATGAATTTTGCCGTGGATACCCTTGGGACCGTGGTCACGCAGACCCTCGACGTCGAATCGAGCGGGGGATGTGGCGCGGCGGTTGGCTCGGTTGGCGGGACGACCCTCGTGTGGAGTCCCAACCAGCTCAACGGGTACAGCACCACGGGCAACATTAATTGTTCCGGGAGCTTGTGTGGTATCGGCGGTGCTCCGGCAGCTGGAGACACGCCGGTCGACACCTCGGTTGACATCATGCCCTTCTCGGCGTTTACCTTCACAGGGGCCGACTTCGGCGGCTTCAACGCCCCGGCGTTCACGACCTCTTCAGACGGCACCGCGACCACCACGATGACCCTTCGAGGCTCGCAGGTAAGCCGGCAGCTCGTAGCTGCGCCGGCCTGCGCCTGCAACTAAGGCTCACCGCGAGGGCTCACCGCGAGTCTGTGTGGAGGCGACGAAGGCGACCCGTCGGGGTCGCCTTCACTCTTGGTTTCGCCGGGATGGTCTACTCCGTCGTTGCAGGGCGCGTCACCGTGGCGAGCGCGACGCAGGCGGTGCCCGGGCTCTTGCCCACATTTTGGAGGGCGACGACAGGGGCCTGGCCACCGAAGTCCTCCATGGGAACGCTCATGCGGGATATTTTTTGCAAGGGGCGCCAGTCTGGCGCGGTCGCGGAGGTGCGCATCTCAAGGGAGCCACGGCGCGGGCCGTTGGGGAGATTTGAACCGAGCACGACGAGATCGGTCTGTTCTGGCAGGAGAGGGAGCGCGAACTCGACCCAGCCGCCCGCTGGCACCTGGACACGCATGCATCGATACAGGTAGGGAGCGGCGTACAGGGTAGACAGATGAGGACGGTTCCGGCGCGGCACGCATCCCGCCTGGGCATCCCGAGTCTTCATCCCATCACACACGGCGCTGTTGTTGGACGACAGCGTGAACGCGCCCTCGGCGACCAGGTCCTTCACGCGCGGGGCGAGAGCGTCGTCGTTCTCTTCCCACGCCGGCGCGGCGGAGCGCCACGTTTTGATGAGCTGAGGTCCTTGTCGGGCGTAGGCGAGACCTCCCGCGACCACGAGCGTGGCGCCGACGGCGTAGGCGGCAGAGGCGTGGCGTAGGCGTGGCGCGCGGGAGACCCACGCGACGCGGGGCAGTCTCGGGCCCCACGCAATCCCAAGGAGGCACAAGAGCGCCGCGAAGATGGAGATGCGCGAGAACAGGCGCTCGTCCGACGGCTCTTCGTAGCGCAGGACGACCGGCGCGGTGGAGGAGGTCGGGTGAATCTCCATGCCCGTGAGCCCGCGGCGAAAGCGTGCGGGGGAGATTTCAAGCGCGGTGCCGCCTTGGATCGCGCTCCATTTTCGGTACGGAGCGATGGGCAGGCGAACAACTTTTTTGCCGGGGGATACGACCACCTCGATGTCTCCGGCGCTTTGGACCTTGAATCGGGCGTTCTGGGCGATGGGGTCGCCGCCGCCGTCCCGCAGCCGGGCGAGGGTATATTCGCCTCGTTCAAGGATCGGTTCGAGCGCGTTAAGCAGGGCCTTCGGCGCTGCGTCCAGGGGTCGATCGTACAGTACGTGGGTCACGCCGAGGCTGCGCAACAACCCTGGGTCTTGGCTTCGGACGCGCCGCTCAAAATTGATCGCTGGCACGTGTCCGTCGATGACAATGTCGGCGTTCGCGTCGGCGAGCGCGAACAACGGGTAGGTCCCGCCGCTCATGCCCCGGCGTAAGAACGCCACGCGAAGCGCTCCGTCGGGTGTGTTGGCGCGGGCGTCGTCGAGGGCGTCTTTTAATGCGGCGTCGACCTCGGCGTACCGGGAGCCTTCCAGCGTGTGCAGCCCTCCTACAGGGCGGGCGATGACGTCGAACACGCCGACGACGCCTCCGGCGAGGAGGGGCCCGAGGATCACGCAGAGCATGAGGCGCGATGTCCGGCTGTCGGACGGCCGTCGCGTCCACGTCGCGATCCCTTTGGCTGCCGCGACCGCGCCGACCCCCGCGAAGGCATACCAAAGGGGCTTGACGAAGACGGACCATCGCAGGAACTGGACGTTCTTGAGGGCGGGGACGACGAGGTCGAGACGTAGCGCCGTGAGGGCGTCTCGAGAGCCGACCAAAAAGATGCCCACGATGGTGGAGAACACGAGGACGCCTGCCAGGCTCCGATGTCGAAGGACGAGGATCACGCCGAGGACCGCCGCGGCCCCGACGAGCGAGTGCTGGGACTGGAAAAGCTCGCCGCTCCACATGCGGGCGGAGAGGGTGGGTAGGTCCTTCCAAGGGACCGGTCCGCGACCCATGGATTCCTCGCTTTGGAGTAAAATAAAGACGGTGCCGGCGGCGATGGCGGAGGCGAGGATGAACACACCCGCCGACGCCCAAAACCGTCGCGCGCGTGGGTCTTCCGCGGTCTCGTCTGCGGTGGAGGGGACGCGGTCGGCGATGACGAGGGAGAGGACCAAGGCGGGGATGACGACGCAGGTCGCCAACAATCCGAAGGGGTGGGCGATGATCGAGAGACCGAGGAGGCCCGCCGCGACGCAGGTCCGGCGCGCCGTCGGCTGTCGGTGGACGTTGAGAATCGCCAGCAGACCAAACACCCACAACGTGACCGACAGCTGCTGGGGCCACACCCCGTGGAAGATGAGGTAGTTCCAGCCGCCCTCGCGGCTTGACCCCGGGTCGACACACCATGCGAGCCCGGCGAGGGATCCCGCCCACATCGCGAGTCGGGCCGTGTGGGAGCCAGTGTCTGGTTGGATGCTTTTGAGGACCCGTGCGCTGAGGAGTCCGGTGGCGGCCATGGAGGTCGCCCACAGCGCGGCCATGAACAGCGCGTAGCTCGCGCGGAGGGAGACCGCGCCCATCGAGAGAATGTGCAAGAGGGCCGCCAAGAAGTAGCCCAGCATCGGGTAGCTGTCGCCGAGGGGAAGCCCGTGGTTGACGCGGTGGGTCCACCCACGCAGCTGTCCCTCGAAGAGGAGATCGTGGACGAAGGTGTGGGCCTGAAAGTAGTGGATGCCGTGGTCGCGGGATGCCGGGGGGTGGCCCAACAGCAAGGGTCCGCACAGCGCCACAAAGACCGCGCCAACGAGCAGTAACGGGGTCCATCGAGCGCGCAGGACGCGGGCGGAGAGCAGGCGGGACTCAAGCGCGACGAAGCTGAGAATCGCCGCGCAGGCCCACATTCCGAGTGAACCACCAAAGACGAGGGCGGCGAGGGCGGTGACGGCGAGCCCGAGTTGCACCTTGCGCGAAAGTGGAACATCGCTCCGGGTCGGGCTCGGCGTGTCGACAGGGGCCTGGGCCGAAGGATCGGGCCGCTCGTCGACGAGGGGGGAGGAATCGTCCACTCCGGGAGAAGCTACCGCAGGTGACGGGCTCGTGGGAGATCTCGGAGATGGCCGCACGCACGTGGCCCCCTCGTGCTGGCCGACGGCCCCACCGAGTCCGTGGGGGGCGGGTTTTGTCGCCCTTCGCGCACGTCCATGAGGGGTGGTAGACGAATCGGGCGATGACCTGCACACTCCGCGCGTGTCAAAAGCCCACGCCCTGCTGTTGGAGAATGTTCACGCCACCGCTTCCGAGGTCTTGGAGCGAGCCGGCGTCTCGGTCACGAGGCACGGCGCGGGGCTCGATGAGAAAGGCTTAATCGAGGCCTTGCGAGCGCTTCCAGGCTCCGGACCGCTCTTCTTGGGAATCCGCAGCAAAACCAAGGTGACCGCCGCGGTGATGGAGGCGGTGCCACGGCTCGCGGGCATCGGCGCGTTTTGCATCGGGACAGATCAGATCGATCTTGAGGCCGCGCGCGATCGAGGCGTCGCCGCGTTCAACGCGCCATTTTCAAGTACTCGGAGCGTGGCCGAGCTTGTGACGGGTTTGGTGATCATGCTGGCGCGCAGGATCTTCCCCCGCGACCGAGCTGCGCAGCTCGGGCGTTGGGACAAATCTGCGAGGGGCAACTACGAGGTCCGAGGGAAGACCCTCGGCATTGTCGGCTACGGACATATTGGCAGTCAGGTCAGCGTGCTCGCCGAGTCATTGGGCATGCACGTCCGGTACGTGGACATCGTCCCAAAACTGCCCATGGGAAACGCGAACGTGGTCAATGAACTCGACGAACTTCTCGCGCAGTCCGATTTCGTCAGTCTGCATGTGCCGCGCAGTGAGATGACGCGAGGCATGATCGGCGCCGGGGAGATCGCGAAGATGAAACAAGGCGCGTATCTAATTAATTACTCCCGAGGAGACGTCGTCGATCTCGACGCGCTCCGCGGCGCGATCGAGTCGGAGCACCTCGCGGGCGCCGCGGTGGATGTGTATCCGTCGGAGCCAGCCTCCGCGGGAGACGCGTTCTCTAGCGTCCTGCAAGGGCTCGACAACGTCATATTGACCCCGCACATCGGCGGATCGACCGCCGAGGCGCAGGCCAATATTGGCCGCGAGGTGGGTCAAAGCCTGAGCTCGTTCCTTGTGGACGGTGGTACCACGGGCAGCGTGAGCTTGCCGGAGGTTGAGGTCCCGCAGCGCGGCAAGCACAGCCGCATGCTGAATATTCACCGCAACGTCCCGGGGGTGCTCTCCAAGATCAATCAGGTCATCGCGGAGTCTGGCGTTAACATCGTGGGACAGCGGTTGGCCACGAGCGACGAGGTGGGCGTGCTGGTCGTCGATCTCGCCGGTGATGAGATCTCGGAAACGGCCACGGCCCTCAGCGACGCCATCGCGGCCCTCGACACCACGGTTCGGCATCGACTCCTTTAAAGATCGTTGATCTTTTCGCGAGGGCGGGGTTCGATGTCGGTCATGGGATCGCGCCTTTGTCTCTCCATTTTCTGTGTGTCGGTGTTGGCCGGGGGATGTGCGCCTCCAAACGCGGCGACGCCGTACCCCAGCGTGGCGCCGGTGGAAGGGGCGCCGGTGGAGGTGGAGTCCGCCCCGGACGCCGTGTCCTTCCTTGGCCGCGAGATTCGGCTCGCGCCGTTCTTGAGCGGCTTCCCGTACAGCAATATCGACGTTGATCTCGAGCATGGGGTTATGTTTTTCCTGGAGCGGGGAGACGTCTACACCCTGCGCGCCCACACCCTAGAGCCAGTACCGAAGGCGGGCCCGCGCCCGCCGTTCTCGTTGGAGGACGCGGCCGCGGTGAGCGAGATCGATTGGTCCAAGAGGAGCTTGTGGGGGGTCCGGTGGCACGCCGCGTCCAACACGCTGTGGTTGCACGCGGACGAGAAAAATGACGAGCAGATGAATCTATGGACCTTGTCGCTTGAAGACGGCGCCCTCGCGCAGGTGACCTCTTCGGACTATGTGTACTCCTTCGGTTTTTCCGCGGATCAACGCACCGTCGCCTACCTCCCGCGCACCGGGACACAGGCCCCCTACCGGACATGCCTTCGCGTCATGGATGTCGCTACGCGGGACGATCGCGAGGTGATTTGTGATGAAGATAAGCTCCGCTTCACGTGGAGCAACATCGTCTTCAGCCCGGACAACTCTCACGTATATTTCAACGCCCAGGTGGACGGAGATCGCACCCGAGTGCAGCTTGTGGAGGTCGATCTGCGAGCCTCCGCGCCACGGGCTGTCACCGTGACGGATCCTCGCGTGCCGCGAAGTAGTCCGACGGCCCTGCGTACGTGGCGAGATGGGCGCCTGCTATTTTTGGCCAATGATGACGGCTACCGCAATCTTTATGCCTACGACCCGAAGGCACGGCGGCGCGGGAAAATCACGCAATTGACGAAGTACAGCGAGGATATCGGGAGCGCCGTTGTTGTCGATGCTGGGATCGCCCTGGTTCACGGGAGCCCGCGCCAGAGCACCTTCGAAGTGGTCGGGGCGTCTGATGGGCGGGTGGAGGCGCGGCGCGCTGTCGAAGGTAGCGTCTCCATCCTCGACGGTCACGGAGACGAGATCGTCTGGAGAAAAACAGCGCCGGACGTGGTGTTCGCCGCCATGTCCACACGGGTGGCTTCCCAAACGAATCGCGCCGAGGGTGGAGGACGCGCCTTGGAACTCGAGGATACGGAGGTGCTCGGGCTGTCCCCATCACTCTCGAGCGCGGTGGTCGCGTGCGACGCTCGGCGCGTGGAGATCGACACCTTTGACACAGACGCCGCGACGGGGGAGGCCCGCAAGCTGCACGCGTTTGTCCTCGAACCTGCGCGTCCAGTGGCAGAGGAGAAACGTCTGGTGTTGGTGCGTAGCTTTTATGGCGGGGGGAACGTCTATAACGTCTATGACAACATCCTCTGCGCCGCGGGCATCACAGTGGTGAGCGCTTCGGTGCGCGGCTCCAGTGGATTTGGCAAGGAGTTCTACGCGCTCAACAACCGCGATCTCGGGGGGATGGAGATCGTGGATCTGTTCTGGGTCGCGCGATGGGCCGAGGAGAAGCTCAAGGTGCCGCCCTCAAGAGTCGGTGTCTACGGTCGTAGTCACGGGGGCTACGCCACCATGCGCGCTATGACGTTCCCGGAGCGGTACGGGGAACACGCGCGCTATCCCTTCGGTTTTGGGCTCGCGGAGGCTGGTTTTTCCGACATCGTGGCGTTCCACGACTCCACAAATATCCCTGATTGGGTGGTGTTGGAGGCGGGAGATCCTCGGGATGAGGACGATCGCCGACGCCTCGAAGATCGTAGTCCAGTGTTTGGGACCGCGCGATTGCAGTCGCCGATCTTCTTGCTGCACGGGGCGAACGATTGGCGCGTTCCCGTGGAGGGGAGTCGAAAGTTTGTGGAGGCGGCGCGGGCCAACGGCAAGGACGTGACCTACGTCGAGTTCGAAGGTCAAGGACACCGGGTCAAGGGCGTGTCGCGCAATGTGGACGCGTGGCAGGAGCGATTCGACTTCTTATCGGCGGTGCTCGCGAAGCTCGTTCAGGCCGATTCGCTCGCCGCCGAAGGTGGTCGGGACGCGAGGCCCTCCCCGGCATCGCAAGAGTGACCCCTTCGGGCGCGGCGTCAGCGGAGAGTCATTGACCTGCCAGGGCGTGTGTCGGCGCACAGGGGCTTTTGCGCGGCGCCATCTCAAACCCCGACGGCTCGGGTACTCTCTTTGTACCGCGATGAACCTACACGCGCATTGGCCCAACTCCAACGAAGGCTGATGGCTTATCTCCTCATCGTTCGTGCTCGACATGTCCCCGGTTCTGCTCCTCGCGAAGACAAAAAAACCTGAGGTCATCATCGCAGCCGACGATCTGCAGATGACCACGGCGTGCTTGTGGCTGGCGGTCGTGGCCTTGCTGGCATTCTTCGCGCTGCGGCCCAGGCTTTGGCGCAGGCTAGTGCTGAAGCGGGTCGATCCGCGGCCGGCCGCGCTCATCCGTATCTTCCTCGGGATCACGATCTTGTGGACGGTGGCCGACCTGTTGATTTGGGGGAGGTTTTTGTTCACCGATGAGGGTCTGTACCTGACCGACATGGCGCGCGAGCGCTTCGGTGACCGACTCCGTAAAGTGTGGGATCCCGAGCAGGGTTTTGAGAGCGTCCCGATGATGTTCGGGGTGCTGGCGTCGAAGTGGACCGTGCTTCACATGCGCAGCGATCCACCCTTCGTGTGGGGGATCTTCGCCGCGACCATGGCCGCGAATGTTGCGATGATCGTGGGGTGGCGCACCAGGATCAGCACCGCCCTCACGTTCCTTGGCGTCATGCAGATCTATAATTATTCGCCGATCTGGTACGCGGGAGGCGACACGGTGACGCGCACGATGATTTTCCTCGGACTGTTTTGTCGCTGGGGGGAGGCCTACTCCGTCGACACCTGGCGACGGAGAAAACGGGCGATATTGGGCGGCGCTACGTCCCTCCCTGCGCTGCGAGCGATTCCCGTGTGGCCGCAGCGCATCATGGTGCTGCAGCTCGCCATTATTTACTGCGCGACGGGGCTTTTGAAGAGTGGCAGCACGTGGGGCGTTTATGGCAGCGCGATCTACTACGCGATGAATTTGGATCATTTCTATCGGATGCCGCTGACGGGTCTGACGACGCTGCTGCAACGCAGCGGGGTTTTAATGGTCTCTACCTGGGTGGTGCATTGGTGGGAGTCCTTGTTCCCGATCCTCTTGGTGGGTCTCGCAGTGCGCGACTACGAACGGGCGCGGACCCTCGGCGATCCCGAGGGCTGGCTGGTCGCGTCGCGGACTCGCCGTCGGATCTCGTGGGTGGTGCTGGCGCTGGGATGGATTGGGTTCGCGTTGGCGACCCGAATCGCGATCAAGTACTACTACGACCCCAAGTATCTCCCGAAGGTACTCGAGCTCGGTGAAGCGGGGCTGGGATGGTTCGTATTTGGGTTGATGATCGCCCTCCCGACCGCGGTGATCCTCGGGTACCGTTCGGTGCGACGCCGGCGCCCCGGCGCCCATGCGATCGCGCTGCGCTGGCTGTTTGGCAAGCGGGTGTGGCTGACAATGGGGGTGATGATGCACCTCGGGATCGAGGTGTCCATGAACGTCGGCACCTTCGTGCAGGTGATGATCGCCATCTACCCCGCGTTCTTACGTGGACGCGACGTGACAGCGATCTGGCGCTATGTGGGTTCGTCCGTTCGAAGGCCAGAGACCGGTGGCGTCGCGACGTTGAGACAGCGGGTGAACGCGTGGGTCGCAGCGACACGAGAAGCCTCGACCAGAGGCGACGGGCCGCGATGGCTCTCCGCGCTCCTCAACTCCTCATGGGTTCACCGCCTCGCGCGACCGCTCGAGGCTGGACCTGTTCGCTGGGTGAGCGATCTGGTTTCGCGTGAACCGGGCGCGCAGTGGACCGTGCTTCACGCCCCGGATGACCGGAGCGTTCGGAGAGCGGCGTTGTTGCGCTGCTGGGATGTGATGGAGTTGGTGACCTTTGAATGTGTGGATGCGGCGACGCCCGGTGAGCTCTGGATCCGCGATGCGACCGGCGATGAAGTGCGAGGACCGCCCGCGGCGGCACGTCTGGGAAGAATTTTCCCGGGCCTTTGGTGCGTAAGTCTCCCCGGTGTGTTGGTCGAGGTGGTGTGCGGTCGGACACGCTGTGTGGCGCTACGGCGGATGGTCGGTCGCGTGCACCTCCGCCTGCTCGGGCAGCGCTAGCTCACCGGGTGTGAGTGCGCAGCGCGGCCGCGACGTGGACACCGTCCAGGGCGGCGCTGATGATGCCTCCCGCGTAGCCAGCGCCCTCGCCGCACGGGTACAGCCCAGCGAGTCCCTTGGACTCAAGAGTGTCGCGATCCCGGACGAGCCTCACCGGGGACGAGGTGCGACTCTCCACGCCGACGGCCACGGCGTCGTGAGAGACAAACCCTGGCATTTTGGTCGCGAGGATGTTGAGGGCGTTTCGCAGCGGGAGCGTGAGGGGGCCGAGGACGTCCGACAGATCCACAGCGCGGAGACCTCGGTGGTAGCTTGAAACAGGCAGCGTGTGGCCGGTGGTCCCCTCTACGAAGTCGCGGAGCGTCTGCGCCGGCGCGATGTAGTCGCCGCCGCCCGCGGCGAAGGCTCGACGTTCGAGGCGCTCTTGAAACTGCAGGCCCGCGGTGAGGTCCTCGGGATCCAGTCCGGCCGCGCGAAGCTGGGAGGGGCCGACCTCAGTGACAAATCCGCTGTTGGCGAATCGGCCCTTGCGGCGGGCGGGGCTCCAGCCATTGACCACTTGCTGGCCCGGGATGGTGGAGGCGGGCACCATGACGCCCCCCGGGCACATGCAAAATGAAAACACCCCCGCGCCGTCGACTTGTTCGACAAGGCGATAGCTCGCGGCACCGAGCGCGCGGTGTCCGGCGAGGGTGCCGAACTGAATCTTGTCGATAAAGCCTTGAGGATGCTCGATGCGTACCCCCATGGCGAAGGACTTGGAGCTCAGCTCCGCGCCGGCGTCGGCTGCGGCGCGGACGATCTCACCTGCGGAGTGCCCCGGCGCCAACACCACGGCCGCCGCGGAGATCTGCTCACCGTTCGCGAGGATGACACCGCTCACGCGTCCATCGACGGTCTCCAAGGCGTCGGCGCGGGCTTCAAATCGGACAGACACTCCCGCCTCTTCAAGATGCTTCCGCATGGCCGAGACCACCTTGGGGAGCCGGTTGGTGCCGATGTGTGGGCGGGCGTTGACCAAGATGTCCTCGGGGGCGCCGTAGCGGACGAGGGTCTCCAGGATGTCTCGGATCTCTCCGCGTTTCTTGGAGCGCGTGTACAGCTTCCCGTCGGAGAAAGTGCCCGCCCCGCCTTCCCCAAAACAGTAGTTGCTCTCGGCATCGAGTGCGCCGCGTTGGGTGAGGGCTGCAAGGTCCCTGCGTCGGGCGCGGACGGGCTTGCCCCGCTCCAGCAGGATGCATCGCTGTCCTCGACGGGCAAGTCCAAGGGCGCAAAACATCCCCGCGGGGCCTCCACCGATAATCACGACGGGCGCGCCCGCAGGTGAGGGAAGGGGCTCTGGTGACAACACCGGTCTTCGCGGCAACACGGCTCCAACACTCAGCATCACCTGGGCGCGGATTCGAGGCTTGCCTCGTCGGGCGTCAATGGCGCGACGGGTCACCCGGTGGTCCACGATCTCCTGCGGAGAGATGTTGGCCGCCCGCGCGGCCAGGTGACGAATCTGCGCGTCATCCTCGGCAGCATCCGGATGCAGCACGACCTCCACCTCGATCGTTCCGTTCTCCGCGGGCGCCCGTCGTGACTTCGAGTGACCTTTGCGGCGGCGAGTCATGGCGCATCGCCGGAGGCAGGGGGGACGGTCTTGATGATCGTCTCGGGGTTGGTGCCCGGCAGCGCCGACACGATCCCGTCTCCGGTGGTGGGGGCCACGTAGGGCATGGGACGTCCGTCGGCGGCGCGTTTCACCACGTCGAAGACGAGGGTGGCGATCGCGAGCATCCCGTCGGTATCCAGCTTGTCAATATTGTCGGTGGCTCTGTGATAGTCGCCGTGCAGACCCGTGAAGAAGAAGAGTACGGGAACGCCCGCTGTATAAAAGTTCGCGTGATCACTTCGGCCGGCGACCTCGGACTCAAACACCGTCTTGAGCTCGAAGGACTGAATCTCGTCGAGGAGGGGGAGCCACCCATCGCTCGACTTGATTCCGCCGATGGCGACGCCCCCATCGCCCGCTCGGCCGACCATGTCGAGATTTATCATGGCGACGACGTCACTGGTGGGGAAGTTGGGATCCTTCACGAGCTGGCCCGAGCCGAGGAGCCCGAGCTCTTCCCCCGAGAAGTGCGAGAAGATGATGGAGCGCGCGGGTTGGAGACCGGAGCGTTGAAAGGCCTCCGCGATCGCGA
>JBDQGY010000020.1:0-27523 GCA_040265175.1 Nannocystaceae bacterium
CCGGGGATAATTTGGAGGGGCGGGTGGCTCCGACCTGGGTGCCCCACCACGATTTCGAGGCTCCAATGCCCTCGATCTGCGCGGTGCCGTAGCTCGAGGGGCACCCGATCCATGGTGTGGTCGAGGGCCATGAAGGGCTCAGCGAGGAGCAACGGTGGAGCGTCGAGCCGCTCGGTGAGCCCATGAAGGACGTCTTCCATGCGGACGGGTACCGTGTCCGTGGTCAGGGAGTGAGGTTCGTCGGTCGCGCGCGTCGCAGGTGCCTGGTGGAGGGCTGGCTCCACCAGGAGTAACAGGGCGCCTGCGACAAAGGTGAGCAGCAGGTGAGGGCTCGCGAAAGAGAGGCCAGCGAGGATCAGCAGACCGAGGGCCACGCCGCGCGCACGGTCATGGGTGGAGACGATATTTGCGTAGGCGCAAGACAGTCCAAAGAACAGCCCGACCAACGCGCCCACCGCTTTCCACTCCGGCACGTAGGCTGGATAGGGGAGTCGAAATGCCAAGAACGACGCGATGAGCCCGCCGAGGCTGTCCTCGTAGGAGCCGTATCCTTGGCTGTAGACGAGCCACCCGAGGCTCACCGCGACGACCGTGACCAGCGAGATCAGGCCTCGAACCCAGCGCTCCATGGACGGTCGTAGAGCGAAGGCGCAGATCATCGCGGTGATCACGATGGCGGCGCCGAACAACGTGGAGTTCTCGTCGGTGATCTCAGATCCAAAGGTGCAAGGGGCACCAGCGAGGCCGAGTCGGAGACCGACGAGCAGCGTGATCGCAGCCCCGGCGACAGACGCAGCGTTGCGTTGTTGATCTCGGGCGAACCAAGTTGCGACGGGGAGCATGGACAGGATGCCCAGAAGCTGCACGCAAAGAACCGCGGAGGGGAGGGCTCCAAGACGGCCAGGCGCGACGGCCGTGGCGAGGTGTACGACGAAGAGGGATGCCGCGGCGAGAGACGAGATCATCAAGGCCGCAGCCGCCAGTCGATGATCGTGAGCGCCACGACGCAGCAGGGTAAACGGGACACCCAGACAGATGAGCGTCGACAGGATCGCGAGGAGGTTGTACGTCAGCACCTCCGCGTGGATGGCGAAGGTGAGGGGTCCCATGGACAGCGCGGTCGCGATGGGGAGCGCCGCGCACACGGTAGCTCCGAGCCACGCCGCGAGCGGTCCAAGTTTACGGGCGCCGACCCAAGTGAGCCATCCCATGCCGATCGTGCCGATGACACCCACGAGGAGCGGGACAGAAGAGGCTGCGCGGGCGGTGTCGACCTCACTCGGTGGCTGCACGCTGATGTGGGCGACGCAGATTGTCTGCATCGCGGCGGCGAGCAGCGCCGCCACCCCCAACCGGGCGAAGATGGAGGGCTCGACCTCAGTCGTTGGCTGCGGCAGGTCGACGGTATTGTTCGGATCTTGCACGGGAGGAATGGGGCGGGAGGGGGGTCGTGGCGGCCAGCGTGTCGTGTCGTGTCGTGGCGGGCGAATCAAGCGGGCCGAGTCCCCGGAGACTACGGAGGAGCCTGGCGAGTCTAGCCCTTCGCCTCGGAGACGCCGCGTTGGCGCTCTTTTTTTGGGAGTTCGGGGGCGCTTGACGTACGAAGGAGACATGCGGCGCCGCTCGCTTTTGCTGACAGGGATCGCGTGGGGCATTGCGCGTACAGCGCTAGCGGCGCCAGTCCCTGTGCTGCACAGAGACTTTGTCCTCGTCCTCGACGCGGGACACGGAGGCTCGAATCATGGCTGCTCAAGTGACCATTTTGAGGTCGAAGAGAAGCACGTGACGCTACAGCTCGCCAAGGCGGTCGCGGCACAGGTCCGTCGCAAGGTGCCTGGCATTCGCGTGGTGTTGACGCGGACTCGAGACGAGGATGTGCCGTTGTCGGAGCGAATCGCCACGGCCAACGAGGCGCGAGCCGACTTATTTGTCAGCGTGCATACGAATGCCTCGCCGAGGCGAGACCAAAGTGGATACGAGACCTTCGTGCTCGATATTGAGTCTTCGAAGCGCGAGGTGGCGCGGACGGCCCGGCGCGCGCAGCATGACCGTGAGACGCCGCTAAACGCCGACGGTGACGCCGCGCTCATGCTCCGCGAGCTGCGGCTGCGAGCCAATTTCAACAAAGCGGCGCGGGTCGCCTCCGCGATCCAGCAGTCCATGCAGCGAGAATTCCCCGCGCGGCAAGATCGTGGAGTCCGACAAGGGGCGTTCGATGTCCTGCGCGGGCTGGACATGCCGGGCGTTCTGACAGAGGTGGGCTTTTTAGACCATGCGGGGGAGGGTCCATGGCTCATCCAGCCCGAGACCTTAGAGAGCATCGCCGCGAGCATCTGCGACGGGGTGATGGTCTATTACAAAGAGCACGCGCATCTAGGCTGAGTCGATGGTGCGGGTGATGGGTCGGTCACGAGCGGTCCTGTTCGCGCGCGGCCACCACCCGGAACATGGCGCGCGTACTGCGCAATATATTTGTGCGATAAATACTTGTGAACAAAATATTTGGACACATGCTGAGGGCGCCATGACAACTGCAACCGCCCCTTCACACCTTTATGAACTCACCGCCGAAACCCTCACCGGCGCCGAGCAAGCCATGTCCGACTATCAAGGACAGGTGCTGTTGATGGTGAACACCGCGAGCAAGTGCGGCTTCACCCCGCATTACACGGGCCTTCAAGAACTTCACGACAGCTACGGGCAGCGCGGACTCAAGGTCATGGGATTCCCGTGCAACCAGTTCGGCGCGCAAGAACCAGGAGACAGCGACGAGATCTCGTCATTTTGCCAGATCAACTATGGAGTCACCTTCGATATGTTCGCCAAAATTGACGTGAACGGTGCGGACACGCACCCCGTCTTCCGCTGGCTAAAATCGGAGGGCCCCGGCGTGCTGGGCTCCGAGGGCATCAAGTGGAACTTCACTAAATTTCTCGTGTCGCGGGACGGCCGAGTCTTGAAGCGTTACGCACCGACGACGAAGCCCTCCGCCATCGCGAAGGATATTGAGAAGGCGCTTCAAGAGGCATGAGCAGGCACGCGAAGGGCGAATTGAGGCTCGATGAGCAATTGTGCTTCGCCCTGTACAGCGCCTCGCGACTCGTGACGCGCGCCTATCGGCCAATCCTTGAGGCGATTTCACTCACGTACCCGCAGTACCTGTTGATGATGGTGCTGTGGGAGCGCTCGGCTCTCGATGAGAGCCCCCCTACTGTGGGAGCGCTCGGCACGCGACTGATGCTCGACAGCTCGTCCATCACGCCCCTCGTGAAGCGTCTCGAACAACGGGGGGTGGTACGGCGGGTGCGAGATCCGCACGACGATCGCGCCGTGTTCGTTGAACTCACGGACAAGGGATACGATCTTGAAGAGGAGGCGATGCGAGTGCCCGCCGAAATGATGTGTGGACGTGAGACGGAAATCGCGGCGCTCATCGATCTTCGCGATCGGGTCCGCATCTTTGTCGAACAGATGAAACTTTAGGTGAGCGACGAGTCGTGCGCGGGTCGCAGGCGTGCACCTCGTTGCCCGATCACGCCGCGCATTTTGCTGCGCATGCGCATACAACTTCCCAACTTCTTGTGACCATCTTTCTCCTCTCTGTTTTGTAGGAAAACGCGGCTCGGGCAGCGTATGGTGGCGCCGACGCATGATTGGAATCGCCGAACACGCAGCCATCCGACTCCTCCGCGCGAGAGGTTGTCGTTCGAAGTATATCGAAACGAACGAGGCAAAAATTCACGCGCTCGAACTCGACGGTGACGGTGACGGTCCAACGCTCGTGTTGCTCCACGGTCTCGGCGCGGATTGCCTCTCGTTCACGAGCTTAATGTTTCGTCTGCGGGCTGAGTTTTCGCGCATCGTGATTCCAGATCTTCCTGGACACGGTTGGAGCGACGCGGTGGACGGTCTTACCCCACGGAAGATGATGTCGTCGCTCGCCGAAGCGCTCGATGTGCTCGTGACCTCGCCGGCCGCGGTCGTGGGGACTTCGCTTGGGGGAATGTGCGCCGCTCGGTACGCGGCGATGCGCCCGAGCAATGTCGCGAGCTTGATGTTGATCGCGCCGGGGGGCGCCCAGCTCGAGCCGGACGCGCTCAAGGAGCTCCTCCAGACCTTCGAGATCGACGCCCATCGGGACGCGCTCGCCTTCGTGGATCGGTGCTTTGTCCGACTGCCGTGGGCTGCGCGACATGTGCTCGCAGCGGGAATCAAGCGCAGAATGTCGAACCCGTCCTTAAGAGCGACCATCGACCGCTTCGGACCCGACGACATGCTGCGCGCCGGTGAATTGGCGAGCATCCGGGCCCCGACCTTGCTTGTGTGGGGTTCTGAGGAGCGGCTCTTGCCGGAGAGCATCTTGGACTTCTACAAGGAGCACCTGCCCCGCGGGACGCGGGTCGAGCGGTGGCTCAATTTCGGGCACGCCGGGTTCTTGGAGCAGCCGCGGGTGATGACCCAGCGCATCGCAAATTTCGCGAGAGATACCCAGGTAGGCGCGTGGGAGCCCCCGCAGTTGCGATGGTCGCCGTCGAGTGCAACGCTCTACGCATCGCCCTGAGATCAAAAATTTCCGAGGCCGCGGGCGCTTCGCATGGCATCGCCGAAGGTGTGGATACCAACCCCCGCACGCTCGCGACGGCGGTGGAGATGTTCGCGCCGCTCGCCCGGTATCATCGTTTAAAGGTGTCAGGCTTCGATAATATTCCTCGGGGCCCAGCGTTGTTTGTCGCCAATCACAGCGGAGGTCTTCATCCGGTGGACGCGCTGTTCTTGTTTCGCTACTACGAGCAGTTCGGCTACGACGATCCCATCTTTGTGCTCGCGCACGATCTGTTGTTTGAGCTGCCCCAGGTGTCCAACTTGCTCAACTCCATCGGTGCAATTCGAGCGTCAAAGGGGCGAGGACAACAGCTGCTCCGAGAGGGCCACAAACTCCTGGTCTTTCCGGGAGGGGATCTCGACAATATGCGCGCCTTCTCGCGGCGCCGAGAGGTCGTCTTTGGTGGGCGTAGCGGCTTTGTGCGGTTGGCTCGAGGCGCCGGTGTGCCGATCATCCCGGTGGTGAGCGCCGGCGCACACGAGACCTTTGTGGTGCTCACCCAAGGGCGGCGTCTCGCGAAGTTTATGGGGCTGCCCAAGCGACTGCGCGTGAACTCATGTCCGGTGGTCCTCGCGGCGCCGTGGGGGGTGTTGTGGGGCCCGGGAATGCTGCTCCCATACTTGCCGCTGCCGTCCAAGGTGAGCGTGCAGGTTGGGACCTCTATCGATTTGTCTCGAGCGCCGCTGTCCTCCCTCGGTGACGGAGCCGCGGCAGAGCACGTCCGCGCCGCCATGCAGGATCAGCTCGAGGAGATGTACGACGAGCGCCGCTATCCCGTGTTGGGCTGAGCGGCAGTTGGGGGAGGATCAGCTTCGGCGCCGCAGCCGACGAAGCATGGATTTGAGCCTCGACTCGTCCCCCTCTTCATCAGAGAGGTCGGTGCCGCGCATGACCGGCATGTGGGTGAGGCTCGACGCTTTGGTCGCTGGCATCTTGGAGAGTAGGGACGCGAGGGCCTGCTGGTCCTCCTCGTTGGAGATGTCGAAGTGGACTCCCATCCCAGGCGGGTCTTCTTCTGATGTGCCTTTGCAGACCCTGACTACTTTGGCGTCGATCTCGAAAAGATCATCGCCCGCGTCGCCCACGGGAAAAAGTGTGACGAGGGTGCCAATGGGTAGCGGCTGATCGGTGTGAATGAACGCGCCCGTCATGGAGAGGTCGAGGACCCGACCCGACGACATCGACGCCCCCGCGTCGCAGACCATCCCGAAGGTGACGCGGCTTCGCTCGGCGATGCGCCGCTCGCTACCTGACTTGGCTTCCATCGAATCCGTCATCGAACCTCTCTGCTTCTATTCTACGCGCGTTCCGGGTCGCGTTTCCAACCCAACACAAAATTGTTTTGAGCCGACCCATCGAGCGATTTTGTTCTACCGCTGGCAGTTTCGTTAGGATTGATTGTTCCGGGAGCTTCAGAGCTGTTGTTTCGACGGAGCTCACCACACTCGGTATTCCTACGGCGAGTCTCGGCCGCGACGCGGCCGACGTTTCGATATCCTCTCCTACGGGCGCACGAACAACGTCCACCGCGGTGCGAGAGCGGGGTCGTGGTTCGGTCGCTCGCTTGGGAACGAGCGCTGGCTCTAGGTCCCGAAGCTTGTTTGGAGGAACGCCCCCAAAATGATGCTGAACACGCCCAAAATGGCGCCGAGCACGACCATGCTCTTCAAACCGGGATCTAGCTTTGTGTTGTCATTTTCGGACATATCGTGGAGTGGCGCGGGTCGACCGAGCATGGTCACGATACACCGAGGCATGGAAAATCGCGAATGCTACGGTCGCGCGTATTGCAAGCACGTGGGACGGGCTCGTGAATTGCGGTGCGACTTCGAGGAGACCGGGGAGGCGTAACGCGAGCGGTGGGCTAGCCACGCACCACTTCCCCCCCGTCGCTGGGCGCGAGCTCAAGGGATGCGGAGTTGATGCAGTACCGAAGCCCTGTTGGGGGAGGGCCGTCTGGAAACAGGTGCCCGAGGTGGGCGTCACACTTGTTGCAACGCACCTCCACGCGAGACATGCCGAGGGATTCGTCTCGGAGTTTAGCGATGTTCTCGTCTGTGAGCGCCCCAAAAAAACTCGGCCAGCCGCTCCCTGAATCGTATTTGTCCTCCGATCGAAAAAGCGGGGTGTGGCAACAGACACAGCGGTAGGTCCCGCTGCGCTTCTCGCCCCAAAAGCAGCCCGAGAAGGCGCGCTCGGTGCCGCATTGCCTGGCGACGGCGAATTGTGTGGGGGTCAGCTCGGCGGCCCAGGCGTCTTGGTCCTTCGCGCCGGCGCGGTCATCGTCTTCCATAGGGAGAGGGTAGCAGCCGCGCCCGCGCGTCTGTCGGAGCGCGGGAGCGGAGCGTGCAAGTGGGGCGGATTATGGGAGTCGAACCCACGACCTCCTGGACCACAACCAGGCGCTCTAACCAACTGAGCTAAATCCGCCGTGAAGGGGCGCATTCCTAGCACGACTCACCGGCGGATGCCTAGTCGTAATCGACGGCGCGAACAGCGCGCAGTTCTCCCATGGTGGTGGCGCCCATCGCGGGAGTTGACGGGGCCCCCGAGTGGTGGCGAACTGCGCTGGATGTCGACCGCGCCCTCCAGAGAGTTGGAAACCTTCGAGAACCCTCGGCCAGGCCGTCCTTACGAGGTGCGCTTCGAGTGTCCGGAATTCACGTGCGTGTGTCCGAAGACGGGGCAGCCCGACTTCGCGACCATCCGGATCCGCTATTCGCCGAACGTGAAGTGCGTGGAGCTCAAGAGCCTCAAGCTCTATCTGTGGTCGTATCGTGATGAGGGGGCGTTTCACGAGGACGTGACCAACAAGATTCTCGACGATCTCGTGGAAGCGACGGCGCCGGCGTGGATGGTCGTCGAGGGCGACTTCTACGTGCGGGGCGGGATCCGTACCGTGGTGGAAGCGCGCTACGACGCCCCCTGACTCTCGGTCGGCTGCGTGTGCGTAGAGCCGTGGCATCGGTGCAAACGACCGTGATACGGTCTGCGCCGTAAGGTCCACCCACGATGAGTCTCGCTGCATTTTTCAAGTCAATCCCCCTTTGGATGGCCTTGGCATTTGGCCAGGTCTCCTACGGCTTCTCCCAACAAACAGACGCGCGAGGCACCGCATTCGTGACCGTGTCTTCGGATGTCGCGGGGAGCATTCGCGTCGAGGTACGCGGGGACGATGGGACGGTGGTGAAGAAAACTGTGAGCGTGAAGGCGGGCCAAGAAAAAAAGGTCACCTGGACGCAGAAAAAAGCGGGCTCGGTCCACTACACGGCGCACGTTGAGTCCGGCGACAACTTCGCCGACTTCGAGTTTGACTGCGCGCGCCCGTTCTCGGCGGATCAGGTTCGCTTGACGCCCAAGAGCTCTCGCGAAGACCTCGTCGATAGGCATCAGATCACGTACGAGACCAGCTTCCCCATTACGCGCTACGAATTCTCCGTCTACGATCCTGCGGGGGAGATGTCTGACAGCAAGACCGAGGCGTCGGCAAACCTCGCGCCTGGTGAGCGGTTCACAATCAAGTGGGACTCGTATGACGACGTCTTCTTGGTGGAGCTCAAGGCCTTCGGTCCCAATGGAGAGAATGCCTCAGATCGTCGTGTGCCGTGGTCGCTCGAGATCCCCCACACCGAGGTGAACTTTGACAGCGGCAAGGCCATCATCAAGTCCTCGGAGGAGCCCAAAGTGGATGAGGTGTGGGCAATATTGGCGCACGAACTCGACAAACTCGATCGCGCGAATGAGGCGGTCAACGCCGACCTCTCGGCGCAATTGTACATCGTCGGTTACACGGACACGGTGGGGAATCCGCGGGACAACCAGGTCCTCTCTCAAGGGAGAGCCAGGGCGATCGCGGAGTATTTTCGCACGAAAGGGGTGTGGTGTGAGATCTACTTCGCCGGCATGGGAGAGCGCGGGCTCGCCGTGGAGACGGGCGACAGCGTGGATGAGGTTCGCAATCGACGGGCCCTTTATTTGTTGAGTCCACAGACTCCTCCGGGAGGCGGATCAATTCCATCCCCGGGTGCGTGGAAACAGTTGAGCGGCGCTTCGAAGCGGCTTGTACAAAACCTCCCGCCGCTGCCGGAGAGCTACATCGCGTACAAAGAGAAGCAGCGCGAGGCTCGGCGCAAGAAGTTTGGAGGCGCGAGCGAGTCGACGCCGGCAGATTCTGGGGAGTCAGGGACCGGCGGCGCCGAGGGAACGCGCGACTCTCGCCCCGGCGCTTTGCCCGACGACGCGGGTTCCCGTAAGTCGTCGAGGCGGGGCACCCCGAGTTCCGGCGACGATGGAGGAGGCCCCCCGGCCCTTGAACCATCGTCACGAGGCTGCAGCGTCGCGGCCCCGCGCGGCGAGGGCTTTGCGTGGCTCGGACTGTTCATGGCTGGCCTGGGGCTGCGGCTGCGGCGGCGTCGCGATCGCGACTGAAGTCCTGCATGTGCACGGGCGACAAAGTTGCTCAAATTTTGGGCGCTGTCCTACATAGGCATACACTGTAGGTATGGAAGCCGAGATTCGCGAGGAGCGTCGATTCGAGAACGGTACATTTGTGGGTCCAGGGACCCGTGGGGCCGTAGATGAGGGTTTTTTCGCCGTGAATCTCTCGCGGCGAGGCATGGCGCTTCAGCGGGTTCGGCGGCGCTTTCGACGGGATGGCGATCTCGACCTTGATCACGGATTTTGTTGGATCGCCGTGCCCTTGCCGGGACGCGGGCGGCATCTCAAGGCGTTGGCGGAGGTGGTGCATCGCAAGGAGTCTGGACCGTGGGAGACCATCGGCTTGCGCTTCCGCTACATGTCGCCCACGGAGCAAGCGGCGCTCGACGCCTACCTTGGTGAGCAGGATTGGCGAGAAGTGGACGACGCGGAGCTGCACGACTTCGCCGACGAACTGGTGTAGTCGATCGACTGCATTTTGCTGACCGCCACGGTGAGACATCGCTCATTCGGCGTGACGAGGGTTCCGCCGCGGCGAGTCTAAGGCGTGTGTGCGTTCATCTCGGCGCAGCGAGTTTGCCAATTGTCGTGGAGTCCGTGGGAGCGCAGCACCCGGACTGCGAGCGGATAGGCCTGATCGACCTGGGCAAAATCGGGTTCACGGAAGACCTCTATTTGCTCGAACTGAAATACCTCCGCCAGGTTGCGGGCGATGTTGTCAGGCAGCACGAAGTAGTCGGGCGCGCGCGCGGCGATGATGCACGCCTTTGCGGCGCTAGAGGTTGCGTGAACAATCTCGTGATCGTTGAGTCCGAGGACGTCCACGATCTTCATGCTTCGAGGGGTGTTAAAGCGGAGGGCCCCCGCGCCCTCGACCGCGACGGTGGCGCGCGCGGGGAGGTTGCGCGTCACCCATTGCGCGGGCGCGGTGTGCAAATTTGTCACGTTGCGCTGTTGACGTTGTTGACGAGCGTGGGTGGTCACGAGCAAGACGAGCGTGGCCACGCTGATGGGAGTCATCAGCGCGATCACGCCTCGCATCCGTGAATCCCCAATGGAGACGCAGATGACCACGTAGGGGATCCACGCGAAGGGGGCAAAATATCTCCACTCAAAGAAGTCAACGCCCACGTGGAGCGGGCGACTCAGGGCGATGAGCAAGACGGTGCCGGTCCATCCGAAGATGAGCGCGCCGCTGAGCGAGGCGTCCGCGCGTCGCCGTCGATCCAAGACAAGGACGCGGCCCATGAGAAATACGCCGGTGAGCGCGACGAGCCATGGCTGTCGAGGCAGGACGGTCTCCGCGAGATAGGTCAAACTCTCGACGCCCGGAGCGGCGGTCTTGGCATATTTTGTATTGGGCCACGGGGCGCCGAACGAGGTGAAGCAATACAACGACCACATGCCGACTGCGATGGCGCCGCCGAACGCAGGCGCGAGCGGCTTGATGGAGCGTGTGGAGATGGCGAGCCAGAGCCCAAAGATCGCGAGGAACGCGACGCTCTCGGGTCGAGCGAGCGCAGCGGCAAACCCCAACATAAATGCGAGCGGTGTGGCTCCGCGCAGCACCGCATAGGTCGCGCCGACGCAGAGAACGGCCGTCAGCGCGACCTCCATACCCGAGGTCGCACCTTGAACAAGATCTGGTTGAAAGGCGACGAGCACCCCGGCCAGCAGCCCCATGGATCGCAGGGGTTTGGGATCCTCGAGTCTGGCCCGCGCCGCGCCGAGACGTATGACGAGGAGGCTCGCGAGGAAGGCGGTGCCGGCGTGGCAGAGCGCGCCCAGCAGCTTCGACCACAGCATTGGCGACGCTTGGATCGGCGCGAGTGAGAGCAGCAGCATCCACAGGGGGCTCGAAAATCCGAGCTCACCGTCGTAAGGATTATAGCTCGGACCCTCACCGAGCCGCAGGCTCTTGGCGTAGCTCAAGTGGATCCACGCGTCATCGAGGCAAAAGTCGTTCGCGCCAAAGCAGAACAGCCCCGCCGCGGTCATCGCGAATACGAGGGCCCACCGAGCGGAGACGCGCTCGGGCCCAGTCCCGTCGTGGGGTCGCGTCGTCGTCTCGTTGCCCTTCATTCGCGTATCGACAATACGACTTTTCCAAACTGGGTGCGTTGGTCGAGATATTGGTGGGCCTTCGCCGCGTCTTCGAGGGCAAAGGTGCGGTCCACGACGGGTCGGATGTCCCCTTGCGCGACCAAGGGTGCGAGGCGAAACAGCTCGCCCTTCGACCCCATGGTGCTGCCCATGATCTGGACCTGCCGGTAGAAGACGTGCCGCAGATCGGTCGTGGCTTCCCAGCCAGAGGAGGCGCCGCAGGTGACGACCCGGCCGCCGCGTCGAGCGATCTTGATGCTGTTCGCCCAGGTGGCGGCGCCCACGTGCTCAAACACGACGTCGACGCCTGTTCGCCCCACGAAGGGAAGCGCGCGCGCCTCACGATACCAGCCGTCGTCCGCGCTGAGAATGCAGTGATCCGCGCCTAGCTCGCGCGCATGCGAGAGCTTCTCCTCCGTCGAGGCGAGCGCGATGACCGTAGCTCCGTACCGCTTCGCGATCTGCACGGCCATCACGCCGACACCGCTGCCTGCCGCGTGGATCAGCACAGTCTCTCCGGGCTCGACCGCCGCCCGCGTCACCAACATCTGCCACGCGGTCAAGAACGTGAGGGGAAGGCTCGCCGCCTCTACCATGGACAGGCCCTCCGGTTTTTCGAGGACGTTGGCGGCGGGCACAACGAGTTGCTCGGCGTAACCACCGGGGATGTGTTCTCCGATGATCCGATACTCCGAGCAGAAGTTGTCTTCGCCCGACAAGCAGGCGCGGCAGCGACCGCAGCTGACACCTGGATTCACGATGACCTCGGCGCCGATGAGAGAGGAGGAGACATCCTCTGCAACCTCGGTGATCACGCCGGCGACGTCGCTCCCGAGAACGTGCGGATACTGTAGGTGAAGGTGGGGCAGCCCTTCGCGTACCCAGAGGTCTAGTCGGTTGAGCGCGCACGCGTGCACATCCAGGCGCACGTGCCCCGCGACGAGGGAGGGACGGGGGATGGAGCCGAAATGCAGCACCGACGAATCGCCGTGTGCCGAGAGAGAAACTGCGCGCATGTGAGTCATGTGTTCACGGGGAGGTGATGTGGGATGAAGCAGGAGAGGGGCATACCCTCGCATGTTTTTCGTGTTTTTTTTTCGCTCAAGTTCTTGCGGAGGATGGCCGAGAACGCGTACAACCTAGAAGTCGTCGAGAGATGGCATTGTACCGCGTGACACGCGGGGGAGTCCGAACTCGCCGCCGGGGGGCATCAGCAGGGACGACACCCACAACCAAACAGGGCAATCTGAGTGAGGCGCTCGCTCTCGGGACGAGAGAACGGAGCACCCATGACTCATTTTTATTCGGACGACGGCTTCCAAAACTACAAAAAGAATATCGAGCGCTACCCAGTCCTCGATCGAGCGGAGGAGCTTCGGCTGGCCACCGAGTTTGGGGACGGCGACAAAGACGCCGGCGACTTGCTGGTTAGCTGCTCGCTGCGTTACGTAGTCAAAATTGCCCTGAAGTACCGGGGCTACGGCTACAAGCTCTCCGAGCTCGTCGCGGAGGGCAACCTCGGCTTGCTGCAAGCGGTCCGTCGCTTCGAGCCGCAGCGTGGCTTGAGGTTCATGACCTACGCCTCGTACTGGGTGCGGGCCAACATCCTCGCCTACGTGCTGAAGTCATGGAGCATGGTGAGCGTCGGGACGGGCCCGCTGCAAAGCAAGCTGTTCTTCCGGCTGCATCGCGAGAAGTCGAAGCTGCTGGCCACCCTCGGCGAGAGTCCGGAGATCACCCCTCGACTCGCTGAGATGTTTGGGTGCACCGAGGAGCGAATTCGACTGATGCAGCAACGCATCGATGGGCGGGACCTCTCCTTGGACGGCAAAGCCTACCGCGACAGCACAACCACGGTGTTAGAGACCTTGACCGACGAGCGCTGCGACCAGAGCCGAGCGTTTGAGTCGTCTCAGATGGCAGGGCTCGTGCGCAAGCGCGTTGACGCTGCGATGTGCCGGTTTGATGATCGGGAGCAGCGAATTGTTCGCGAGCGGCTTTTTGGTCCCGACCAAAAGAAGACCCTGTCCGATCTGGGAAAAGAGCTTGGGTTATCTCGAGAGCGTGTGCGGCAGCTCGAGCAGAGGGTGAAGCAAAAACTCCGACGCAGTCTCGCGGATCTCGCGGACGACGCGCCCATGCGCATCGCCGCGTAGGCGCTGGCGACCCAGCCACGCGGTCACGGGAGCCGATGCGGCGGCTTAGGGGAAGTCAAACGCGAGCGTGTTGGCGTCTCTCAGCAGCCTCCCCACCGCGAGATTGACGCGCGCGTTGATGACCAGGCCGAGCGCGCCTGACTCATTGGTGACTTTTGGCGGGCGCTTTTTAAGCAGCGAGATCAGGGCCTTTGCGTCCTCTTCGAACGCCGCCCTCCAGAAGATTTGTTCGCGCTGGCGATCGAACTCGAGGGAGTCGACTCTCTCAGGAGGAGTGGACCACGCGGCGAAGGCGATGATGACAGCGTCGACGGAAGATTCGCAGTCAAGCTCCTCAGCAGGGGCGACGTAGCATTGGCGAAGTCTACGCAGCGCGATGACGAGCTCGACTTTCCTTTGTTGAAGGTGCACCTTGTCACCTCGTTCTTCGAGTTGCGAGAGGAGCGCCTTCAAGTTCTTGTCTTGCAACACATATGAATTCCATTGGAGCTCTCGTTCCAATCGCAGCAGCTCGGTGTACAGCGCGTTCATGTGCGCGAAGATGGACTCGGCCTCCCTTTGAGAGGCCGCGTCGAGGACGCCGGCTTGTGCGAGGTCATGAAGTCGGCGGGCATCCTCTGCGTAGAGGTTCGCGAGATTCACTGTGTCCTGCACGTTGATGTACAGACCAACGATGTCAACGCTCGACACCGGGCCGGAACTGAACGGCAAAAACAAGGTGTGGAGGAGGTTGTGTTCGGTCGCCTGCGTGTAGAGGTGGCGAGCGGGAGAGCCTGGGGGCTGGGCTTCGGTCCGCGCGCGGGAACGGGAGGACTCCTCGACGAGCTCCGCGAACGTTTTTGTCTCGTCGGAGTCCGGCAGTTTTTGAAAGTCGCCGTGCTCATCGCGAAGGAGCTGGTCGCACGCCCGTGAGAGTCCGCGGTGGACGGGATAGAAAAAAGTCTGGTTTGGCCTCCGGAGCTTTCCCGCGGCGGTGAAGTTACGGGAGGTGTCACGCCAACTCTCGCGGATCTTAAGGGCGACCGCCTCGCCGCAGTACTCTACCCGGGTCAGCAGCTTCTCCTTTTGGGTGAGCTGCTGCGCGGTGCTCTCGGGGGTGGTGTCCGCCGCGAAGCCGGCCGAAGGGGCGCCTCGCTCCGCCTCCACTGCGCCACATGCGAGGGTCCCTCCGGCCCCGAGAAACACCACGAGGGAGAGGAGGGTCGAGAGGGATCCGCGGGGGCGGCGCCCGAGGCCTCGGCGTCCCTCCGCGGCGGGATGCGAGCCGCGACGAATGGGGGGCGAAGAGGGTGCAGCACTCACGGTTTCAACATAACGCGTTCGCCTCGCGAACGTCCTGGGCTCCCGCGGGAAACTGAGCATGAGCGCTCTATGCGCGGCCGGACCCGCGGTCGGCGGGGGAGGGCTTGGTCACGTTGGTGAGTGCTGCGGGACCCGCCGCAACTGTGATAGCACCCACCCCATGGCTCGCCGATCTCTCTTCTCGTTGTTTGTTCCGTGCACCGCTCTTTTTATCGCGGTCGGGTGCGCTACGCAGCCGGCGCCTGTGGCCGCTCCCGCGGCGGCGGCGGTCGTCGCGAACAGCCCGAAGTTTGAGAACCCGGGGGGCATGTGGATGCCGACGCAGATGGCGGCCCACGGAGAGACGCTGCGATCCCTGGGGATCGAATACGATCCGGCTGCGCTCTCAAACCCCGCGGAGTTCCCTCTCGGGGCCATCGTGTCGCTCGGTTTTTGTTCGGGCAGCTTTGTCTCTCCCGAGGGGTTGATCGTGACCAATCACCACTGCGCGGTGCCGGTGGCGCTGCAGTACAATTCTACCGCCGAGCGCAATCTCCTGCGAGACGGCTACCTCGCCAAAGATCGGAGCGAGGAACTGTGGGCGGGACCTCGCCAGCGTATCTTTGTGACGACGGCGGTTGAAGAGGTGACGGAGAAGGTAACAGCGGGCGTCGGTGAGATCGCCGATGCCAGCGAGCAGTTCGAGAAGATTGAATCGAATATCAAGTCGCTCGAGAAGAGCTGCAACGAAGAGGATGAGGATATTCGTTGCAGCGTCCGATCATTTTTCGAAGGGGCAGAGTTCTACATGACGAAGGCCATGGTGATCCGTGATGTTCGACTCGTGTACGCCCCTCATGAGGGGGTGGGCGTGTACGGGGGAGAGATCGACAACTGGCGATGGCCGCGGCATACGGGGGACTTTACGTTACTCCGGGCCTACGTAGGCCCAGACGGAAAGCCCGCCGATTACTCGGAAGACAACGTGCCGTTTTCACCGGCCCACCACCTCAAAGTAGCGACGAAGCCGCTGCGGGAGGGGGACCTCGTCATGGTGGCGGGCTACCCGGGGCGAACCAATCGGCTCGCGACGGCCGACCTCGCCGAGTTCATGACAGACAGCTACTACCCGTACGCTATCGAGAGGTACGAGCAACGCATCTCCGTGGTGGAAGCGCTCGCCGCAAAGGACGAAGAACTCGCGATTAAGATGAACCGCCGGCTGCGAGGTTGGAACAACGGGCTGACGAACAACCGGGGCATGCTCGATGGCTTGAGCAAGGGGGGGCTCGTAAAGGTGAAGGCCGCGGATCAAGAGCAACTCCGCGCATGGATCGCGGCGGACCCTGCACGCGCGGAGCAATATGGCAGCGTCCTTGACGAGCTCGCGACGCTCGACGCGCCTCGTTTCGCCGGCGCGACCACGCGCTACGTAGAGTCAGAGATCCTTGGAGGATCGACGCTGCTCTCCCGGGCATTTTCCATCCTCCGCGCCGCGGAGAAGCGCGATCCCAAGAAGGGGAAGAAGGGGAAGAAGGGGAAGAAGGGGAAGAAGGGGAAGAAGGACGGCGCCAGCGAGAAACGGGAGGCGCTCCGGGCAGGGTTGATGACGTCCCAGCGCACCTTCGCGCCCGCCGCAGACGCGGCGCTGTTTACCCTGGCGTTGAAGCGTGCAGTCGCACTTCCCGCCGAGCAGCAACCGGAGATTGTGAGCATCGTGCTCGGGAATGGCGCGCGTGACGACGCGTCGATCGAGGCCCTGGTGCAGGGATGGTACGAAGACAGCCGCCTCAGCGATGTGGACGCGGTCGTTGAGCTGCAAGAATCCCTCGACAGCGACGACGTGGCCAAGCTCAAGAAGGGCGTCAAGAGCAAGACGCTCCGCGACCCGTTCTTAAAGCTCGCGGCGGCGCTGCTCGACACCCGCGCGGCGGCGAATGAGCGAGACGAGGCATATCGGGCAGCGCGAGCGGCCTTGACCCCTGTCTATGTTGAGGCGCTGCGGGCCTACAAGGGGGCGGCCCTGGCACCCGACGCGAACGGAACGCTGCGAGTGACGTACGGCACCGTTCGAGGATACCGACCCACCCCAGAAGCGGAGCTGTACACCCCGTTCACGAAGTTGTCCGAGGTCGTGGGCAAGCACACCGGCGAGGCGCCGTTCGTGGTCCCCGAGCCCGTCCTCGAGGCCGTGACGCGAGGGGAGTATGGCGACTACCTCGACGAGGCGATCGGAGAGGTCCCCGTGGACTTTCTGGCCGACCTCGACATCACGGGTGGGAACTCAGGCTCGGCATGTATTAACGCCGCGGGAGAGATCGTTGGGCTCGCGTTCGACGGTAATTACGAGGCGATGGCGAGCGACTGGATCTTCATGCCCGAGATCACCCGGTCGATCCAGGTCGACTTCCGGTACGTGATGTGGCTGATGGACGCGGTGGACGGAGCCGAGCACCTGCTCCGTGAGATGAGCGTGGAGCCGAGCGTCGGAGAGTCTCCAGCCCCAGCCGCCGCGGCCGAGTGAGCGCGCGTTCATCGAGGTTGGGTGGGCTAGTCTGCCCGGCCCTCGCGTGAGTAGACGCCGAGGAATTCGGTCCGGCCAGGGAGGGCGCGGCGATGATTAATCAGCCGCTTGGCGACCGCGTAGAGGCGGAAAAAACGATTGAGCCCACGCACTGTGGAGGGGTCCATAGCCGCGCCGCAAAGGATCTTATGATCCTCGCAGCCGGCGTCGATAAATCGAACCACTCCGATCACGGCCACGTCCACGCGTGTCGCCGCTGGGCGTCGTGGTCCGAGCACGATGACGTCGAGGGGGTCCCCGTCGCCACCGAGATGACCGACCGCGAAGCCATAGTTGTACGGGCAGGGGAGCGGTGACACGAAATCCACGGTGCCGTCGGCGCGCCGCTTGATAAACGAGCCCCTGGTCGTCTCCACCTCGACGCGCAGGGAGTCGGGCAAGTTGGAGAGAAACTCGCGAGAGTCCCAAGGCGTGGAAGCAGATCTCACCGCGATGCTCTGCGCGAGCCTAGCGTGAAATACCGTCGCGGTGTGAGGAGAAACCGGCGGCGCTCCATTTCGCCTCAACGCGCCAGATTTAGGGCTAGAGCCCCCGAAGATTGGGGCGGACCGCGCGGTGCGCATCCGCCCAAAGAAGTTGTGAAGGAAGGTGAAAGGGATGGCGACGGAGGCTCGGTTCCCTGATACGTTCTGCCTCCTTCCGATGTCAGAGAATCCAGAGGCAACGACCATGCAAACATCGACACGAACCTTTTCGGAGCGTCACCGCCAGATCTTATTGGCAGCAGTTGAGCTCATCGCAGAACGCGGATACGCGGGAGCGTCGCTCCGTACGCTCGCCAAGAAGGTCGGTCTTCGGCAGCCGAGCCTGTACCACTACTTTGAGAGCAAAGCCGCGATGGTTGAGCAGATTATCGAGTTGTTCGCAGAGGAGAACTCGGTGGCCGAACTCCGCTTGCCGGACGACTTGCTAGAGCTCCCGATGGTGTTGGTCGAATCCATTGAGCGCACCTGGGCGCAGCCTAGCCACGCGGCGTTCTTGCGCGCAGCGTTCAGTCTTTCCCGCGTCGACGCCCGCTTCGCGGCGCGGTTCCGACAGCTGCTCGATCAGCGCAGCGAGGAGACCCGGAGAAAGATCGCTCAGAAGTACACGCAATCCCACAGCGCATTTCCAGAGCAAGACCTTGTGAACCTCATTCGTCTGGTCTCCGACGCGGTCTCCTATCGTCGCATGGAGCTGGAGGTCCTTTACGACCGGCAGCCTGTGGACGAAGGCTACCAAGCGTTCACCGATGGCGTGGTGGCCATGGCTCGACAGATGATCGTCGATCGCCTCCGTCGCACCGCCGCCAACGGCCGCGGCGCCACGACGGGGGAGATTTCGACCCACGTGACCGCGCCCTCCGTGCTGGCGTCTCGCTGAGAGCGACGGGCGCGCATCACCCTCAATACCGATGTCGCCTCGCCGCCAGAGCGCGCCCCCAGCGGCTCCGTCGAGGGCGCGTCTGGGTCAGGCGCGCTGAGGCAGGCGCTGTGACACGGCCAGTGCTGGTCTCACCGAGGACCCAGGACTCTAGACCTGGTCGATATACTCGAGCGCGAGGTCGGAGTAGGGGTTGAGCTCAATGGCGCGGTTGAAGCAGGACTTTGCGGCTTCCTTGTCGCCGCGGCCGAAGAGCTGAACGACGCCTTGAAACGCGTAGATTGAGTCGAGCTTCGGATCGAGGTCCTCGGCATACTTAAGCAGTTCAACGACGTGCTCAACCATTTCGGGGTCGTCTTCCGCGGTTCGGTACCGGGAGAAGGCGAGCATGGCGTGGAGTTCCGCGACGTCGACGCCAGCCTCGTACGCGTCTTCGAAGGCGTTGACGGCGGTCTCCCAGTCCCCCTCGGCGAAGGCAGACTCGCCGCGGGCGAAGTGAATGGCGCCAGCCATGCCGTCGTCTTCGCTGTCGCTCTCGTCGTCCTCTACGGCGAGGTCGATCTCCTCCACATTTTCGATGTCGACGAGTTCGAGAGAGGATTCGTCTTCGATTTCCTCAATCTCTTCGATTTCCTGGACATCCCCTACGTCATCGAGATTCGTCGCGTCGAGATCGGAGAGGACCGTGAGCTTGCTGTCCTCGACCCCGGCGAACATCGCTTCGTCTTCGTCAGACATCTCCATTCCACCGGAGGGAAGGGTGCCTGGGAGCGGGGTGTCCTCGTATTCCGTGATGGCCTCCGAGTGTTCGTACTCTGGCTTGAAAAAGTCATCCGGGCGATCGTGATGCTCTGGCGGATCCAGCTCGCGCGGGGCGGCGTCCTCGTCCTTCTCATCGCGCAGCACGAGCCCGCCGACCGCGATCATCCCGTGGATGAGGGCCGCAGGCCGTTCCACACCCGACTCATTGGCGTCCTCGAGGATCTCGGCAACTGTGCGGGCGCCCGTGACGTTCGCGAGAAATGTTCGCTCGTCGAGTGTGAGTACGCTGCGGAGCTTTGCCTCCTCGTCGAGGCCTGCGCCCCGTGGGTACTTCTCCATCTGGGACGCGAGGAGTTTCTTCGAGGCATCTTCCGGGAGATGCTGCAGCACACCGGCGAGGATGAGGCTTGAGAGAGGCTCGGTGATCTTGATTTTGACAGGAGAGGCGTCGGTGCCGGTCTTGAACTGGTACTTCCCCTCGTTCCAGCTGAGGACCTCCGTGAGCTTGTACAAGAGTTGGCTGAGGAGTCCATGCTGGAGGTTCCCGTTGGACAAGATTCCCATCTCGACCAAGAGCTCTCCTTGCTTCTTCCCCGTGCGTCGGATCGCCTCGAGCGTTTGATCGCACTGCTCTTGGGTGATCAGCCCGTCGTTCGCGAGTCGTTGACCGAGGCACTCCTCTTGAACGTTGGAGCGGATGAACACGGGCAACCCCTTCTCGAAAAACACAACCTTCTTGGTCGTGTCTCGGAGCAGGTACAAGGTCCCCGACGCGCGGGCGCGTGAGAGCCCCATCAACACCCGGGCAAATGAGACCTTGTTGAGAGAGCCCCGGACGGGAACTTGGACTTCTTGATTGGCAGTCATCGACGGAGCAAGCGTTCGTTGAGGATAGAGCGAACCGCGATTCTGTGCTCAAGAAATTGTCGCACAAGGGCAGTTTCGTCCTCAATTCCCATACGACGCGCAACGCGCGGAAGCCGAGGAGAGTTCAGGGCGAAGCTATCGGCGGATCCGTCGCCGAGCTTGTAGGCGTCCATACGCAGCCGGTTCAGCAATTTGCGCAGAAACCCGTACGCAGAGTGCATCTTTGAAGCCTCCTGCCCGTCAATCACGGCCATTGTGTGCAGGGCGTCGATCATCGCGCAGATGTCGGAGGGAGTGTTGTCTTCGTCTGCCAGCCAGCGGTCGCGATGCCGCAAGAATAGCGCCCCAGCCGTCAGTTCAAAGTCGAGACACGCTCCGGCGCCGAGCTTTGCATCCAGGGTGATGTCGGGAGCCTCTCCCGCGTCAATCTTATGGAGGGTGTCGCGCATGGCCTCGATGGGGGGGCGCGTGGTGCGCGTTTCGCGAGAGACCTCCGCAGCGATGCGGCCTAAGATCTGTTGGGTGTCCGTTGTGAGCTGTTCTGGCTCGAACGTCGCGGACACGATGGCGTCTTTGGCCTCGCGGCACAGCTCGTCTGCCCATGCAGCAACCCCGCGCCCTGTTGAGGATGGCGCCGAGCCGGCTCCAAAACTCGCGGCGGTGATGGGTCGGATCCAAAGTGAGGCGAGCCGCTCCCACACGGGCAAGCTGCCGCGCTGATAGCGGGAGAAGGCCTCACCAGAGGAGACCAAGAGCCCTTGGCGTCCCGAGGGGCGCAGGCGCGTGTCCACATCGTAGAGGCGTGTTCCTCCAGCGCGGTTTCGGAGCCTCGACATCATTTCGATTCCGATCCGTGTGGCGTCCTGGCGCACATCCCTCGCCGACGCGGTGTCAGGATCCCGCGGCCGAAACACGAAGACGAGATCAAGGTCTGAGCCAAAGTCCATGAATCGCATCCCGAGTTTGCCCAACGCGAGCACCGCGAGATCAAAGGAGTCGCCCCGGCTCCCGTGGGCCGCGTTGTATCGGCGCACTTGGTCCTCCAACATACGACGCAACACCTCGTCGGCGAGATCTGCGAGGCGCGCGCCGATCTCTTCGGCGGGAGGCTGATGGGCGAGGTCGTGGAGCGCCATCTGGGTGAGGACCCGATGGCGGGTGTGATTCAACACCGCGTCAACCTCGTCCGCAGGACACTGTTCGTGCAGCGGCTTCATCGCCGCGTCGAAGTGTTCGCCGATCTGTCGCGGGGTCAGCGGCGCGTCGAGTGAGGCCTCAATGAGGAAGGTGAACGACGTATCTTCAACGCGACCTCGCGCGTGGGGAAAACCCAAGAGCCCCTGGCTGAGGGAGTCGTTCAGGCTGAATAGATCCGCGAGGAGTCGAACGGTCCGCTGGTGTTCATCCCTCGCGAGGAGGCGCCAGACCGTGAAGTGAGCGGGGCGGCCAGCGGCGAAGGACACCATGCGGGACAACGCGCGCTCAGAATCACCGCTTTGGAGACACGCGAACAAGAGCCGCTGCGCGCCTTCGCGGGGGGTGCCCTTGGCGTTCAGAGCCGAGTCAGGGCCAGCGCGGAGCGCACGAACGAGGGCGAGCGCCTCTGCACCATCGTTGGCGCCGAGGCGCTCGATCGCTGAAATTGCGACGTCGTCATTGGCCATGGGGTCGAGGACGGCGTCCTTGTCGAGCCGCGCGGCGCGGACTTCGGGGGCGTCTCGCTCGTCCTCGGGATCACAAAGAGCGACCACCGCGGTGCGGATTCGCTCAAGCTGAACTAGCAGCGAGGCGCCGTCGTCATCCGCGGAGTCCAAGGGTCGGTCTGGCGCCTCAATTCTGGCCATGAGGAGTCGCGCTGCTTCGGGCTCGTGGGAGACGAGGTGTGTCTGGAGGCCGTCGGCAAGCTGGGCGCGGTGCTCGACTCGGCGCAGCCATCGATAGCCCTGAGAGAGCACCTCGTGTTCAAGATCCGAGAGGAATCCATGGGCGAGCAGTCGATCGAACGCGGCCATGGTGCTCGGCGTTCGGAGCGCGCGGATTTTGCCGCCGTGCAGGAGCTGCAGACCCTGGGTAAAAAATTCAATCTCACGAATGCAGCCGCGGTCGTGTTTGACATCCGTGCCCACGACGCCGGGGCGACGGCTCACTTCGCGCCTGGCTCGCTCCGTGAGGCCTTTGATCTCATCGATGATGGCGGGCGATGTGCTCTGCCGATACACGAACGGGCTCATCTCTCGTAGCAGCCGCTCACCGAGTTCGGCGGCGCCAGCGATCGGGCGCGCCCGCATCCAGACTTGGCGCTCCCATCCACGTCCGTGGGTCTCAAAGTATCGTATCGCAGCGGAGTACGAGCAGCTGATGGGGCCGCGGCTACCGAACGGACGCAAGCGAAGATCTACGCGGAACAACGGCCGCCACACCCCGGTCCCCTCGAGTCGCGCGACGACCCTGCGTATCGCCTCGTGGAGGCGGACCCGCCCGGCGTGGCCCTCGGGTCCGTGGGGCACCGCGTCGTCTGCGTGTACGAAGACGAGATCAATATCGCTACGGAAATTCAACTCGCGTCCGCCGAGTTTACCCATGCCAAAGACCACGACTTTGTCTTCGAGCCCTGGCTCACGCGACAGCGCAAATTGAACGGCGGCGGCGGCGAGATCCGAGAGCCCCGCGCAGACCTGCTCGAGCGGCGCCTTGGCGGTCTCCAACGCGCACAGGTTCAGATAGTGGGCCGCGCAGACGCGACCGAGGGCGTCCTCCTCGCTCGCCGTGGCGCGAGCATCATCGAAGTGACTCCTCAACGCCGCCATGTCCGCAGAGGCGGAGTCAATGACTCGTTCAAGTGGCGAGATGGCAGACATCCCCTCGGGGAACAGCCCGCACAACCGGGCAGGGTAGTTCCCCTGATGCAGCAGCGGCGCGAAGGCCTCGAACTTGGGGTGGCGAAGCGCGGCGTCGGGCAGTCGAGCGGCCCGTCGGAGCGCCTCGATCGGTTCAGGTCCCGTCGCGATGGCGTGGAGGACCGCGCGAGTCGACGGTGTCGTCGCGGAGGCCTGGATCAACTCGTTGAGCGCAGGGCGCGGGCTCGAGCTCGCCAGGAGCGAATCGAGCAGCGAGTGAATGGCCAGCGCGACGTGACTCACAGCCGACATCATCCATCAATCTCTTCTCAGAGGCTATGATGCGGAGGTGAAAGATGAGGAACGAGCGTCTCAGCCCCTCCTCCGGCAAGAGTGGCAGCAGGGGATATTAAGGGGCAGCGTCGATGATGCGGTCGCGGTGGAGTCTCCCCTGCAGATTCGTGTTAACGGTGCGCCGACGGCCGTGGTCATGCGCACCCCAGGGCACGATGAGTACCTTGGGCTTGGGATGCTGCGGTCCGAGGGGGCCATCGAGACGTTGGATGACGTGAGGAGCGTTCGACACTGCGATCAGGAGTCTGACGAGGGTGGTGAGCACAATGTGCTGCAGGTGGTGGTCGCCGATCGCTGCCTCCCAGCAATTCAGCGGATGCGCCGCACGAACCTCACCGGATCGAGTTGCGGTGTCTGTGGGCGGACCACCATCGAAGATCTGCTGGCTATGCGACCGTCCCTCCATCATCACCGCGAGGTGATCACTCCGGCGTTGTTTGCTGGGGCTGCGCGGACCCTGGCGAGATCACAACCGACGTTCGCTGCGACCGGGGGTGTCCACGGCGTGGGTCTGTTCACCAGGGAGGGGGAGCTGCTGCGCCTGTTTGAAGATGTGGGCCGCCACAACGCAGTCGACAAGGTCTTGGGTTGGCGCCTTCAACACGGGGCGCAGAGAGGGACCTTGTTGATGGTGTCGGGGAGGGTGTCCTTTGAGATCGTACAAAAAGCGATGATGTCGGGGGTGCCGGCGGTCGCCGCCGTGTCAGCGCCGACGTCGCTCGCCGTGGAGCTCGCAACGGCATGTGGAATGACGCTCGCGTGTTTTGTCCGCGAGGACCGCATGTGCGTCTACGCGGGGGGGGAGCGGATCCTCAGCGAGACCGAGACGCTCGACTAGGTCGACTGCGGGTGCGGGAATGTGTCGAGGTCGTCGCCGCCCTCGCGCGGCTTGAGACACGAAAAATCTTTTTCAACGAGAACAGTCAACTCTTCGTGGTCTGATTGCCGCCACGTGCGCTCCATTCCCACCAAGTCCGAGTCGTTCCACTGCTCGACGAGGGAGATCGGCGCTCGCACAGTGAGGGTGCCACCGCCCCATGAGGTCTCGAGTTGGGTGACCTTCGTATCGGGCAGGAAGGTGTAGGTGAGCGCGTTGGCCGGATCCGGACCGAAAACACAGCGGCCTTCGACAGCGCTACCCGCCGCGGCGGCCTCAACTTCGGAGCGGGTCAGGCGGAGGCGGATCGAGTTACCGAGGATTCGAAGCTTCACGACCAGATGTTAACGTAGAATCCGCGATTGTCTTGAGTTCTTCGGCGCACACCGGCATCGTAGGGGCGTGAGCGAGCCCTCCCCCCCAAAATCGAACGGCGACGACGCCCCCGCGCTCGTTCCCGTTGAGCCTGGGACACCGGCGCTCAAGGACGCACGCGGCACGTCGGCGGCGGGGGTCGGAGCGGTGGTCTCCTCCGTGGCGTACACTCTCGACCGGGCCGGTCCTGTCCGCGGTTTCCGTGTGTTGGCAGCGGTCAATCAGGAAACGGGATTTGATTGTCCTGGATGTGCCTGGCCGGATCCGGAGCATCGCGCCCTCGCAGAGTTTTGCGAAAATGGGGCGCGGGCTGTGGCCGACGAGGCGGACAAGCGCACCGTGGGGCCTCAGTTTTTCGGACAGTGGTCGATCCAGCGGCTCAGTGAGCAGTCCGACTACTGGCTTAACCGTCGAGGCCGCTTGACGCATCCCATGTGGCGAGAGAAGGGCGCGGAGTGCTATCGAGAAATTAGCTGGGAGCAGGCGTTCGCGAAGATAGGAGCGACGCTTCGCGGGCTCGACCGTCCCGACGAGGCGGTCTTTTACACCTCCGGTCGCACGAGCAATGAGGCCGCGTTTTTATATCAGCTTTTCGCGCGGACCTTGGGGACGAACAACCTCCCGGATTGCTCCAACATGTGTCACGAGTCCAGCGGTGTCGGACTGGGCGAGACCATCGGCATCGGCAAAGGGACGGTTCAACTCGCCGATTTTAAGCAGACCGGGCTGATCTTTGTGATCGGTCAAAACCCCGGTACCAACCATCCACGCATGCTCTCTGCGCTCCGCGACGCAAAACTCGCAGGAGCGAAGATCGTGTCGATTAACCCGCTACGGGAAGTGGGCCTCGAGCGCTTCACTCATCCCCAAAAACTGCGTGACATGGCCTCGGGCGGAGTGAAGCTCACCGACGTGTACCTGCAGGTTAAGATCAACGGAGACGTTGCGCTGCTGAAGGGAATCATGAAAGAGGTGCTGGCGCTTGAAGACGCGGCGCCGGGGACGGTCCTCGACCGCTCCTTCGTCGACGAGGCCTGCGAGGGATTTGACGCGTGGCGGGCGGCGCTCGACGCGACGCCCTGGGAGGGACTCGAGTCGCAATCGGGGATCCCGCGTGAGCAGATGCGCGAGGTGGCCGTGATGTACGCCGAGGCGCCCGCGACCATCGCGTGTTGGGCGATGGGGCTGACGCAACATGCGAACGGCGTCGCGAATATTCAAGAGGTGGTGAACCTGCTCTTGCTGCGGGGAAATATTGGTCGACCCGGCGCCGGGGTGTGTCCGGTTCGCGGGCACAGCAATGTTCAAGGAGACCGGACCATGGGCATCTCGCACGTCATGTCCGATGAATTCTACGACCGTCTGGAGCGTAGCTGTGGGGTGCGCTCGCCACGCGATCGCGGCATGGACGTGGTCGACTCGATTCAGGCGATGGAGCGCGGTGAGGTGCGCTGTTTCGTGGGGATGGGGGGAAACTTTGTCTCGGCGACGCCGGACTCCACACGGACCGCGGCGGCGATGCGAAAATGCGCCCTCACGGTTCACGTGTCGACCAAGCTCAATCGCTCTCACCTGGTCACCGGGGCGGAGGCGCTGATCCTCCCGTGTCTGGGTCGCACGGAGCTTGATGTCGCTGGTGGGGCGCCGCAGTTCGTCTCTGTAGAGAATTCGATGGGGATCGTCCACGCGTCGCGGGGCCGACTCCGACCCTCATCGGAGCATCTTCGCTCCGAGGTCGCGATCGTGGCGGGAATCGCCCAAGAGACGTTTGTGGACGGGCAAAGCGGTCTTGACTGGTCCACGCTCGCGGGGGACTACGATCGGATTCGAGACCTCATCGAGGCGACGATCCCTGGATTTGAGCGGTACAACGATCGGGTCCGTGAGCCCCGAGGTTTCGCCCTTCCCAATGGCCCGAGCGAGCGAAGGTTCACGACGACGACCGGGAGAGCCCACTTTACAGTCCACCCACTCCCGAATCTCCAACTTGAAGACGGGCAGCTGTTGATGATGACCATTCGCAGTCACGACCAGTACAACACCACCGTCTACGATCTCAACGACCGCTATCGCGGTATCAATAATTTTCGTCGAGTCGTGCTTATGCATCGAGAGGACATGGCGGCCCGTGGTCTCATGGACGGGGATCGAGTTGACATCGTGAGCCATTTTAACTCGACGACTCGACGCGCCCCGAGCTTTGTTTGCGTGCCCTATGACGTCCCTCGCCGCTGTGTCGCGACCTACTTCCCAGAGGCAAATGTGCTCGTGCCGCTTGAGAGCTTCGCCGCGAAGAGTCAAACCCCCACATCAAAGTCGGTCGTGGTGACCATTCACGCCCGTGGTGAAGGTGCCTCGGCCTCACCATGATGGGGATCATCCTCGCGGGCGGTCGCTCGGCGCGGCTCGGACGAGACAAGGCCACCGCAAACGTACTGGGGAGGCCGCTGGTACAGTGGGTCTTCGAGGCCCTACGTGACGCCGGCGCGACAAGCGTCGTGGTCGTCGCACAGCCGGGTCAGCCGCTCTTGGGGCTCTCGCTCGACGCGCGACGCCTTAACGACGATCGTGATGCGGGCGCGGACGGGCCGCTCGTCGCGCTCGAGCGAGGGCTTCGTTACGCCAGCGAGGTCGGGGAGCAGGTCGTGGTCGTCGCGCCTTGCGATGTTCCCGCGCTGGCGCCCGAGGACGTGCGCCTGGCGGTTTCCTCTCTAGATCGGGACGGGGGGGACGCCGTCTTCTTGAGTAGCGGACCGAAAGGGCCGCACCCGCTCTTGGCGGCCTATCGCGTCTCAGCCGCCCATGAGTCTGCGGTGCGATGCGTGGCGAGAGGTGAGCGTGCCGCGAGAGCCATCCTCCCCTCACTCCGCGGTTATGTCCTTGAGAGATCCGCGTTGCGTTGCCCGGCGGCGACCGACGCGTGCA
>JBDQGY010000021.1:0-27299 GCA_040265175.1 Nannocystaceae bacterium
CGATCGAGTGTTGCGCTCCATCCGGTGACCGAGATGGGGTAGGCGGGTGACCGTGAATGAACTGAGGGGCTCCCCGCGTTGGGTACGCGCACGGCGTCGTGGGCGTTCGAATGTTGAGTCCGCTGTCGTCGCGCCTGCTGCTTTGTTTGCTGGGCGCGAGCGTTCGCCTCCCGCGAGGCCTCCGCGACGAGCGGGGTCTTGGCGCGCTTCGGTTTCGTGGCGGCGCTCGCGAGACTTCCGTGGAGGCACAGGCAGCCCAGCGCGGTGATGCAGGCGCGCGAGCGCTGTCGGCGTCGCCGACGCACAGAGAGCAGGACTCGTGGCGCAGGTCGTCGCATTGTCCGCCCAGATGGTAGATTGAAACGGTTATGTCCGCCACGTCCCGATCGCGTCGCACCGCGCTTGCTATCACTCAAGGAGATCCGCGAGGGATCGGACCCGAGCTCATTCTCCGCGCGTGTGCCGCTGGCAAGCTCGTGCCAGGAGATCGCGTCTTCGCGCGGCGCGACGTGCTTGAGTCCGCTGCGAGCGCGGGCGCCCCTTGGGCGGGGCCGGGTTTAGAGCGCGCGACGAGCCTCCTCGTGGGACCCGAAGTTTTTGCGGGTTCGAGCGGACCCCGTGATCCTACCTCCCAAGTGGAGGCGCTGGAGGCGGCTGTGGGTGCCCTGGACACCGCGGCCTTCGGTGGGTTGGTGACGGCCCCCATCGAGAAACTCGCCTGCCAGCGGGCAGGCTTTAGCTTTCCCGGTCACACCGAGTATTTGGCGGCGTCGTCGGGGGCCGATTCCTTTGCGATGTGTCTGGTGGGTCCGACCTTGCGGGTGGCGCTCGTCACCATCCACGTGCCGCTTCGGGAGGTGGCCGATCGGGTGAGCGCCGTCGGGGTGACGGCGGTGGGGCGGTTGCTGGGTACTGCGCTGCAGCGATGGTTTGGCGTCGCGGCGCCGAGGGTAGGCGTGCTTGGCCTCAACCCCCATGCCGGAGAGGGGGGCATGCTCGGGGCGGAAGACGCGGAGCGGATCGCCCCAGCGGTAGAGGCATTGAGTCGTTGGGGGGAGGGGCGCGATATCGTCTTCGAGGGTCCTTTGCCCGCGGACACCGCGTTCCCAAGACACCAAGCGGGCGACTTCGACGGCGTGATCGCGATGTATCACGATCAAGGCCTTGGACCTTTCAAGCTCGCCCACTTTCACGACGGAGTGAACCTCACGCTCGGGTTACCCTACGTCCGCACTTCTCCCGATCATGGCACGGCCTTCGACATCGCCGGCACTGGGCGAGCCAACCCGTCGAGCATGTTCGCGGCCATCGAGCTGGCTCGAACCCTGGCGTCTCGCGCCGGGTTCACCGACTAGATCAGCGCCTGCAGTCGTGTTTTGGAGGTGACGGTCACCGTACGACCGTTGATCAATATCGCTTCGTTGTCGCGAAACTGTGCCAAGGTAAGCGAGACAGTTTCGCGGGTCGAGCCGATGAGGTTGGCCATCTCTTGGTGCGTGATCTTTAGGCTGATGGAGGTCCCCTCCTCGTGGGTGACGCCAAAGTCGTCGGCGAGCTCGAGCAGCAAGGCGGCTAGCTTTGCGGGCACGTCGCGAAAGACGAGGTGCTCAAGCTTCGTCTCCATGGCCCGCCGCCTCCGGGCGATGAGCATCGCAAACTTTCGGCACATGACAGGGTGACGTTCGAGGAGCGCGAGCATTAACTCGGCGGGGATGGCGGTGATGATGGCGTTCTTCATGGCCTCCGCCATCTCGTCGCGCGGCTCTTGGCCGAAGACCTCAAGCTCCCCAAAACACTCGCCGGCGCCGCGGTACGCGAGGGTGAGCTCTTTGCCATCCCGGGTGACCTTGCTGCATTTGACGCGGCCGCCGTGGACGAAATAGATCGAGTCGCCTGGATCTCCTCGCAAGTAAATCACCTGTCGACGAGCGAGCTCGTAGAGTTCTGCGTGCTCCACGAGTTGCTCGTATTCGAAGGCTTCGAGGCCCTGAAGCAGCTGAATCTTGCGCAAAAGCCACTCAATTCGGTTGTTCCGGGAGGCCGGCTCGCTAGCGGGTGCGCCTTTCATGTGCGGAAACTGTAACCCAGGACACAAAAAGAGACAATCACGAGCTGCGGTTCTCGAAAGATCGCGCGAAAGAGCGCGTTCAGAGGCCTTGGCGGCGCAGTGTGACCGGCCAGGCAGCTTCGCCGGGCACGGGGGTTGCAGCGTTTCTCGAGCCGGTCTTCCTCCAGGAGTGGACCACATTTTCTTCTTCGGCTTCCTCCCATGTTTTACGCGCTCTTACCAACACAGGGTAGTATTCCCAGCGCCCTCGAAAGGCACCGCTCTATGCACTCCGTTGCGAAGCTACGCAAAAAAGTATGGGAAGAGCGTCTGCGCAAATCACGCAAACGCGGCTTTACCTTGATCGAGATGATGGTGGTGATCGCCATCATCACAATCTTCGCGGCGATAGCGTTCGTCAGTATCGGACAAAATAAGTTTGACTCTGTGCTCGCCCGCTATACCGCTGACGTTCGGGGGATCATTATTAGGGCGCGGACCACCGCCACGCTCAACCAGACTCAAGTGTGGCTTGAGATGTCGGAGACGAACGACGAGGTGCTGACCCAGCTGTGGTGGCTCGATCCGGTGTTGGGTAGCGCCACGTACGGGACGGCGGTGCTCCTTGAGGATGTCGCCCTCTCGGAGTTCGACCGGAACTACGTGGGGGATAACGAAACGAAGTTTGGAGGTGCTCCCGCCTGCATCTATCCCGTTGAAGTCGGGATCCGACCGCCTTCCCAGGCCGTCGCGGTCGCTCGCGGTTCTGACTGTCTCAGCGACCTCACCCGGATTGTGTTTTTGCCGAGTGGAGAGCTCTCGTTGGAGGTCTCCGGGGCCCAGGTCCCGTTGTTCGGCGCAGGGGTGATGATCCCCGTAGTGGACCAGAGAATTGAGGATGAACGTATCGCGACTCTCATCGAAATCTATCCTGGGGGGCTCGTGCGGGCGGTGAACGGAGTGCGATATGACCAGTAGTCGGGCAGCATGTCGCGCGCAGATTCGAGGGAGAGGGGCGAGCGCAGGCTTCTCGTTGCTCGAGGTGATGATGGCGCTCGTCGTGTTCGTCATCGCGGTGGTCGGGATGGCAGCGATGCAGTCCCGGGGCATCGAGGCGCAACGCGCGGCGACGGAGATTCGCGAGGGCGAGCGAGTCGCTCAAAGCGCGATCTCTGAACTGACCGCGCGCGGCTTCCCAGACCTACTCTCCACGGATTTTTCGGGTTCGGCGGCGTTCCCCCCGTACGTGGACACCGCGGCGACGCGACTGCTCCTTGATTTTCGTTCCCCCCCTGTGGACGACCCGCTCAACGTGACCCGTCCCGGTGTTCGTGAGCAGTTTTTCTCCGTGTATCGCAGCGTGCTCCCAATCCCCGAGTCGGCGGTGACCGCGGCGGAGATCGTGGGTGTGCAGCTCGTGGTGCAGGTGATGTGGGTGGACACGACCGCCTCCAACGCGCCCCCGCCGGCGACCGCCACCGCGGCAAGCATGATCCCGGCGAATATTGACCCGGCGGACGCGAGCTTCGTGTCGTGGGGTCGCTCCGTAGAGTTACGGACGGTGCTAATGGACAACCGAGGAGTGACGACACCATGAGTCAACAAAAATCGACGAAAGTGAACACGCGACGCCGCTCGGGAGGTTTCACGCTCATTGAGTTGATGATGGCGATTTTGGTCGGGAGCATCGTCTTGACGGGGATGTTCGCCTTCTCAAGCATCCAGCAGGGGACGGCCAACTTGCACCATCGCTCCGTTCGCATCAACCAGGCGCTGGAGGGAGCCATGTGGACCATGGGCCGAGATATCCGCTCCTCCGGCTTGGGCTTCGCGCGGGTTTGCAGCGAGCTTCGGGTGTGGTCGCCGGACGCCAACGGGGGGACGGGCGCACTGATCAACCCTGGCGCGGCCGACACGAATGGCAGCCTCGCTTCAGATGTCGTGCTCGACCCCACGACCTCCGAACCGTACTGGGTCCTACGGGATGGCCTGCAGGCGCACTGGCGAAGCAGCGCAGACAACTCGGACTCTCTCGGCGTGAACTTGGCCGATATCAGCGGAGGGGAGGTCACCTCTGCTTCGTTTGCGAGCGCGGCGGACAGCTTCGATGTGATCCTGGGGGAACGAAACTTCACCGCGGGGAGCGGTATCTTTCGGAGCCTCACGATCCCCGTAGTCTCGGACAGCAACGCCGTGATCGTCGGAGAGTCCAACGCGGCGATTTTGAGCAGCGGGGACTCGACGTCCCTGGCGTGGGTTCGACAGCTGATGCCGCCCGGCAGCTTCCTCGTCGTCGCGCGAGACAACCTGCAGCCCGCGTCGACCTACCAGACCTACGAGGCGCAGGCGCAAGGCCAGTGCGCGCTCTTGCAAGTGACGGGGCCCATCGAGGCGGGCGCGGCGGATGGCCAGTGGCAAATACCGGTGGGGAGCGTGTCTGGCTTCAACGCCAACCTCGCCGAGCTGCTGGGGACTGGGACGAAGCCGGTGTACGGCAGCACCGATTCAGTCCAGGGTGTGGACTGGGATCCGAGCGGCGCGGACTCGCCGACCACGCCGCGGATGATCGTCCCCTTGGGCCGGCTGCGATGGTCGCGCTACGAGATCGACTTTACCGCGCCGACCGTCCCATACTTGGTCCGCACCGACCTCATCGGTTTCAACGCGAACACGGACCCGACAAGTACGGCGAGCGTGGGCGTGGGCGTGCCCGGATGTCCGACGGGAGCCAACTGTCCGCTGGCTCAGCTACATATTCCCGGCATCGGTACGGGGGGCGACGTGGCGAACCTGCCGCGAATTGCCGTAGGTCCGATGATCGAAGACCTTCAGGTCGCGGTGGGATGTGACGGTTGGTCGGCGACGTCGACGCAAGTGACCGATGGGCTCGTCCGAGCCCCAGACAATTTCTCCACCGACTTCGGTGAGCGAGGTGAGAGCATGGCGGGACCGACCAACACTCGCGTGGATGAGTGGCTCAATGATCGCGGCAATGATGAGTGGCTCGGGAACGCGGTAAATGAGCAGTGGGCTCCCGACTGCGTGTACTACGGAACCGGCGAGTTCCGCGCACCTACGTGGGAAGCCAGCGGACCCCCATCGGAGCAGCGCATCGGCCCCGGTTTTCGTATGAGTCCCCAGACGGTCCGCGTGACCATCGCGGGCAAATCGAGCCAATTGTCCACATTTGATGGCGCTCCAACCGTGTTATTCCCAATCGAAGATCGGCCAGAAGTCGATTCGACGGTCCCCGGAAGAGAGTACTATACAGTCTCGGAGACGTTCACGCCGCCCAATCTACGGTGGCGAAATCCGAGCATGTAGGTCACAACGAGAAGAACGGAACCATGGCAACACAGAACATTATTCGACGTCAGTCTCAGCGAGGTTCAGCGATGGTCAGCGTCATGCTGTTGCTCATCGCCCTCATGACCGTGGGGTTACTCGTGATGCAATCCGCCAACCGTGAACTCTCCGAGTCGGGCGCGATGGTGGCGCGCGAGCGGGCCACCATGTCGGCGCACGCGGCGGTGCAGCTTGCGGGCGCGCTGTATCGCCAACAGGTGGCACTCGATCCGACCGCGGTTGAGGCGATCCTCGCGACGGCGCTCACCGGGACAGGGTCCACCGCGGATTGCTCTTCGCAGACCGGCGACTGCATCCCCGCCGCAGGCTCGGGCGCGAACCCCACCGGGTTTCGGGCGCAAGCGCTGTCCAACTTTAGTGATTGCTCCGGCATGCCGTGCATGCGCCCTGGCGCCGTGGTCAATCTTCCGACCGTTGGCGGCAGCGGCCCCACCGTGCGGTGGGTGGACACGCCCCTGAGCAATCTGCTCTCCGGCGGTGATCCGGAGGCGATCGTCACAGTGTGGATTCGAAACAACGTCGCTGAAGTCTTCCGGCCCAGCAGCGCGAACGCGGTGGACGCCGCGAGTTCGTGGCTCAACGACGCGGATCGGCGGGTGGTGTTGACCGCCTCGGCCACCGTTCGAAACTCGACCATCGTCATCGAGCAGGAACTCGCGCTCGCGCCGTTGAGCGGCGTGCAAGCCTGGAGTCTCCAGACGCCCGATGAAGGCTACGGCGGCGGTCACAACAACGACAACGCGAGCGTGTCTGTGTGCTCCGACGACTATGCGGTGGGGACCACGCCGTAACTGCTCGCTCGCGAGGGGCGTGGCATCGAGACAGGGTCGGCGTCTCGATCGCGCATTGGGGATGGGATCAAGGCGCGGCGTGAGGGGTCGAGCGCGTGACATGTCCGCGGGGAAGCGCGCACGGTGAGCGAAGAGATCAGCGAGCTCGTCCTTGAGGCGCTCGGCGGAGAAGTATCGGATCCGCCAAAGACGCAGAGGATCTTTACGAACCGCGATCTCGACTTCGAGTCCATCGAGGCGATCGGCTTTGATATGGACTACACGCTCGCCGTGTACAAGCAGGCGGCGATGGAGCAGTTGAGCCTCGACGTCACCGTAGCGAAGCTGCTGGCCCAAGGATATCCACAGTCGCTGTCTTCACTCCGCGTAGATCTCGACTTCGCGATGCGGGGACTCATCGTCGACAAACAAGAGGGCAACCTGCTCAAGCTCGATCGTCACGGGTATGTGGGCCGGGCCTTCCACGGTCACAGTCGCATGAGCAGCTCAGAGCGAACCGCCATGTACTCGGCCCAGCGTATCGGCCAAGATCCGGACCGATTTGCGTGGGCGGACACGCTGTTCGCCCTGCCGGAGATCACCGTGTTCGCGAAGGTGGTGGAGCTCATCGACAGCGCGCCTGAGTTGTTCGCACCGGGCGAGGTCCCGAGCTACGCGGAGGCGTGGCACGACGTGCGCGCGGCGATCGATCTGGCGCATCAAGACGATTCCATTAAGCGAGAGATAAAGGCGCGTCCAGGCGACTTCCTCGACGATGATCCTGACCTGGCGCTCACGCTCCACAAGCTGCGCTCCTCGGGCAAGAAGCTGTTCTTGCTCACGAACAGCTACTACCCGTACTCGAAGGTGCTGATGTCTCATCTCCTCGATGGGCGCTTGCCCGCATACGAGAGCTGGGAGAGCTTCTTTGACTGGATCATCGTGGGGAGTAAAAAACCGAGCTTTTTCGACGCGGGCCAGCAGTTCCTGGAGATCGATCCCGCCACTGGGGAGCCGAGCGGCGAGGCCGTGGCGGTGCCACTGCGCGGAAAGGTGTACCAGGGAGGCGCGCGGGAGGGGTTGCAAGAAGCCCTGGCGATGCCCGGTGATTCGGTCTTGTACGTGGGAGACCACATCTACGGAGACATCGTGAAGAGTAAAAAGTCTTCCAGCTGGCGGACTGCCTTGGTGCTCAGCGATCTCGAGCACGACCTCGCGGTTCGAGACAGGTATCGCTCTGCGCTCGAGGAGGTCGAGAGCCTCACGCGCTTGCGCAATCAACTCGCGGAGGAGAGCGGTGACCAGCGCAATTTGCTGAGGCAGATTGACAAGCTCGAACCGTCCATGATTAACGACGTCGTCGGTGATGGCGTGCTCAGCAACAAAGAGTGTGAGGCGCTGCGCGAGAGGGGAGCCCAGGCGTCGCGCCGCCGATACGAACGGCTCAAGCGCCACCATGAGCGGGTGTATGACCGCCTCAAGGAGGTGCGCAAGGAAGTGGGCGCGGCGTTTAATCCCTATTGGGGGTCGGTCTTCTCCGAGCGGTACGACACCTCCTTGTTTGGCGCGCAGGTCGAGAGCTACGCGTGCATCTATACAAGCCGCGTCAGCAATTTCCGTTTCGTGAGCGCGGCGAGAAAGTTCCACGCGCCTCATGGCTCCTTGCCACACTGGTAGCCGTCGAGGACCACCGAGCACTATCGATGACTTAGGCGGCAGACAGACCTTGCCATTTCGGGCTGGATCGGTGAGGTTCCACGGGTGACGGAAAAGCCCTCAACGAATGTTTTCGCCCGGCCCGCGGAGATGCTGCGGCGCCTCTACGAGTGGGTGCTGAACTGGGCCAACACCCCCTACGGGGTTCCGGCGCTCGTGCTCTTGGCGCTGATGGAGGCTAGCTTTTTCCCGATCCCGCCCGACGTGCTCCTCTTGGCGTTGGCGCTGTCTGTGCCAGAGAAGTCCCTGCGCTACGCCGCGTGGTGCACGTTGGGCTCGGTCGTGGGGGGGGTGCTCGGCTACGCGATTGGGATGACGCTCTGGTCGAGCGTTGATCAGTTCATCTTCGAGCACGTGTTCGCGCAGGCGAAATTCGACAAGGTCATGGAGATCTACCGCGATCAAGGCGTGTGGGTCGTGTTCACCGCCGCCTTCACACCTATCCCCTTTAAGGTGTTCACGGTGACCGCCGGGGTGGCGAAGCTTGATCTATTCGAGTTCATCGCGGCGAGCGCAGTAGGGCGTGGCGCTCGATTCTTTCTCGTCGCAGGAATTGTCCGGATGATGGGGGCACGTGCGAAAGAATTTATCGATCGCTATTTCAATATCCTGACCATCGTGGCCGTGGCGTTACTGCTCGGTGGTATCGCGTTGCTCCAACTGCGCCACTAACTTCGGCCCACGCCGGCCATGAGCCGTCACCTCAGTGGGGGGCGGTGCTGTCGAAGGTGAGCGCACCGTCAGCCACGGAAACCGAGATGCGGGTCCCTGGGCTCATGTGGCCCTCGAGGATCTTTGTGGAGATAGGATCGAGGATCTCTCGCTGTAGCAGCCGCTTTAGCGGTCGCGCGCCAAACTCCGGGTTGTAGCCCCGGGTCGCGAGCCACGCGCGGGCGGCCGCATCAAGCTCCACGTGCAGTCCACGTCGTACAAGGCGCTCGTGCAGCCGCGCCAGCTGAATGCTGAGGATGGCCTCCATCTGCTCTGGGGCGAGTCGTTGGAAGCGGACGATGCCGTCGAGGCGATTGATGAACTCTGGCCGAAAGTGCCCGCGGAGGGCTTCGACAAGTCTCTGGTCATCGTCGGGCTCTGCAATGGCGGCGCCGTCGACGTTCTCCACGACGTCCGTCGCGACGTTGGAAGTCATCAAGATGATGGTGTTGCGAAAATCCACAGTACGCCCCTGGCTGTCGGTGAGGCGACCCTCGTCCAGGACCTGGAGCAGAAGATTAAAGACCTCCGGGTGCGCTTTCTCGATTTCGTCGAGGAGCACCACACTGTAGGGCTTGCGACGCACGGCCTCCGTGAGTTGACCGCCCTCTTCATGACCCACATATCCGGGGGGGGCGCCGATGAGGCGAGAGACCGCGAAGCGCTCCATGTATTCGCTCATGTCGATGCGGACCATGTTGCGCGCGTCGTCAAACAGAAATTCAGCCAACGCCTTGGCAAGCTCAGTCTTCCCGACGCCCGTCGGGCCCAAAAAGAGGAACGAGCCCGTCGGGCGGTCGGGATCGGCGAGACCTGCCCTGGCTTGGCGAACCGCGGCGGCGACGCGCTGCACCGCGTCGTCTTGACCGACGACGCGCTCGTGGAGGGCCGCCTCGAGCTCGAGCAGACGAGATTGCTCCGAAGCGAGCATGCGTGTGACGGGGACGCCGGTCCACTTGCTGACGATGGTGGCGATGTCGTCTGCCGTCACCATCTCTCTTAGGAAAGTAAACTCGCCGTCCTTGTGCATGCGATGGAGCTTCGCCTTCGCCGCGTCCCGCCGCTGCTCCGTGTCTCGCATCTGCCCATAGGTGATTTCAGCGGCGCGATCGAGGTCTCCTTCGCGCTGGGCGACGAGCGCCTCATTACGGAGCCGCTCGTGCTGTTCGTGGAGTTGTTTCATCTCATCGAGGAGGTCTCGTTCGCTGCGCCATCGCGCGCGCATGGCCCGGACCTCCTCGTGGAGCGACTCGATCTCGCCCTCAAGTTCGGACAGCCGGACGGTGCCCTGCTGCTCTGTTTCACGGGTGAGCGCCTGCCGCTCCATCTCGAGGCGCGTCAGCATGCGCTCACGCTCGTCAATGGGTAGAGGGAGGCTCTCCACTTCCATCTTAAGCCCCGCGGCGGCCTCGTCGATGAGGTCGATCGCCTTGTCAGGCAGGAAGCGATTCGAGATGTAGCGGTGGCTCAGTGTCGCCGCCGCGATCAAGGCCGCGTCTTGGATCTCGATGCCGTGATGGGTCTCGAACTTGTCGCGGATTCCTCGCAAGATCGCGATGGTGTCCTCGACGCTCGGTTCGTCGATAACGACGGGTTGAAAGCGGCGCTCAAGGGCCTTGTCTTTCTCGATGTGCTTTCGGTACTCATCGAGGGTGGTGGCGCCGATGCAGCGCAGTTCGCCGCGAGCGAGGGCGGGCTTGAGCATGTTGGCGGCGTCCTGAGTCCCCTCATGTCCCCCGGCACCGACCAAGGTGTGGAGCTCGTCAATGAACAAGATGATGTGGCCGGCGGCGCTAGAGATCTCCGACAGCACGGCCTTGAGCCGCTCCTCGAATTCGCCGCGGTACTTCGCGCCCGCGATCAGAGAGGCGAGATCAAGCTGCAAGAGCCGCTTGTTGTCGAGGCTCTCCGGGACGTCACCCGCGGCGATTCGCAGGGCGATCCCCTCTGCGAGCGCGGTCTTGCCGACCCCGGGATCGCCGATGAGCACCGGGTTATTTTTTGTGCGGCGCGACAGCACCTGGATCGCGCGGCGGATCTCTGCGTCACGTCCGATGACCGGGTCGAGTTTTTGGTCCCTCGCAAGCGAGGTCAGGTCTCGGGTGTATTTGGCGAGGGCCTCGTAGGTGTCCTCGGGGGATTCACTGTCGGCTTGCTGGGCGCCCCGGACCTCGGAGAGGGCCGAGAGGAGGAGCTCTCGGGTGGCGCCGAGTGTGCGCAAAACCTCGCTGGCCTTGACGCGGTGTCGCTCAGCGGTGTCCGACACCAACGCGAGCAGCAGGTGCTCGGTGCTCAAAAACCGATCCCGAAGCTGCAGCGCCTCGGTCGTCGCCGCGTCGAGGGCGTGGCCGAGTTCCTTGGACGGGCGCAGGTCTCCGCCCTCGATGCGGGGGAGGAGTGAGAACGCCTTGGAGATGGCGCGCTCGACCGCCGCGCCGTGGACGCCGGCGCGCTCAAGCAGCGGTCGCACCAGCCCACCTTCTTGTTGGACGGTCGCCATGAGGAGATGAAGTGAGGTCAGCTCGGGGTGACCCAACTCGCGGGCCATGGCTTGCGCGTGGGCGAGCGCGTGTCGGGTTTTCACCGTCGTTTTCTCGGGATCAAACGTTGCCATCGGGGGTCCTTGGGTTTCGCGTCGCGGGGTGATCGGGCTGCGAGTCATCTGGTTCGATCCGCGGACGCGCTCGAATCAATCTATGCACCCTAGTGTACGACGCAAGGGGCTAGATGGCAGGGCTTGCGAGGAGCGCGCGAGCGCGCGATCATCGAGCGAATGGACCGGAACGTGACAGCGCTGCTCGCTTGTGTCCTGCTGGGTGGATGTTCAAAGGCGGACGGGCCGGCGCGAGGAAGCATGGCGTCACATCAGCGCCCACATTTGGGGATCGATGGCGACACGTCAGGCTCTGTCGCGGCCGGGCCGTCCCACAAGCGCGCTACAAAAGAGAGCAAAGATACTCGCGCGCACGCGGAGGGTTCCGGTGACGGCGCGCCGAGTGTCCCGCTCGACGGAGTCGCACCGCCGGTGGCGGGGTTTCAGGGGATTTATGCGCAGGCGTTGGCGCGAGCGAGGGATCGCGACCAGGAGGTCTTCCTCGACGTGGGCGCCGCGTGGTGTCCGCCATGCCAAGAACTTCACGAGGGGGCGTTTCGAGACCCGACTGTTCGAGCACACCTCGACGGCGGGTTCATCAGCATCTCGATCGACGCGGATGTCGCCGAGGGTCCGCAACTCGTGGACTGGTACGGCGTGCAGGCGTTTCCCACCTTGCTGCGGGTGGACGCCATGGGCAACGAACTCGCTAGACTCGAAGAAGAGATTCGTCCAGCCTCGGTGGCTGCGTGGCTCAAGGCGCCGGCGCCCTCGCACAGCGAAATACTTCATCGGGCCCGGGCTCGAGAGGAGGAGGCGCCGAGCTCGGCCGCGCGGCGAAGGGCGCGGGTCATGGCCGAGGTGAGCTACGCAGATGCGGCGTTGCTCGAGGAATTGCTGGAGGGGGAAGACGGGCCCAACGGCTATGTTCGTGACGTGATCGCGCACTGGGGTCGTGGGACCGAGTGCGGCGTCACTACGAAGGCGTCGCTGCGACGCCGCGCATCATCGGGAGGCGTGCATGGTCGAGACGCCATCACCAGACTCGCGGCCTTGTCTGCGGACGCCTCGCCGAAGGAGGCGATCGCCTGGTTGGCGTTGTTGGCCAAAACCCACGGGTCGCAGGCGGCATGGGCGTGCGCCCAGCTGGAACTTCCACCTCAAGCCTGCTTGCCGTGGATTCCAGCGCCGACCGGTGAATCTCTTGGCGACGCTGCCCTCGCGGCGTTGGAGGCCCGCTTGGCAGGTCTCGCGGGGGACGTCGCCCGGGCGGAGCGGTCGATGGAGCGGGCGCGGAGGCTGGCCCCTAACGTGGCAGCCTACCGCCATCGCGCCCGAGCACAGGCGGTCACGCCGTGACAACGAGGCTGATCTGCGTGGTGGGCTGGTCGGCCGTCGCCAGCCTCTCGTCGGCGGCGGACGCCGGTGCGACCGGGTTGGACTCGCCATCGTCTGCCGCGAGCGCCACGCCCGAAACGTCGTCGAGGCCCACGGTCACCGGCGAGGATCGCGAGGCCTCCACAGCCCGCGGAGCGGCCTCGTCTGAGACACAGACCGCGTTGAGTGAGCCGACGCAAGATCCCCCCATGGTTCGCAGCGACGCGCCGCCCACGGAGCCCCTCGGCGGTGGCTACTGGGGTCCGCTGGGCAAGGCTCCCCCCGCACCTCAGGATGGCGCGTGGCAGCGCACATCCGGATCGGTCATTTTGCCCCTCGGGATCTTGCGCGCGGGCGCGGCCGCGCTGTCGGTCTACGCCTCTCGATCACCGCGCTGCGAATCGTGGCTCGATGGCAACGAGAGCACCTGTAACGGCCTTCGAGTCTACGGATATTGGGGTCTCGGATTCGGAGTCGCGATGGCCGCAGCAGGGGCAGCGTTCCTCGCGATTGGTGTGGCCAAGGGTCGCCGGTATGCGGAGTGGGAACGGCAGTGGTCGTTTCGAGCGTCGGTGGTGCCCGGGGCCTCCAACGTTGGCTTTCGAGTACGGTTTTGATGCCGCGGGCGGCGCCACCTTGAACTTGGGTGCGTCCGAGGCGGCGGCTGTGCGACACGGGCTTCGGATGGTCTGTCCTACATCCGTGGCTCGCACGGGCACGGTCTCACGCAAGAAACACCTAAAACAAACATGCGCACGAAGCGCAGGAGGGCGGCTTTACACAAATTCGCATGGGCTGGAATCGTTACTTCGGAGCGTGCGTCGCCGGATTCATTCATGCTAGAACGTTCGCGGTTGGCCCGGCGCGTGTACGCCTCTCAACCCGATATTTTTGCAACGGAGCGTCCCATTATGAAGAAAGTACTCAGTCTCACTTTGACCCTTGGACTCTTGACCGCATGCGGCGATGACGGCAACGACGGCAGCGGCTCGAGCAGCGCCGAATCCATCGGCAGCGGCCCTTCTAGCTCCTCCGGGGACGGCGACGGGGACGGCGACGGGGACGGGGATGGGGACGCGACCGCGACGGACGGCAGCGGGGATGGCGATGGTGACGGGACCGATGACAGCGGAGACGGAGACGGAGACGGAGACGGCGAGGGCGACGATGACGCGGGCAACTGCGGCGAGGTCTCCGTGGAAATTCCTGCGATCCCGCCGGACGTGATGCTCATCCTCGACAAGTCCGGCTCCATGTTCTCGAACTTCGTGGACGACGGCATGGGTGGCTCCATCTCTCGCTGGAACAGCCTCCACAATGTGGTGTCCAACGTGACCTCCTCCAACGACGCCACCTTGAACCTCGGCGCGCAGCTGTTCCCGAAATCGGGCGCCTCCACGAGCTTCTCCATCGCGTCGTGTGACACGGATATGACCCCCGAGGTCACCGTGGCGGAGATGAACGGCACCAACATCATTGCGGGTATTCCTGGACCGACTGCGACGGGCGAGGGCGGTGCGACCCCCGCCTACGCCGGGCTCGACTCCGCATACAATCACCTCTCCACCCTCGATCCTGAGATCCCCAAGTACGCCATCTTCATCACGGACGGCGCGGCCAATTGCCGGGCTGACCTGGTCGACGACGCGCTCATGTGCGGCACGGATTTCGGGTGCAACCAGGTGGAAATTCCTGAGGCATGGGAGACCTTTGACGACAACGTAGTCACGCGGGTGGGCCAAGCCTTCGCCGATGGCGTCACCACCTTCGTCGTTGGTATCGGCATCGTGGATTTCGATCCCAACAGCGGGATCTCGTGCACGAGTGACGCCGACTGTCCTGCGGGTACCGCGTGCTGCGGTGTCGGCCAAAACCTCAGCAACTGCCCGCAAAACAACACCTGCGGCTATCCTTTCGGCAACCCGAAGAACGTGAACGCGGCCGACGAGCTCGCGGCCATCGCCATGGCCGGTGGCGCGCCGAACCTCCCGCCCACGGGTTACTACGACGGCTCGGATCAGGCGCAGCTGCAAGCCGCGCTCGACGAGATCGGCGGGCTCATCCCAACCTGCACGTTGCCGCTCGACCCAGCGCCGGCCGCCAATCAGGTGCCGTACGTGACCATCAACATCAACGGGGCGAACTACGGGTATTGCTTCGATGGAGACGGGCAGCCCCTTCCCAACTGCAGCCCAATCCTGCCGGACGCCGCCGCGTGTGACAGCGGCGACGGGTTCTACTGGTCCGTGGAGTACTCCGAGGTCACCTTGTGTGGTGGCGCGTGCGACTCCTTCAAGGGCACTGGTCTTTTGGACGCTACCTACGGTTGCCCCGTGGGTGGCTGAGCCTTCGCGCTCGTGCATCGACGACGCCGCCCGCGATCGACGGGGCGGCGTTGTTCGTTCTTGGGGGTGGCGGACGGCGAGGGATCGCGAGCGGGCCGTCTGGCGCCGGTGAAGAACACTTCATGCGGCGTCAGACGTCGCGTCTTCGAGCGTAGAATCCGCGGGGTCTTTCGGGGCGATGCTAAAGCCGGTGAACCCGTAAATCATGCTGATGATCGGGTTGAGCAGATTCAAAAAGCAAAACGGGAGATACGCCAACGTCGCGACCCCGAGCGTCGTCGACATGTAGGCGCCGCAGGTGTTCCAAGGGATCAGCGGTGAGGTGATCGTGCCCCCGTCCTCAAGGGCGCGGGAGAGATTCTTCGCGTGTAGGCCCCGCGCCTCGTATTCCGGACCGTACATGCGCCCCGGCACAACCACTGCGATGTACTGGTCGCCTGCGAGGATGTTGAAGCCGATGGAGGTCAGCACCGTGGAGGCGATGAGCGAGCCCGTGGAGTTGGCCAGCGAGAGCACCTTCAAGGCCAGCGTACGCAGCATGCCGGTGCGCTCCATGACACCCCCAAAAAACATCGCGGACAAGATGAGCAAGATGGTGGAGGTCATGGACATCATGCCGCCGCGCGCGAGGAGGTCATCGACGGCGACGTTGCCGGTGTCGGGTGAAAACCCCGACATCGCAGTGGTCAGCGTGGCCCCAAGGGGCTGCCCTTGAAAGACGGCCAGGGCGCCGCCAAGGATGGTGGCGAGCATCAGCACCGGCAGCGCGGGCATCTTGCGTAACACGAGGAGGCCGGTGACAGCGGGCACGATGAGGTGAATCCATGAAGGGGAAAATTGGTCTTGGATGAGCGCGTGAATCTCCTCCACGGAGCCCCCCATGGGTTGCACCTCAAGGCTCAAGCCCATGAAGGTGTAGATGACCATCGAGATCACCCATGACGGCACCGTCGTCCAGAGCATGTGGCGCACATGAGTGAACAGGTCGGTGCCAGCCATGGCGGGTGCGAGGTTGGTCGTGTCTGACATGGGCGAGAGCTTGTCCCCGAAGTAGGCGCCGGAGATCACGGCGCCCGCGGTATAGGCGGTGGGGACCCCCATGACGTCGCCCACGCCGATCAGGGCCAGCCCGATGGTTCCAGCCGTGGACCAGGAAGATCCGCTGACCACGCTGACCACGGAGCACACGGCGCACGAGGCCGGGAGAAAATAGCTCGGACGAAGCAACATCAGGCCCCAGTCGATGAGGGCGGGCACGATGCCCGAGATTAGCCACGTGCCCATCAGCATGCCGATGACAATCAGGATCAAGATGGCGCCCATCGACAGGTTGATCGCGTGCAGTACCCCGCGTTGAAGCGCCGGCCATCGCCACCCGTGCGCGCGGGCGATCAGCGCCGCGATGCTGCCCGAGATGATCAACGGGAGGTGCCCAGTCCCCTCGAATCCCGGCTCGTACTTCGGCAAGATGAGGATGACCGTGGCCAGCGTGGCGACGAGAGCTAAAATGGGGACAACGGCCCACGCGGCGGAGATGTCTCTCGGTGTCGCGACAGGGGGGGCGCTGCCATCGGGGCTGGAGGCGGCGGACGAGGAGTCGGGGTCGGTGGCGTTGGACATCGTTTGTTTTCGGGCGCGAGCGTCCACATCATACCGGACTGCTGCTACCTTCGTCTTGCATGGCCCACCCCGATTCGGTGACGACAGCTTGGATTCGGGCGCAGCCCAAGGCCGAGTTGCATCTTCATCTCGAAGGCAGCATCTCGCCGGCGCTCGCGCTCGCGGTGGCCCAAAAACACGGTCGATCGCTTCCTGGGATGGAGGACGGCGTCGACGGGGTGGCGAGGCAGTTTGTGTTTGATGACTTTGAGCGTTTCATCCGCGTGTTTTTAGCGGTGAGTGATTGCCTGCGTACGGAGGAGGACTTTTACGCGGCGGTCGTCGGCCTCGCGGAGCAGCTCGCGTCCCAGGGAGTCGTCGCAGCCCAGGTCACGGTGACCGCCATGACGCATCTGCGGCGGGGTGTCTCGGAGACGGCGCTGCTCGGCGGCTTGATGCGTGGACGCGCGGAGTCGCGGCGTCGCTTCGATGTGCACATGGCCTACGTCTTTGATGTGGTGTGCCTGTTCCCGGAGCAAGCGGAGCCGACGCTCGATGTCGCGCTGCGAGGTCGAGAGGCTGGGGTCGTCGGCCTGGGACTCGCGGGGCCGGAGGCTCGCTCCGCGCCCATCGATACGTTTGAACGGGCCTTCGAACGCGCGGCTCACGAAGGGCTGGAGCGGGTGCCGCATGCGGGTGAGCACGGAGGTGCAGATCGAATTCGTGCGTGCGTCGAGCGGTTGCACGCGACGCGTATTGGGCACGGAGTCCGGTGTCTCGAAGACCCGAGCGTGGTCGCGCTACTGAAGGAGCGGGGTGTCGCGCTGGAGGTATGTCCCACGTCGAATGTGTTGCTCGGAGTGGCGTCGTCCCTGGCGAGTCATCCGCTGCCTGCCCTGCTGCGCGAGGGGCTCCGCATCACGGTAGCGAGCGATGATCCAGCCTTGTTCGGGACGGACATGCTCAGCGAGCTTGAGCGTTGCACCGAGGCGTTTGGGTGGGATCGCGAGACGATTGCCGGTCTTTGCGCCGAGGGACTCGCGCTCGCGGGTGTGACCCCCGACGCGGCCTGAGGGGCCTGGTTCAGCCTGCTGGTGTACGCAGGGCACGAAGGGCCACCCGCACGTGGTCAGGGTGACCGCAGGCCTGTACGCGGCCATCGGGGCGGAGATGAATTTCGGCGCTGTTGGGGCCGCGCCACAATCGAGGGTCCGCGTAGCGCGGAGTTTGATGGCGCAGACCCTGGTTTGTCGATCCGAGGTAGCGGCGGCCTCCCGGGGGCTCTTTGAGCCGCGCGTCGAAGGGGCCGTCGACCACGGTGTCCACCACGGTCAACAGCGATCGTAGCGCGGCGGAGTCGGGCAGGCTGGCAAGCTCGTATCCGGTGAACACCAAGATGCCCAGGCTCGGTGCGCGACGGCGGAGGGTCTGACAGAGCGCCGTGAGGGCGGTGATTTGGTCGAGGGGTTCGCCGCCGACCACGGTGAGTCCTTCGAGGTCGTGTTGTCGCTGCGCGCGGATGATGTCCTCCGCGAGCGTCTCGGTCGGTGTGCCGGCGCCCCGTCCCTGGTCAAAGAGTTCAGGGTTGCAGCAGCCGGGGCATCGAATCTGGCAGCCGGAAACCCACAGCGCGTAGCGCTCGAACGGTCCCTCGACTGTCGTACGAGTGATTCGGTTCGCGACGTGCAGCATCATGCGGAACCATCGTGGCAGCATGCGCAGTTGAACGCAATTGATCGACGCTCGGGTCGCGACAAAAACAATGGCGCCCAGGTAGGCCAGTACCTGGGCGCCATTGTTTGGAGAGAGTAACTTCTAGTTGGTTTGGACCAGCACTTGGGGGTTCATGACGAGGCCTTCGCTGTAGGTTCCCTCGAGGCTGTTTTCCATGTCGAAGGACAAGGTGAGTTTTCCGTCTGTGTCGATGAGCACGGGGTCTTGAATCTCAATGTCGTCGGTGGAGAGTTGGATTTGGGTCCATCCACCCTGGCCGTCGACGCGGGCTTGGGCGACGATCAGCATGATGCTGTCGTACTCACCGACGGGGAGTGGCACCTCGGAGAGCTTGACCGTGGCGTTGTCGTCGTGCGTGATGGTGAGGGCCTTGGAAGACTCGTTGAGGATGAGCCACTCATCCGTCGCGCTGCGGTGAGCCAGCACGTCGAGGATTTGAATCTCCAGGCTCTCGACCTCGGGGTCCAACAGCTCAGCATTGAGCGAGCCAATCTCCACCGTCACGATGGCGGCGCGCTCGCCTTGCCCTTGGTAGGTCTCCGGAAGGAGATGAAGGTCGCATCCCGTGGTCATCAAAACGGCGGGAAGGACAAGGAGGAGAAGTTTTTGAATGAGCGGGTTCATTTGGCTGGCCTTTATATGTATTATATATCGCAAAAAATAATGGACTCTTTACTCCCTGAGGTCGCAAATGTTGCATTTTGAACTAGCAACAAGCGTTTTTGCACCAAGATCGGCCGTTTATGGGACGCATTTGTTCCACGCCAACCATCTTTCAAAAGCAATATAACTAATATCCATGGATGACGGCGCAGCGGATCGTCCGCGAGCACCCACGCTGCGGCGGTCTTCGGCGGCCGTCTTTCGGGCGACTTTGGCTGTTGTGCGCCTTCGGTCCGGGGGCAGCAGTCGGCGAAATCGCCTCGGCACCGGGCGTTACGGTGGCGGGAGTTTGGGTGCCGAGGGACGCGCGCCGTCGTCTTTAGGCTGCGCAAAGGCACGCTCGAGCTCGCCGCGCGAGAGCACCGTCGATTCGCCCGCGGGGAGGTCGCGCGGCAATTCGATGTGGGCGTGACGCGTTCGGGCGAGGGCGAGGACGTGGCTGCCCATGGCCGCAAAAATCCTCTTCACCTCATGATAGGCGCCTCCGTCGAGGCAGATCTGCGCGTAGCAGGCGGCTTCGTCAGGTCGGGCGAGCGTGGGATGGCAGTCGCGCATGTCCACTGGGTTCCAGCGCACCACGTGGGGCACGGTGCCATCCTCGAGTCGCTCGGGGGGATCGGCGCGCGCTGGCGGCCGGGCGAGAGCGACCTCATAGGTCCGCTGAATCTTGTACTTTGGGTGCGTCAGCTTGTGCACGAGGGGGCCGTGGGTGGTCCAAAGCAACAGGCCCGAGCAGTCGAGGTCGAGACGCCCCGCCGCCCGCAATTCGGCGCTGAGGGGGTGGTGGTTCACGAGGGAGAATGCGGTGGGGTGCAGGCCGTCTTTCATCGCCGTGATGACCCCCACCGGCTTATGTAGCAGGACATGCAGCTCGTCTCGGAGCACGACCGGCTCGCCATCGAGCAGCACCTCTTTGGGGAGTTCGGCCGGGGCTATTTTGTCCGCCGGTCGGAGTACCACGCCCTCACGATCCCGAAGCGAGCCGCTCTTGCACCACCGCGTGACGGTTTTGCGAGAGGCGCCCGTATTGCGGGCCACGAGGCGGTCGAGACGATGCATCAGGCCGGAGTGTACCGTGGGTCTCGGCGGAGCGTGCTTCAGTGTACCCTGGGCCTCGGTGGTGCGACCTCGAATCCTCGATGACGAACAGAAGCTGGTGGAGCGCGCCCAAAGGGGCGACGCGCGCGCGTTCGAACAGCTGTATCGCCACTACGCGCCCGCCATCTTCGCGCAGGTCCTCGTCCCCATGCTCGGCCACCGGGCGGACGCTCAAGACTGTCTGCGCGAGACCTTCCTCGCAGCCCACGGCGCCTTGGTGAGTTTTTCGTGGACCAAGGCAGGGATCTGGCCGTGGCTCAAGACCACGGCCAGAAACAAGGCGCGAGATCTACTCCGCGCGTCCGGGCGGCGGCAGCGACTGCGTGGCGCATATCTTGAGCACCTCGAGAGCGCCGCAGGTCCCGACGCTGAGGCGGTACAGCGGCGCCTCGTTCGGGCGGACCTGCGCGCGCAAATCGACGCTCGATTTGAAGAGATGAACCCTCGCTACGCCCGCGTCCTTCGTCTGCGTCTCCTCGAGGATCGCAGCCGTGACGAATGCGCTGCGCTCCTCGAAATTACGCTCGGCGCGCTCGACGTGCTCATGTACCGCGCGGTGCGAGCGTTTCGCAAGGCGTGGGAGCAGCACGCCGCCAACGACGCATCCCCTTCAACACCCCCCCACAAGGAAGCAACCCCATGATCCATAAAATCATCTGGAAGACCGTAAGCTCAGGCTCTTTGACAGCGTTCCGTGAGACGCGAGGGAGCGAGCGACCATGAGCGAGCCAACAACACCCCCACGAGGCGTCATCGACGACGCATGGGAGCAGGAACTGACCGCCGGACAGGAGGCGGCTGGGGAACACGGGGACCTCGAGGCTGATCTCGCCATGCTTCACCTGCTGCGCCATGCCCGGGCTCCCGAGGTGCTTGGCGACGAGGCGCTTGAGGAGGTGCTCGAGCAGCTCAAAGAGGCGAGCGCTCCCGCGTCGACGGCGTGGTGGCGTCGCCGCCTCGTTCGATGGGTGGCGGTTCCCGCGTGCGCGGGCCTCGCGGTCGTGCTGTTCGTACGACCCGGTGCAGAAGATCGCGAGACGGTCGCGACGAGCTCCGCGCAAGCCGAGCGCGCCGCGAAGGAGGCCGCGCCGCTCGCCGGCTCGGCGACCACGGCGGCGGCTCCAGCGCGACGGCGCGCGACCGCGGCCAAGCCGTACGAGCAGCAGTTCGCCGCGCTCGAGAGGGACGCGAGGGCGTCCTTGAGGGACGCGGTTGTCAAATCACGATCGCGAGCCAGACACGAATGGCTCGCCTCCTTGGGTACGCATTCGAAGCGAGAGCCCAATGGTGGCACGCCACCGGGACGAGGAGGTGCACGATGAACCACTTTACGCGGTGGAGCAGCGGGTGCATATGCGGGCTGGTTGTTGGCGTTGTGTTGGCGTGGACGATGACGGGGAAGGCGCGAGACGCTCGTCCGCCTCAAGACAGAGACGCCCTTGTCGCGCTCGCACAACTTGTCGAGACGGAGCACCGCCGGGTGGATCTGTTGGTGAAGGCGGGAGATCGTGCCGGGGCCATTCGAGCGCTCGAACAAATCGCAGACGGCGCGTGGCCCTCTGAAGAGCGCGCAGGGGAGGCGGCGGTGTGGATGCGTCACGATGTGGTCGGCCGGCTCGTTCGCTTGGAGCTCGACGATACACCGGCGGTGCCACCTCACCTCGAGGCGCTGCTCGGTCGGATCACGCGACGGCTGAACGACGGGGGTGGCGACCTCCCCCCCAACGCGTTTACGGCGAGGCTTGCGGGGCTCCAAGGGGAGCTGTTGGAGCGCGCTGGCCGCGATCAGGCGGCGCTCGCGAGCTACGAAGTTGCTCTCGACATGAATCGTTTGCTGCTCGACGCGTTAATCAAGGAGGATCTATGATCAGGAAGCATCACCGAATTATGTGGGCCGTGGTGTTTGTCTCGGGGAGCCTCGCTTCTTGTGCAAAAGACTCGATGTCCGAGCGGACCTTCGCGGCCTCAGACTTTTCCCAGCGCGGCGCGGCGGGGGTCGAGGAGGGCCACCCCAGCGTGGCCTCGTTGCAAAACCGCCTCGCGGCCTACGAAGCGCAAATGTCAGCCCTTGGGATCGGTGAAGACTCCCCCGTCGTGGCCACTCGGGAGGACGTGGCGAGCCGGGAAGTCAAAGCCGCAGAGCTTGACTCTTTCTCGGATGAGGACACCGCAAGCGTGGCGGAGTCGACGCAACCGTCACGCGAATCTCGGAGTCGGCGGCCACGGGTCAAGCAGCACTCGGCGGCCCCTAGCGTCGCGGCGCCTTCGGTCCCCGGGCCGTCGTCGATGCCCAGTGCAGACACGGAGGAAGCGGCACCGTCGGTCGCGGAAGACGAGGGTGGCGATGAGGAGAGCACCACCTGCACCAATATTTGCGCGCTCGCGGACGCGGTGTGCGGCCTCGAGGCCCGGATTTGTAGCCTCGCCAACAAACACAGCGAGGAAGCCGACTATCGAGCGTTATGCGTGAGGGCGGGGCAGGACTGTGAGCGTGCGGCGGTCGCCTGCGACGCGTGCAGCGATCCCCAAGGGCGCTGAGCTTCCCGGAGCGGTGGTGTGGCGCGCGAGGCGACGCAGGCTGGCGCCGCCCGGAACTTCTAAAAGATGGTTGAGCCAGGGTGAAGGGCCGTGCGACAACAGGACCATGAAGCCGGCGGCCCTGCTCCTTGATCTCGACGGAACCCTGGTGGACAGCGAGGCCTTCCACACCGAGTCCATCGTCCGTTTCCTCTCGAAGCGGGGGCTTGAGCTGAACGATTCGGAGCGGGCGTTCATCGTGGGCCACGCCTGGCAAGATATCTTCGCGCATCTTCGAGTGTCGGAGCGCCTTGGCATGAGTCTCGAGGAACTGCAGCGCGGCTCCATCGCCGAGAAACCACAGATGGTGGAGGACGGACATCGCGTTCAGGTGTTGCCTGGCGCCCGCGAGCTTGTGGCGTGGGGTGCGGCTGCGCAGATCCCCATGGCCATCGTGAGCGGGTCTTCGAGGAAGGAGATCGCGTACGCGCTCACGCTGCTCGGCTTCGAAGACCAGCTTCAGTTCTATATGGGTGCAGAGGATGTCCGCTGCGGCAAGCCCGACCCTGAGGGCTACGCCACCGCGGCGGAGCGGCTCCGGGTAGCGCCGGCGCGATGTGTGGTCTTTGAGGACAGCACGGCCGGGATCGCGAGCGGGCGCGCCGCCGGGATGTTCGTGGTGGCGACGAGCGCCGCCAACCTCCCCGAGTCACACGCCGGCCATCAAGACCAGTCGGAGGCTCACACGGTGGTCTCGGGGCTCGACGCGCTCGATCTTGAGGAGCTGCGCCCGCTCGAGTAGGCGGGTGTGCGGCCAGGAGGCTTGAGCGGGGAGTTGGGCCTGACAGGCGGGGCTGCTACGATCCTGAGGGTGAACGACGCGAAGGAGCCAACGACGGACACGGCGGATCGCTCGTCGGTGGTCCCCAACGACTTCGCGGGGTTAAGTTTAATCATGCTTCGGGATCCTGAGGCTCGGGTTCGCTTTGATCGCGGCCTGCTCGGTCGCGACATGCGGCGGCGGATGTGGAGCAGCGCAGCGGCCGCGGGGTTCTCTCGCTTGATCATCACCTCCTCCGTGGACGCACAGATCGAAGGCGCTCGGACGATGGCGCCGGGAGCGGCGCTTCGAGGTCCTGGCTTGGTGGTGTACGAGGGGACCGTGATGGCGAGGTCGCTACTCGAACAGATGGCGGCGCACCCGCTGCCAGAAGGGGAGTCCTTCTCGGTCGACGATGGCATCGGTCGTCCAGCGGCCTGGTTCGCGGGGGACGTGGGGCAGGTGCCGGCGCTGCTTCCATTGGCGGAGCTGTTGGAACTGCCGCGGGACCACCACGCAGACGACGTCGTTCGAATGGTGCGCATGAAAGATCTCGCGCGAGCGGAGCGGCTCGTTCTTCGTGAAGAGGGGATCACAGGTCGAGACTGCTCGGCTTGGGAGGATCTTGTGGAGCGGCGAATTTTGCGGTGGCTGGCGCGGGGCCAGGTTCACGTGGCTCGGTTCGAGCTCGCGGCGGTCGGAATTGTGCTGGCGAGCGGCCCGCTGGCGCTCTTACAGCATTGGGGGGGACTCGTTCTTGCGAGTGTCGCTCTCTTTGTCGGGGTAGAGTGCGCTCGGTTGGTGGCGCCGCTCGCTCGCCTCGCCCCCCAGGAGTCCCTGACGACGCGCCGAAGGGTGGGCGGGCACCTCGCACCCGGTCAAATGTTGACCCGGGCGATACGACCGATTGGGCACGCGGTGCTCGCGGCCGGGCTCACATACTGGTTGGTGGCCACCCAGACCCGCAGCCCGGTGGCGAGCGTCGTCGTCTTGGCGGCGGGAGTGGTGGGCGCAACCTTGCCCCTGCTTTGGACTCGCTCGCTGCTTCGCGGCGCGCCGCGAGCAGCCCTCGAGCTCCCCAAGGCGGTTCACCTGCTTCAGCGCCTTGATCTGAGGCTCCCTTCGTGGCTTGAGGGGGTCCCCTTGCTGGAGCTGTTGATCGTGCTCTGCGCCTGCTCGACGTCTCCTGAACTGCCGTGGCTTATGCTCGTCGCAGGAGCCGTTGCGCGCCTGTGGAGATGGTTCGTGGAACCGGCCGAGCAGAGCGTTCGTCACGCATCCAGCCCGCCCGAGCAATTCGTCCCACCGCCGGTCGAAAATGCCACCGACCGCGCCGGGGAGACGAGCGGATCGAGCGGTCCATCGAGCGACGACAGCGTGGACAGTTTGCCCTAATTCGTCCCTGGGACGGACTTTAGGGGAGGGTTGGTTGTTTGACCGCTTTGGGGGCTGGTGCTAGCGTCAGATCGAGGGGCAACGACCCCTATGTTTTGCCCATGTCTCATCTCGACCTGCCCCTACTCCCGCTTCGCGAACTCATCGTCTTTCCCCATGAGGTCGTGCCCCTCTTCGTGGGACGGGAGAAGTCGATCAACGCGCTCGAGGAGGCGATGGCGGGATGCCGCCGCATCCTTCTGTGCGCCCAAAAAAAAGCTAAGGTCAACGACCCCAAGCCCGATGGGATTCATGAGTTCGGCACCATCGGCACCATCATCCAGCTGCTGCGCCTGCCCGACGGCACCGTGAAGGTCCTCGTGGAGGGACAAGACCGGGCCAAGATCGTCGAGTACCTGGAAGAGGAGGGCTCCTTTCGCGTCAACGCGGAGGTGGTGGAGTCAGACGCGGTGTCCGAAGAGGAGGAGGCGGAGTTCTCTGCGTTGATGCGATCAGTGCAGACCACGTTCGAGAACTACGTGAAGCTCAACAAGCGCGTCCCCCCCGAGCTGGCGGTGAGCGTGCAGAGCATCGAGAACCCGTCGCGGCTGGCGGACACTATCGCCGCCCACGTCAACTTTAAGCTGAGCGCGAAGCAAGAACTGCTCGAGACCACCTCTGTCCGCTCACGTCTCGAGATGCTCTACGAACTCATGCAAAATGAGATCGAGATTCTCCAAGTGGAAAAGAAGATCCGAACGCGGGTCAAGAAGCAGATGGAGAAAAACCAGAAGGAGTACTACCTCAACGAGCAGATGCAGGCGATTCAAAAAGAGCTTGGGTCACAAGATGAGTTCAAGAACGAGCTCCAAGAGCTTGAGGACCGAGTGCGACGAAAGAAACTCCCCAAGGAAGCGGCGGAGCGTCTCAAGAAGGAGATGAAGAAGCTCAAGATGATGAGTCCCATGTCTGCCGAGGCGACCGTGGTGCGAAACTACATCGACACGGTGCTTTCGTTGCCGTGGTCAGACCGCACGGAGGAGATGCTCGACATCGTCGAGGCGGAAGAGATTCTCGACGATGACCACTACGGGCTCGAGAAACCCAAGGAGCGCATCCTGGAGTACCTCGCGGTGCAGTCCTTGGTGAGCAAAGTGAAGGGCCCGATCCTGTGTCTCGTCGGACCACCTGGAGTGGGGAAGACCTCGCTGGCGAAATCAGTGGCGCGTGCCACGAGTCGCGAGTTTGTTCGGATGTCTCTCGGTGGGGTGCGGGATGAGGCGGAGATTCGTGGGCATCGGCGCACGTACATCGGCGCGCTTCCCGGGAAGATCATTCAGGGCCTGCGGAAGGCTGGATCCTCCAACCCTGTCTTTTTGTTGGACGAGATCGACAAGATGTCCACTGACTTTCGTGGGGACCCCTCGGCCGCGATGCTTGAGGTCCTGGACCCGGAACAAAACAGCACCTTCGTCGACCACTTCCTCGATCTGGATTACGATCTCAGCGACGTACTGTTTTTATGCACGGCCAACAGCTTGCACTCCATTCCCATCCCGCTTCAAGACCGGATGGAGATCATCTCCCTCACGGGATACACAGATGAGGAGAAACTGAAAATCTCCAGGCAGTACCTTCTCCCCAAGCAGATCGAACTCAACGGGCTCGGGAACGTAAACGTCGAGATTACGGACAGCGGCATCAAAGAACTTATCCAGGCCTACACGAAAGAGGCCGGTGTGCGGAACCTCGAGCGGGCCATCGGTTCAATCATGCGCAAGCTCGCCCGCGAGTACGTGAAAGACGAGAAGAAGCGAAAATCCTACAAGGTCGATGTGCGGCGCGTGCAAAAGCTCCTCGGTCCGGCCAAGTACCGCTTCAATAAGGGGGAAGAGGACGACCAGGTCGGCATGACGAACGGCCTCGCAGTGACGATGTTCGGAGGGGATCTGCTGCCCGCCGAGGTGATGGTCACCGCGGGGGCGGGCAAGGTCACGCTGACAGGTAAACTCGGCGAGGTGATGCAAGAGTCGGCGCGCGCGGCGGTGACCTATGTGCGCAGCCGCTGCTTGAGCTTCGGCTTGGACCCTGACTTCTATCAGCACGCCGATTTTCACGTGCACTTCCCCGAGGGCGCGGTGCCCAAGGACGGACCGAGCGCAGGTGTCACCATGGTGACCAGCTTGGTGTCCGCGCTCCTCCAAATCCCCGTGCGGAAAGACGTGGCCATGACCGGAGAGATCAACCTCCGGGGTCGCGTGCTGCCCATCGGAGGCCTCAAAGAGAAGGTGATGGCGGCCTACCGCAGCGGTATGAAGCTGGTCGTGTGTCCCGAGGAGAACCAAAAGGACACGCATGACATCCCGAAGAACGTGCTCAAGAACGTGGAGCTTCGCTTCGTGTCCAGCATCGACGAGGTGCTCCGCGCGGCGCTCGTCGTGCCAGAGGAGGACCATCCGAACGCGGCCATGCGCGAATTCCTTGAAGGTGAAGAAGCGGCGGGCACGGTCGATTGGCGCGATGTCCGAGTCTTTGTGGAAGAGCAGAAGCGGAAGCGAGACCTAGAGTC
>JBDQGY010000022.1:0-27025 GCA_040265175.1 Nannocystaceae bacterium
ACAGCGCGCCATGGTGGAGGCTATCACGCAGGCGTTGCTCGGCTCACTCTCAAGAAGAGCGGGCGGCGTCGATTCGTCGGACGGCGAGGTCGAGGAGAAACAGCGGGATCACCAGGATCCAAAGAAGCACCCTCCAGCACGGGATGGAGCGTCGGGCAGTCGTGCCTTGTGCGCGCATTGGCCACGGTTGCGTCAGGTCACGTACGACCTCCGCGCCCGCGCGCTGCATCCCGCGCAGCCACGCGTCGCTCGCATTGAGGAGGGGGGCTCGGCGCTCTTGTGACACCAGCGTGGGTAGAGAGGTGGTCGCGGTCGCGACCACGGGAGACTGCGTCTTCGAACCATCTCGCGCCGTCACTTGGATCAGCGTTGGCGTCGACGCGACATCACGAATGGTGCCGGCGTAGCGACCCGGCGCGACGAGTGTTAAGGAGAGGGAGCGCCCCGGCCCGCTCGGATCTGAGGGGTGGATGAGCCTCGCGACGCAGGAGAGGTCGTCTCGATATCGGTCTCCGTCGTGAACATCCAAGCGGATCCTCCAAGCGCCGGAGTCCTGGGTTGGAAGCACCTCAAGGCGGGCGCCACCGTAGGCGTCTTCGCCGGGGCGCGCGGCGTCCCTGGCGACCTGGGACCAGAGCCTCCCAAATCCGGGCCAGCTGAGCCACGCCCGGGCCCACCGGGGATCCGAGTCCGACGCGAAGGCGTAGGTGCGCCCCAGGCCGAAGCGTCCTCGAATCAAGAGCGGCTCGGCGCGATCGGTCTCGAGCAGCACCTCCGCGTTGCGACGGGGAGACAGGGGCGTTATCCCTCGCAGCGGCGGCGCGCCGTCCAAGCGCAGGCCCCGCAGCACCTGGGCGTATTTGCGAATCTGCGCGAACCGCCTCGTCTCGCGAATCATGTTCTTGCTCACCTCCCGAGTCTCCCGTTGGAAGATACTGGGGACATCGCTCCCATCGAGGGAGAAGTAGTACCTCCCCGCGCCGACGCGGGCGATCCGTCGAAGGAGCGTCTTTCCGGCGCCGCTTCCGACACCAACCCCAGAGACGGTGATGTTCGCGTCGCGCATCTGCTGCACGAGCGTCGCGACACCCGCCTCGGGAGACTGTCCGTCGCTGAGGACGATGACGTGCTTTATCTTCGCGTCGGATCCCGCGAGCTGTAAGAACGCCTCGCGAAGTGCGGGGAGCACGTTCGTCCCGCCTCCCGCGCGAACTCGCTGAATATCTGAGCGAATCCGCAACCTGGCCGACGCGGGCTGGAGCCGCACGAGGACCGACGGTCGAGAGTCGAACGCGATCACCCCGATCTCGTCGGTGGCCTCGAGCGCCTGGGCAGAACCCCTCGCCGCACGTTTGGCGAGATCGAGCTTGTCTTCGTTGGTCATGGACCCGCTCTTGTCGAGCACGAGCATGAGGGCGAGGTTGGGTGTTTGTCTGCGTTTCTCCCCTGAGACGCGCACGGGGAGCGCGTCGTAGATCGGTGTGCCCTGCCAGCCTCCGGGGCCGTAGCTCTGGGGCCCTCCCAGCACGAGGAGACCCACGCCTTCTACGTCGATCAACTCCGTTATGGTTCGTTGGACGTCGCGGTCGAGTCGCGTCGCGGGGACGTCATGTACGACGAACAGATCGTAGCGCGCGAGCGCCTCCGCAGCGCGCGGGACCTCGCGCGGTGTGACCACGGTGACGTCGAGTTCGCTGCGCTCGAGGACCCCCTTGATCGGGGGCTCCATCGCGTCAGAGATGATCAGGACCTGGAGTCGACGCGCGATGTTCGTGACCTCCGTCCATGTGTCGTCGTCGGGGATCTCATCTGCGCCCTCCGTGAAGCGGACATCGTCGATGCGGAGCGTGTAGGCGGCGGGGCCCCCCACGGTGGCCATCGCCGAGATGGTCGCCTCGTTGTCGCCTGGATGAAGTTGGAGCCGCACCGAAGGTCGGGCCGACCCGTCGTTCTCGGGGCCTGTGATGGAGAGGTCCACGGTCCCGGCGTGGGTCGCCTGCAATTGGACCGTCGCGTCGAAGCGCTGACCGATGCGCAGACCCTCCGGGAGGATCACATTTACGATGCCAATATTCCGTGACGGCGCCTCGTTGATGGGCGCGACACGGACGGCCGCCCCGGCATCCACGAGCGTCCGCACCTCCGCGCGGGTTCGTTCAGACTCCGCCGGAGAGAACTCCCCGTCTGAGAGGATGGTGATCCTCTTTGGACCGTCAGGATGTCCTAGGTGTGCGGCGGTCCTCAGAGCCCGCGCGAGCTCGGAGCTTGTCCCAGGGTCGCTCGCGGGACGTGCGGTGATGTTCATCGCCACCCGTTCTTCCCCGATGTTTATCTCGTGGCCGAAGCGGACGCTGAAAAAAGCGTTGGAAGCGGAGTCGAGACCGAGTCCGGCGAAGACGGCGTCTCGTTCTCGATCCCGTGCGTCAAATCGCGTCGTGAGCATGGCGCTCGCGCGGGCTCGCTGGGACGAGGACATGGAGTCGGAGACGTCCATGACGATGATGTCGGTGACGGGGAAAGTCGTGGTGTGGACCCGAGGGTCGGAGAGGGTCGCAGCGAGGGCTAGCAGCAGCGACATGCGGGTCGCAAATTGCAGCCACCGTGACGAATCTGTGGTGGCCACCAAGCTGGCGCGGACTGTCTGGAGGAGGTAGGGGGCTCCGATGATGAGCCCCAGGATGATCCAGGAGGGGCTCTCAAAGGTGAGGGCCGTCACCCCCGCCGGGAGGAGCGCGCTCCCCGGCAGCGCGAACTCCCAGTGGTTCCAAGGGATGAGGGCGTCGGCCCCTGCGGCGAGCAGGGCGCCCGCCGCGAGGATCGGCGTCGGCGCATCGAGCCAGCGAACTCGCGTCATACCGTCCGCCTTTGATGGAACCATCGAGACTCCAACAGCAAGGAGCCGAAGATCAGCGTGAGTAACACAGCGAACGGAGGCCAGCGGAGCGCGGCCCACGGGGCGTGGGACCCTTCGTCTGGCGCGGCATCATCTGCGGTGTCGATGGTGGTCGTGTCCACCGCCGGTCGCAGGTCGGATTCCGCGCGTCCATGTCCCATAACGGCGAGCCGACCGAGCGTGCGTCCCCCGTCGACAACTTGATAGATGCCGGGCGCCGGGAGCGTGACCTCGATGGTGTCTCCGACCGCTGTCGCACGAGTGATGGGGCGGCGCTCTTCATCGACGATGGTGATCGCGGCGGCTTGAAGCTTCAGATCAAGGTCGCGCATATTGATCGCCGTGCGACGGCCTGCCTCGATGCGTGGGGCGACGCCCGCCGGCGGAGGGCTCAAGCGTTCAACGACGCGAGACAAGAGCATCGGGAAGGCGACACGCAAGGGAAGATCGGAGCGGATCGGATCAAATCCGATAACGATCCATTCTCCGTGCTCGGTCGTTCGGGTGACGGCGATGGGTTCGTCGAAATGCTTGAGGAGCACCCGATCACCCTCGCCAATGGCGAACGAGGTCGCCGCAGCGATATTCACGTCTTTGAAGACGATGCCTTTCACGAGCGGATGGTCCACGGGGCGCGCCGAGAGTCTTGGACGCCGAATGGAGCGCAGACGGGCGATGGGGAAGGACCTCTCCGGCGCGGCATAGGGGTCGAAGAAGAGCGCTGTGGTGTCTGGGAGAACCAACGGCGCGGGAGCATCCGAGGCGTCGACCACGACCAAGTCAAAGCTCTTCAGGTGATCCGGGGCGCGTCGGGCTTGCTCGTGAGACATCGAGACAAGCTCAAGCTCCGCGTCGAGCGCGAGCAGTACGGCGTCGAGGAAGAGGTTGGGGCGATCCCCGACCCGGGCGATTCGCAGACGCGCGCGGGGCCCCACCACCGCGAACGCCACGTCGTCGTAGGTGACACCGGGGAGGGAGGGGGTCCCGTCGATTGGTTGGATGCTGGCGGTGAAGTGCTCCCCCGACGCGTCGATCCCTTTGAGGCTGACGCGCTCATATTCGTCGGGCGCTAGCTCGATCGAGATTTCTCGCAACGGGATTTTGCCCGACGCGATATGAAGCGTGAGAGGGATCGGGCGATCGCTGAAGTTGTGAACCTCGGCGCTGAGGTCTACGAGGGCTGGATTCCGACGAGACCGTCGCGCCGCGAACACGGTGATCGCCGGATTGGGGGTCGCTCCACCGACGCGAGTCCACGTGCAGGTCGTCGACGGGTGGGCGCACCCCTCCCACGCCTCACGAAGCGCTTCACGCGGCTCATGGTCGCTCCACACGCGCAGCCATGACTCGGTCGGCGACTTCGCCGTCATGGTCCTGGCCAGGGAGATGGCCTCCTTGAGGGAGCCGGCACCTGCGGCGGTGATGGGTTTGCGCGTGGCATCCGCGACTTCACGGGCGGAGCCAAGACTCTGTACGACACGCACAGTCGGCCCCGCGATGATCAGGGCGCCGCGGTCGCGGGCACCGAGCGCGGAGGCCTCGTCGCGGGCCTGGCTGAGGGCCTCGTCGAGGCGAGTGTTCCATCGCTGCGGATCGGACGAGGGGGCGAGCATGCTGGCGGACGCATCGATGACCGCGATGTAGCGTCGCGGCTGACCGCTCCACCCGTCGAAGCTGGGGTTGGCGAGGGCGAAGAGCAGACCGGCGAGCATGGCGAGCTGCCACAGCAACGAGCGCAGGCGCCGAAACCGTAGCCACGGCTGGCGAGCGCTGTGTGTGCGCACGACCTTGAGCCAAAGGTCAGCGAAAGGGACGAGCGCGACGGGGCGCCGCTCTTTGAGGAGATAGAGCGCGATGAGGGGGAGCGCGAGACCTGCGAAGAGTGCGGCCAGCGTCGTCCATGAGAGGCTCAGGAGGCTCATTGCAGCACCCCGCCGCTGCGCAGCACCCTCAGGACGACGTCGGGCAAATCGTCTCGCACGTCAATCCTAAAATACGGGATTCCCTGGGATCGGCACCGGGTGGAGAGCGCCTGGCAAAACTGTTCATGGGCGGCGTAAAATTTCTGCAGCACGCCGTCGGTGACTGTCATATCGCTCCGCGAATGCGACTCCGCGTCGACCAGAGTGACGTCACCGCGCATGGAGAGCTGAGCGGGATCATACTCAAGGCGGTCGAGCACCTGCACACACACGACCTGGTGCCGCCGCTGTCGGAGCATATCGAGCGCCTTTGCGGCCCCGGTGAGGTCGTAAAAATCGCTCACGATGACCGTGATTCCGGGTCTTCGCGCCTCGGCGACCAGGCGGCGCGCGACCGCAGGGATGTCGGTGCCACCTCCGAGGGGCGCGTCACGGAGGAAATCGAGGACACGGAAAATCTGGGATCGTCCGCGTGTGGGTGGGAGGCTTGTATAATGGCTCGCAGAGGCGGTTGAGACGCCGACGCGGTCGAGGTTCGCGAGGCCTATGTAGGCGAGGGCCGCCACGATCCGCCGCGCCTGCCGGTACTTTAATCCACGGCCGGTCCCCATGGATGCGGAACCATCACAGACGAGCTGGAGCGGGAGGTCTTCGTCTTCCTCGTATTGGCGGACGAGGACCTGATTGAGTCGCGCGAGCGCTCCCCAGTCGACGTTTCGAATGTCGTCGCCATGGACGTACGCGCGGTGATCCGCAAATTCGATCCCCGCCCCGGTCTTCATGGTCTTTCGTTCACCGCGCTGCCTCCCGCTCACGATCCGCTGGGCGACGAGGCTTAGCGCAGCGAGCTGTCCCAAGAACGCCTCATCAAAGAGCGCGTCTGCTCGGAGTTCACGGAGGGGAGAGGCGGAGGGGTCCACAGCGTCAATCAGGGCGGATCTGGGCGACGACCTCTTCGAGGATGGCGCGGGGGGTGATGCCCTCCGCCTCTCCCTCAAAGTTGAGCGCGATTCGATGGGGGAGGGCGGAGAACAGGACTTCGCGGACGTCCTCTACCGAAGGAAAGAGCCGCTCGCTGAGGGTCGCGTGGATCTTCGCGGCCATCACGAGCGCTTGAGCGCCGCGAGGGCTCGCGCCGTACCGCAAGAACTTTGTGACCATGGGGGGGGCGTCCGGTGCGTGCGGGTGTGTCGCTCGTACGAGGCGGGCGACATAGCGGTTCAGCGAGGGGGGCGTCGGGAGGGACCGGCAGAGCACCTGGATCTCGCGAAGTCGTGACGCGTCGAGGCAGGCGACGCTGGGGAGGGGCTGGGTTCCCGTGGTCCTGTCGAGGATTTCGACGAGCTCGGCCTCGGACGGAAACTCCACTTGGAGCTTGAAGAAAAATCGATCGAGCTGGGCCTCCGGAAGCGGATAGGTGCCCTCTTGCTCGAGTGGATTTTGAGTGGCGAGGACGAAGAAAGGATCGGGCAGGGCACGGGTGGCGCCGTTGGTGGTGATTTGTTTCTCTTCCATGGCCTCCAACAGCGCGGACTGGGTCTTCGGCGTCGCGCGGTTGATCTCGTCGGCCAAGAGGATGTTCGCGAACACAGGACCAGGTTCGAAGCGGAGGCCCCGGACGCCGTCGCCGTCATGGGACAAGATGGAGGTGCCGAGGATGTCCGCGGGCATTAGGTCCGGTGTAAATTGAACCCGTGAAAACTGGAGCTGCACCGCGCGGGCGAGGGACCGAATCATCAAGGTCTTGCCGAGCCCAGGGACTCCTTCGAGCAGCACGTGTCCGCCAGCGAGCATGCAGGTGAGAATGCCCCGGAGGATCGGGCGCTGCCCCACGACGACCCTTTGCAGTTCCTGGATGAGCGACTCGATATCATGGGCGGCCTCTTGGACGGCGAGCACGCTGGTGTCGGAGTGGGCGTCGGTTGTTTGTGCCATGGGGGATTACTTTCGAGGTTGGATCAAACGGAAGTAGCGTCGCGCTGCGTCGCGCTGGGCGGCGGGGAGCGTCTCGTCGTCGAGGGTCGACTGGGCGAACCCCCGATAGTCGGTGAAAACGTCATCGTAGGGCGTATTTGCGAACCCTTGCTGGGTCGCTTCGTGGATGGTGACCGCTCGCGAGGTGCCGGGACCTCGCGCGCCGGTGAGGGGAGCGCCGCGCTGGTTGGGGAACTCGTCGGCATCGTGTGCGACAGGGTCGCCATCTGGCGGGTGAAGCGAGACGCCGTTCGATCCCTCGGCGGCGCCCCTTCCCTCTCGCGAGCGGAGCGCCTCTTGAGAAGACGCGGGTGTCGCCGCAGCTGTCACGTCGGACGCGTCACGCACGGACATTGCTGTTTTGCCGCGGCCCTCAAGTCCCGACGGCCCCCTCGCAGCCCGCGCGAAGGCGTCGGCGTGGGCCTTCATAGACGGAGAGCGGTCTGCGTCCTTCGCGAGCCTGCGGAGCGTTCGCTTCGCCTCGTCAATGATGGCCCGCGTTCGGGCCATGCGCTGGCTTCTCGAGACTCGCTCGACGGCGTTCGAGAGCCCCGTGACCAACATCTCCTGGTCTCGGTTTTGAGGGCCGGCCGTCGCGCGGGGAGTGTTCTGTCCGTCAGCAAAGGTGGGGAGATCTTGGGGTGGGTGCAATGATGGCCGAGCGGCGTTCCCCTCGCGACCGAGGCGCCGCGCTGCGTCACGGAGGTCTTGAAGACGCTGTCGTGCGCGGTCTTCAGCGCGCCGCTGTCGGCGTAAGCGTTCGAGTTTTTCACGAGACTCCTGGGCCTCGGGGCTGCGCGGAGCGGCGCGAGAATCTCCGGTTTTGGACGCACGGGAGAGCCGACGTTCGAGGTCCTGCAGCCGGTCAGGTGTCGTCGTGTTGCGCCGAATCGCGCGGTCGAGTCCATCGCGGATACGACGTAGGATTCGCTCGCGGCGCGCCATGTCGTTCGCGCCCTCTTCGTCGTTGCGATCCGCAGGAGTCGATCGCAGCGCGTGGGTGATCCCACGCGCGACACCTTCGGGATCAAGTTCTCCAAGATCACGCGCCACGTCGCGGCCCTCGTCGAGTGCGCGGAGCCGCTCGGCCACCTCACGGAGGCCGACCTCAAGCAGGCCCGGATCAAGGTCCGCGGCGTTCTCCGAGGTTCGCTGTAGCTCGTCGAGAACCGCCGCGAGGCGGTCGAGATCGTCGCGCGCGCGCTCGACGTTCGCGTCGTCTGAATTAACGGTTTCAAGCAGTCGATCGACGGCGGAGGCGATGGCGCTGACCTCATCGTCCCTGGCTCGCAGGTCCGTCAGTTCACGTCGGAGCGGCGCCACGCGGTCTTGAAGCCCAGTATCTTGAGCCATGATCGAGGCTGGCGGCTTCGCAGCCAGATCGGGGGTGGCGCTGCGGTCTCGTGGGAGAGAGAGGGGAGGGAGCACCACGACCGCGGCGAGTGTGCAGACGATGGCGGCGTCTGCCGAGCGGAGACGGTAGCGACGCAAGGGTAGGACGCTCGGGATGGAGACCTCCGACGCCCTCAGGCTCGCACGTCGGAGGATGGATGATTTCACGGCGCCCTTAAAGGTCGTGGGGGGGGGGCCGCTCGCGTCGGCCTCTGCCGCGAACTCATAGGCCGCCCCCAGCAGATCGTCGGACCGAATGCAGGCGTCGATATGGCGCAAGAGCGCGCGCGGTGAGGGGAGGGATCTCCGCGCCAGAATCGTGGCGGCGAGGGGCACAAGCGAGGCCACGCACAGCAACCACCACGCGGGAGCGCCGAGGTCACGAACAGCGATCGTTCCCACCACGGTGAGCAGCCCGAGAACCGGGATTCCCCAGCGGCAAAGATGGTCCCAGGTGGAGACGAGGAACTGGCGGCGTCGCGCGATTCGTAGGAGAGGTCCTAGGACCGACTCAACGCGCCGCTCGCTCATCGACCTCGCCTCGTGCGCCGTCGCTTCACACGAAACACATCCGGGGCGCTGGCGAGGAGCCCCTCGACGGCGGCTGGATCGGCGAATACGTAGAACACGTTGCGTCCCTGCCGTCTGTGTCCCAGCGCGACCTGGTTGTTCAAGGGGGGAGAGGGATAGTGCGCGAGCTGTGCGTGGAACTCCTTGGCGTCCGACTCTGTGTCCCACGCGGTGACGCCGACGATCACGGGGGGCGTCTCCTCCCCTCGCGAAAGCGAGACGAAGAGGTCTCCATCCCAGCCCTCCGTGGCTACCGTGGCGTCCTTGAGGGTGTCGGGGCCTGCAAGCGAGGCGAGCCACGCGGCCTCGCCTCGGCTGTCGATCCACTCGAGGGGCAGACCTTGATAGGAGTCCGCGAGCGCGTCGCGATCGACCGTGATCACCGCGGGGGCTTCACGGGAGATGAGCTTCTCCACGTGGAGCATCTGTTCCGTGGTCTCGGGGAGGTCCGCGTATAACTCGTTCACAGCCTCCCACCCTTGTTCTCGCGCGAGCTGCAGCACCGTGGAGGTGCCCGCCGCGTAGGGCAGCTGCTGCATGCGGGCGAGGATGGGGAATTCGGTAGCGCGTTCGTCAATCGAGAGGATCTGATCCCGCATTTGCTCGAGGTCGTCGTCTCCTACGCCGGCGGGGCCGGGAGCTCCGGCGAGCCATGTGAGGTACGTTGCATGCGCATCGCCTTCGACGAGGCAGGTGCGGGCGGCCTCCTTATCCGCCGCGCCGTGCTGGGGGCCAATTCGAATGGCGCCGAGGAAGTCGGAAAGGTTCACGTGCATGTCTTGGACACCGTGCCCGAGTTCATGGCCGAGGACCATATCGAGCATTCTCCGAGGAACGAACGAGCCCACGAAGAGGGTCTTGCGCTCTGGGTCGTAAAGCCCGAGGACGCTGCTCTCGTACAGATCGAGGAGCAGGTCTCGAGGATCGACGCCGAAGGGGATCACCCCAAAGGCGCTCTCGACACGGCCAAAAATGCGCAACTCCTCCGGCGTGAATTGTTTGGTGAGTTCTCGATCTACAAACGCGCGAACACCGGCGCGATCGATGAAGTTCACGGCCCACTGATCAGTGGGCGCGACCCCGCGGGTGGCCGCGAGGTCCCGGAGCATGGCGCGGGCGTAGGATTCGATCTCCAGCCTTCGTTCGCGATCCTCCGGGGAGGGGCTCGCGTCGCTCTCGGAGGATGTGCTCGAGTTGGCCGCGGGGGGAGGTGGCGCGGCCCCGACTGGAGGCGTCGCAGTTGTCGGTGGTTGCGTGGGAGCGCAGCCCGTCGCGATCAAGACAAGCGCCATCGTTAAGCGTGAATTCACTCGTGGATGGTAGCAGGGACGACCGCGCCTCGTGGACAGCATGGGGGGGTCGTTCGGGCGCGTCGGAGAAAACATGCGGACAGCACGCTCCGAATCGCGGCCTCGTGCGCTATGTTCCCGGCGCGTGGGAAGCTCCTTCTTTGACACCCTCGGCGCGTCCGTTCGGGCGCTGTCGCGAGGACAGCCGACCCGAGTCGTTGGGGCCGCCGCAGGAATCCGTGGGATGTTCGTGGCGCGCGCCATGTCGGATGCGGGCGAGACTCCCTTGCTGTACGTGGCGAGAGACGAGCGGTCCGCGCGGCAACTTGTGTCAGACGTCTCATTTTTTCGAGGGCGACAAGAACGCGCAGGTCTGACCGACCGTGAGATCGTCTTGCTCCCCGAGATCGACACCTCTCCCTACGCCGACGTTGCGGCGGATCCCCGCTCTGTGGCCGCGCGGATGGCGGCGCTCCACCAGCTTCAATCTCCAGGCCATGAGCCACAGCTGATGGTCGCGAGTCTGCGGAGCCTCACCCGAAATGTCCTCGACGCGCAGACCTTTCGGCAGCGCACCCGAAGCATCCACCAAGGGCAGTCCTTGGATCGCGATGAGCTCCTTTCGTTGCTTGTGGACGCCGGGTACGAGCGCGTGGAGGTCGTCGAAGACCCGGGCACCTTCGCGGTCCGAGGATATGTGGTGGATGTCTTTATTCCTTCGGGAAAGTTCCCGTACCGCATCGAGTGGTTCGGGGATGAGATCGAGCAGCTTCGCACCTTCGATCCTGCGACACAACGCAGCTTGCGTGGGCACGAGGACCTCGGCGTACATCCCGCGCGAGAGACGATGGTCACCGACATGGAGGGGCTGCGGCCTCGATTGCTCGCCCTCGGGGACGAGCTTCAGTTGCCGTCTCGGATCACCCGCGGGGTCCATGAATCGTTGCGCGCGGGGATCGACTTTTTTGGGCGTGAGGCGCTCACGCCCTTGATGCATCACGAAATGGTTGCGCCGTGGAGCTATCTGCCCGAGGGGACGCGCTGGCTCGTAGAGGAGCCCGAGGAGCTTCGGGCCCTCTACGCGAGGATGCGCGAATCATACGATATCCAGCGGGCGGCGGCAGTGGAGGCGCAGCAACTCACCGCTGAGCCCGAGGCCTTCTTTGTCTCAGAGGAGGTGCTCGCCGACAAACTCCAGCGCGCGACTCTGAAGTTCACGGCGGTCGCAGGTGACGGCGGGTCACCAGACGAGTCCAGCGCCGACAGCGACCGGTTGATTCGGGTGTTCGCCGAGTCGAACCTGCGGCTCAAGACGCAGCTCGACGCGGCGAGAGCACGTGGCGGCGGAGACGTTATCACCCCTCTCGTGGAGCACCTGAGCGGCCTCGGGCGCGGCCGCGACGGGATCGTGGAGCGCCCGTGGGATGTGGTGCTGGTGGCTGCGAATGCGACGCAGCAGTCGCGCCTCGTGACCATGCTCCGCGCGCGCGAACTCTCCGTGGAGTCCCGCCCGGCGCCGGAGGGAGAGCCGGCGCCTCTCGATTTTGGTGCACCCGACGCTGCGGGCCAAGCGTCACGGGTGCGGGTGCTGGTGGGCAAGCTGCACCACGGGTTTCGAAGCGAAGAGGACAGGGTGTTGGTGCTCGCGGAGTCGGAGTTGTTCGGGCACCGTACACGCAAGCACCGCAAGGGGGCGCGGACGAGGAGGAGTGGAAGCCTCGCGCAACTCAATGTCGGCGATTATGTCGTCCACTTCCTTCACGGTATCGGCCTGTACAGCGGCATCGTTCGGATGACGGTGAACGGCGTCAGCGGAGACTTCGTACAAGTGGACTACGCGGCGAGCGACAAGCTTTTTTTGCCCGTGCATCGCGTGGGGGAGATCGAGCGGTTCTCTTCCTCGGCCGACCGGGCGCCGAAGCTCGACAAACTCGGCGGTCACACCTTTGAGGCGAGGGCGCGCAAGGTGAAAGCGGACGTCCGTCAAATGGCGGACGAACTGCTTCAAATCTACGCCGAGCGCGAGGCGCAGCGTGGATTCGCGCATCCGGAGATGACAGATCTGTGCGCGCAGTTTGATCGCACGTTCCCGTTCGAGGAGACGGAGGACCAGCTGCAGGCGATCGACGCGGTCGCGACGAATTTGAGCGACGAGCGGCCCATGGATCGCATCATCTGCGGTGACGTCGGCTTCGGTAAAACGGAGGTGGCGCTCCGGGCGGCCTTCCGGGTCGCGGCCGGCGGAAAGCAGGTGGCGGTGCTCGCCCCCACGACTGTGCTAGTGCAGCAGCACTTCCTCACCTTCTGCGACCGCATGAGCATGTTCCCACTCCGCGTGGGCTGCTTGAATCGTTTTCAGTCTCCCGAAGATCGGCGGCAGGTGGTCGCGGGAATTCGCAGCGGTGAGATTGACGTAGTCGTGGGTACGCACCGACTGTTGAGCGCAGATGTTCGGTTTCGCGATCTCGGGCTCGTGATCATCGATGAGGAGCAGCGCTTTGGGGTGCGACAAAAAGAGCGATTCAAAAAACTAAAGACGGAGGTGGACGTGTTGACCCTGACGGCTACGCCAATCCCGCGGACGTTGCACCTCTCGCTGCTCGGGATTCGGGAGATCTCGATGATCAGCACCCCGCCGATGGATCGGCTCTCTGTCCGCACGTACCTCACCCGCAGCTCGGACGTCGTTTTGCAGCAGGGGATTCGCCGCGAGCTAGGACGGGGGGGGCAGGTCTTCGTTGTGATGCCCCGCGTGCTGGGCATCGAGGAGCACGCGCGGCGGATTCGCGAATTGGCACCCGACGCTCGCGTGGAGGTGGCGCACGGACAGATGCCTGCGAAGATGCTCGAGAGCACCATGCTCGCGTTCGTTGAGCACCAGATCGATATCCTGGTGTGTACGACCATCATCGAGAGCGGCCTCGACATCCCTCGGGCGAACACAATGTTCATCGAGCGCGCCGACATGTTTGGGATGGCGCAGCTCCATCAGTTGCGCGGGAGGATCGGACGCGGCCGCCTCCGGGCCCACTGCTATCTGCTGGTGAACTCGCTTGAGCGTCTCTCCGAAGAGGGGAAGCGGCGGCTCGAGGGGGTCGTTCGGCACGGGGAGCTTGGCGCCGGATTTAATGTCGCAACGCGGGATTTGGAAATCCGAGGCGCGGGGGACATCCTCGGAAAACGACAAAGCGGCGCGATCCAGTCGGTTGGCTTTGAGGCGTACGCGCGGCTGCTTGAGGAGGCTGTGGCGGAGCTTCGTGGCGCCCCGATCTCCCGAGACGAGGACACGGAATTGAGCGTGGATGTGCCGGCGTTCTTGCCAGACGATTACATCGTGGATACCGGGCAACGGCTCGACATCTATCGCCGACTCGCCCGAGCGAAGGCGGGCGAGGATGTGGATGAGGTGATGGCGGAGCTGCGCGATCGCTACGGGGAACTACCGAGCGAGGCCGCCTATTATGGGGTGCTCATGCAATGTCGGATTGCCGCGCGGGGCCTGGGAGCGATCGCTCTCGAACTTCGGGGTTCGAGACTCACGTTACGTTGGTCAAGCGGGGGGAATGGAGCGCCTCCAGCACTCGTGGCGCGCGCGGTCGCTGAGCCGGGGAGGTTTAAGATTCAAGGGGGGGCGGTGCTGCGGATCGCGCTCAGCGCCGACGCTGAAGAGGGGCCGCGAGGTCGGCTCGCAGCATGCACAAATGCATTGAGCGTGCTCGCGAGCAGCTAGAAAGGGCGAGGAATGGAGGCTCCGGTTACGATCTCGCGCGCTCGTGTGTTGATGGTGCGGGGGCCGGAGGGATCGTGCTACATTCCGCAGATGCGCCTTTCCGTTTATTCTGGCCTCGCAGCTTTGGGACTGATCCTCGCGGGATGTTCGTTCGACACCACCGCCTCCACGAGCGACGGCGGCGCCGACGACGGTACGGACACCACCGGAGAAACAGGCACGGACGGTACTGGGGATGGAACCGACGCGGGCGAGGGGGGCTCGGGGACAGCCACGTCAGGGGATGGAGATGGCGATGGAGATGGCGACCCGACTGGAGATGGCGATGGAGATGGGGATGGGGATGGCGATGGCGACGGCGACCCGACTGGAGATGGAGATGGCGATGGTGATGGTGATGGTGATGGTGATCCGACCGGAGACGGAGATGGTGACGGAGACGGCGACGGAGACGGCGACGGAGACGGAGACGGAGACGGAGACGGAGATGGAGATGGAGATGGAGACGGTGATGGAGACGGTGATGGTGACGTCCCCTGCACACAGACCGTCTTCTTTGAGATTGATGCGTCCGCGGCGGACGCGCCAGACTGGAACTCAGGCATGTCGCAAAGTGATGTCGGTGGCTTTATCGCGCCTCCGGACTTCCTCGGAACCCCGGCGGACCTGGATGAAGCGGTCGACTTCCCCGCGTCGTTCGAGGTGCAGGTGCCGTGCTCTGACACTTTCCACATCTGGGTGCGCGGATTCGACGAGGGCTCTGATGATTCCTTCTTTGCGGAGGTGGACGGAGCGCCCATTCCTCAAGAGATCTTTGATCTCGACTGCTCCGGTCAGGGAGGCGGTTATACGTGGGCGGAGCTCAATCAGCGGCTCAACCAGTGCGGACTCGATGATCCATGGCCGCAGGCTTGGACGGCCGGCACTCACGAGGTGATCTTCTATCCACGTGAGTCCATCTCCTTGTCTCGCATTCAGATCACGAATGATCCGAACTACGTGCCGTAGAAAGCGGGGCGATCGCACGGCGGCGGTCGTCGCCGAGACCTGCGACGGGTCACAGAATGTCGCGCTGCTTGAAGCCGGTGCGCAGCTTGGCGAGGGCGCGCTCTTGTAGCTGACGAATGCGCTCTCGGGACAAGGAGTGTACCGTGCCAAGCTCTCGCAATGTCATGGCCTCGTCGTCATCGAGTCCGAAGCGGCGCGAGAGGATGTCGTGTTCGATGGGGCTCAACTCGTCGAGGAGAGTGTGGAGCACCTCGGAGACGTCATCTTGCTCCATCGCCTCGATGGCCGTGATGGCGCTCTCGTCTGCGAAGAGGTCGAGCAGGCTGCGATTGTCGGAGTCGCCGATCTGGAGGTCGAGGCTGACGGCCGCGTCGAGCGGGATTTTGACGAGCTTGGTAATTCTCGTCTCGTTGAGACCCGTGAGCTTTACGAGCTGCTCTATGCTGGGCTTCGCTCCATTTTTGAGCTCAAAGTCGCGGCGGGCCCGAGCGATCTTTTGTTGATCGGCGGTTACATGCGCGGGCAGTCGAACGGTCCGTCCCTTGTTCGCGATGGCGCGGTTGATTCCATGTCGGATCCACCAGCTCGCGTAGGTAGAGAATCGAAAGCCTCGCTCCACATCAAACCGGTCGACGGCTTTCATGAGCCCCACGTTGCCCTCTTGGATCAGGTCTTGGAGGGGCAGCGCGCCGTAGTCGAACCGATTGGCGATGGAGATCACGAGCCTGAGGTTGGCCCGGATAAATCGACTCTTGGCGCGCCGGAGCACCAACTGTGCGGCGTCGACTCGTTCGCGGTATTCGGCGAAGGGGCGGCTGTTTCGCGGCGGCGCTGTGTAGCGAAAGCAGACGGCGCTGCGGTTGTCCGCGGCGACGGCGTCGAGTGACGTGATGATCGCCTCTCGCTGGTCTCCGTCCACATCGAGCCCCGCGAAGGCCTTGGCAGCGTCCTCTCGCGTTTCGTGGTACCGGTCCTGGTTGGCGCGAGTTTCGCGGTCGCGGTAGGCCCGTGCAGCCGTCTTTAACTTTTTGATCGCCTGTTGGGCGAGCGCAGACGGCTCGGTTTCTTGCGGAGTGATGGCGTCGACGAGGTGGTCGGCGACGCCACCGACGAAGGGCGGATAGGAGAAGATCGCGCGCCAGACGCTGACGTGCAGAGTCTGAATCCGAGTGGCGACCACGCGTTCTTCCTCAGCGGTGAGGACACGGCTGCGCGATACCTCGCGCATGTAGGCGGCCAAGGGGCTGAGAGTGGCGGCTGCGCCGGCTGCACGCGGCGGCGTTACTGGCTTTTTGGTAAGTGCACCCATGGAATGATTCCAGCAAGGAGGGGCCTCGAGCCCAGCCCCTGTTGTTAAACTTCGGCCGACAGGACCAAAAATTCATGATTTTCAAGGGACACAAGCAGCACCAATTAGGGACAGGATCGCGCGGCTCCCGCCAATCGGTGGCTTCTTCGACCGGTTCCGCTCTCGCGCGGCTCTCGGTACCATCGACGTCATGCTGCGTCCACGTACGTCGTTGGGAGGAGCTCGATGGTCCTTGCTAGGAATCGGGGGACTTGTGTGGCTGGCCGGCTGTGATGTGGGTCCTTCCAGGGTCGGGGGCGATGTCGTGGCGACTGTGGCGGGTCGTCAGATCACGGCGAGAGACGTGACTGCCCAGCGCGCCTACATGAGTGAGTTTGGCGAGCTGTCATTTGGTGAAGATGAGGCATCGCGAGCGCTCCTTGGCCGCGCGCTCGTAGAGGCCACGATCTTGGCGGAGGCCGGCCGTCGCGAGGGGCTCGAGGCGGACCCTCGGTTCGCGTGGGCCATGCGCCGAGAGGACGCGCGTCTTGAAGAGGCCCACGTTGCAGCGGAGCGCGCGATGACGGCGCGCGGTGCGGCGTACGAGGCGGCGCTCTCCACCTGGTACGAGGCGCATCAAGCGGATTTTCGAGAGCCCGAGCAGCGCGCGTTTTCTGGGGTCCAATTCTCCACGTTCGAGGAGGCGCGCGCCGCGATCGCGAAGCTCCTCGATGGTCGAGCGGCGAGCCTCGACGACCTTGGATCTGTCGTCGAGTCGCGCCTGCTCATTCGAGATGACAACTCGTATCCGACGGTCCATCCCTTCATTTTTGATTCCGCGCTCACCGAGGGAGACGTGGTCCCCGTGCCATTGCTCTCGGGCAAGCAGATTCTCATCGCGCAGCTGACCCGGGTTGAGGCCGCGCGAACTCCGTCCTTGGAGGAGCCTGAACTTCGTGCGCGTGTGGAGGAGGCCTTTGCGCGGGCGCGGCGAGAGGCCGTAGTGGATGAATATGTAGAGACGTTGCGCCTGGCCAAGCCGGGGGCAACGCAAAAGTGAATGCAGTTTCGGCAGCGGACCCCTTGCTGCGCAGACCAAGGGCTGATAGTCCTCCGATTGTGGAACGACCTCCCAAATCCCGCTGGGCGTACGCGACGTGGAGAACGTTGCCGGTGGCGCTCGTAGGGTGGTTGGTGTGCTCAAACCCGGCGCAGGCGGGAGATCCCGTGATCGTGGACCGCGTGATCGCGGTGGTAAATGACCAGATTATTTTACAGAGCGACTTGGCCAGGGAGATGGGCTTGGATCCGCGAGTCATCGAACTCCAAAAGACGCCAACCGCCTCGGCGGCAGCCAAGCGAGATGAGATTCGTGACGAGCTGCTGCAGCGGTTGATCGATCGCGACTTGGTGCTGTCGGAGGCGCGTCGCTTCGGGCTTGAGGTGGGCCCCGCCGACGAGCGGCGTGCGCTGCAATCGCTCGCGAAGGAGAACGGGTTCGCCTCCATCAAGGAGCTTGAATCCGCGGTGCTCGCGAGCGGATCCTTCGAAAGCTGGGAGGCCTACCTCGTGGATCTTCGCCGCAGCATATTGGAGGCCCAGGTGCTCCAGTATTTGGCGCCCGGACGGGTGACAGAGGCACAGGTTCGCGAGTTCTATAGAAAAATGAGTCGAGGGGAGGACGCCAGGGTGCGGGTGGTTCGCCTCGAATACCGCACCGCAAATGAGTCTCCCAAGGAGCGAGACGTCGCGTATCAGCGCGCCCAGGCGGCGAGCAAGCGGCTCCGAACTGGGGCGGATCCTTCTTCCATCGACGATGACTCCGAAGAGGGCCCGACCGAGTTTGAGGTGGGACGCGGCGATATCCAGCCTGTCCTCGAAGACAGGATCTTCGCGGCGAAGGCGGGGCAAATTGTCGGCCCCGTGTCCACCGGGCGCGGCTACGTGGTTCTGAAGGTGTTGGAACAAATGGACGCCGATGTTTTGCCCTTTGAAGAGGCGAAGGATCGCATTCGCCAACAGCTCGAGTTCGAGGCGCAGATGAAGGCGCGCGAGGAACTGATGGAGAAACTTCGGTCTCGTGCACATCTCGACATTCGAATTTAGCGGCGCTCGCCGGTCGCGGTGTCTGGCGCGTCGGAGGCGACGATGGGAACGTCGAAGGGGCGCGCCCACATGACGACACGCTGCGTACGTCTGCATCCAGGGGCGATTCCGGAGCGAATCGAGGTGTCCTTGCCGGGCTCCAAGAGCATCACCAACCGGGCGCTGCTCATCGCCGCCCTCGCCCGAGGCCGCACCTCACTAGGGCGGGTGTTGGATTCGGATGACACCCGCCACATGTCGCGCGCCCTGCAATCCTTGGGCGTGGACGTCGCGTGGGATGAGGGAGAGGCTACGGCGACCATCTTCGGTGGTGACGGTGAGGTCCCCTGTCGCGCTGGCTCGATCTTTGTCGGGAACGCAGGGACGGCGGCCCGGTTTTTGACCGTCGCGCTGTCATTGTGGCCGGGGTCGTTTCGTCTCGACGGAGTCGCGCGAATGCGATCGCGTCCCATCGCGCCGTTGCTCGATGCGCTCCGTAGCCTCGGCGGGCGGCTCACGGGGACCGAGGCGCCCGACTGTATCCCTTTGCAGATCGAGGGGGGACACCTGCGGGGTGGAGATGTATGCGTACCTGGAGACGTAAGCAGCCAGTACCTCAGCGGGTTGCTGTTGGCGAGTCCGTACATGGGGGAGGGCCTGCGCTTGTCCATCCCCGACGTGCTGGTGTCACGTCCCTACGTCGAGATGACTGTTACGATGATGGCGAGCTTCGGCGTCGAGGTCGACTGTCCGACCCCGCAGCGCTTCGAAGTCGCGGCTGGGCAGCGCTATCTCGGCCGCGCGTATGAGATCGAACCCGACGCTTCGGGGGCCTCGTACTTCTTCGCGGTGGCGGCGCTCACCGGCGCTCGCGTTCAGGTTCACGGGCTGTCTCGAACGAGCATGCAAGGTGACTTGAGATTCGTGGAGATCCTCGAGCGCATGGGGTGTCAGGTCGAGTGGGGACCGACGTGGGTCGCGCTCCAGGGTCCCGCCGAGCAGGGACGACTGCGAGGTGTGGAGGTGGACATGCGAGACTGCTCTGACGTGGCGCAGACGCTGGCTGTGGTAGCCGCGTTCGCGACCAGCCCCACGAGAATCACCGGGATCGGTTTTATCCGGGGCAAAGAGACGGACCGCGTGGGAGCGGTGGTGCGTGAGCTGCAACGGCTCGGTGTTCAGGCGTCGGAGGAGCCCGATGGCATGTCCATCGATCCGACCGCGAGCGCCCTCCGGCCGGCGCGCATACAAACCTACGAAGACCACCGGATGGCCATGAGCTTCGCGGTGGCGGGTTTCATGATGGAGGGAGTCGAAATTGAAGACCCTGACTGCGTCGCCAAGACCTTCCCAGACTTTTTTGATCGGATGCTGCGGCTCGGGCTGGGCGTTGAAGAACGCTGACCCCAGCGTGACTGGCGGCCGCTAGTTAAGCGCGAATGGGGTGGAGAGGGTAAAGACCGCCACCTCCGCCTCCCACGAACCGCCGTCGTCGTCTCGCATGATGAACGAGCCGTGCATGGAGCCGATGGAGGTGTCGAGGGGGCAGCCGGAGGTGTAGCTGAAGCTCTCGCCCGGTTCGAGCCGGGGCTGCTCTCCGATCACCCCTGGGCCCTCCACAGTCTGGGTCTGCCCGTTCGCGTTCGTGATGATCCAGCGTCGGGCGATAAGCTGCGTCGGAATATCCCCGTCGTTGATGATGGTGACGAGGTACGCGAACACCCACTGGTCTTCGGACGGCGTAGACTGGTCGTCCACATAGCGCGCCTGCACTCGCACCTTCAGCCCTCGCGTGCTCGCCTCGGAGGATGCGGTCACGGCGCTCGCTCCTCCCGCCTGGGGTTCCGCGCTTCACCTCGGGAGATGCGCTCCAAATGTTTCTTGAGCACCGCGGAGAGGGGCACGCCGCTCACGGGCTTTGAGAGGTACTCATCGCAGTCATTGAGCGTCGCCCAGTATCGATCCGTGTCGTCGTTGAGCGAGGTGACAAAGATCCAACGAGCGTCGCTTGTGTCGACGCTATCGCGGCAGTGCCTCAGGAGCTGGAGCCCATTTACGGCGTCGAGCAGCACCTCGGTGATGACCAGGCGCGGGGCCCGGGAGCGGAGGGCTTGGAGGGCTGCTCGCCCGTCGTCGACCGTGGTCGTGACGACGTCAAGCCCGAGCGCGGCAGCGGCCGAGGCGACCGACGCCTCGATCGTGTTGCGGACGCCTTCCTCGGGATCTGCGATGAGGCAGGAGATGGTGGGTGAAGTCATGGCAGGTTTAGACGAAGGTGGGGGGGGCGCGGCGTTCGACGATGCCGGCGTGGGAGAGTCGAGCGACGATCTTCGCGACGGCGAAGGAACCGTACCCTGCTTTGCGGGAGACCTCTTTCAAGGTGAGCTTCCCGTTGATGTGTTCGAGGACCTGTAGCTCTTCCTCGTCGAGGGTCTCGCGGAGCCGCGCGACCTCTATATCGCGTCGCAGGAGCACCTGGTCGAACTCCATCGACCGCGCCTGCATTTCGAGAACGCGCTCCGCGCTCGCCATACACGCGAGAACCGCGCTACCGAGGGCGGGGGGCCTTGGCGAGGTGTGGGACGCGCACCACTCGTCGAAGGGAGCGGCGGGGGGTTGCGGCCAGAACGTGAGGGTGGCGCGTTTCCATGTCCCGACGACGCGCATCACTTCAAAAGCGTGGGCCTCGACCGCAGCCATGAGTGTCTCGGCATGGAGCGTTCCGCGTGTCACTCGCTCGAGCGCCGCCTCGTGGTCTTGCGTCGTTCCGTCGTCTCCGTGCGGGAGATAGAATCCAATCCCGTGCGTGGGGTCGTCTCCGTCGCCACCCATCGTCGCTCGGAGGACTCTCCCGTCATGGACCACAAGCTTCGCGGACAACGCTTGCTCGTCGACGGAGACGACGCCGCTGGCGTACGCGGCGTCGAGAGCATGCAGCGCCGAGTGGAGCGGAAAATCCGGGAGCTCGCAGCGAAGGGTGGGCCGCGCCCCGGGCTCGCTGGAGGCTCTGCCGGTCGCGACGCAATTGGTGTCGGCGTCGCTGGGGAGATCGCCGAGGGTCTCCTTGATTACGGTGACAAGTTCGGACCTCGAAAAGGGCCGCGCGAGTGAGGGGAGCCCGGCTGCGGAGGGGAGCGGGGTGGGGTTTTGCGGGTCCACGAGCAGCAGGCCCACCAAATCCTCCGCGCCGGGGACTCCGAGGATCGATCGCAAGATGATCTCCGACAACGCAGCGTCCGCGCTCGCGTCTAGAATCAGCGCCGACAGGGTGCCGGTGCCGGACGCTCCGTGGGCGAGCGTCATTTCGGCGGCTTGTGTTTTTGTGGAGACCGTCATCGGCGTGCACCCGGCTTGTACGACCGCGGCACACACGAGTTCGCATGAGGTGGCGCTCGGATCGTAGATTAGGATCGCGCGCGCCGGCTTGTTTTGAAACGCCTCCATATTTCTCGCCAAGAATAGTCGGAAAATCGACCTACATGCTAGCGTTCGAGCCATGGTGGCCGGCTTGCCCCAACCCCTCGATCCACCCCGGTATATTGGGGATATGGTCCTTGTGGCCCGCCTCGGCGAGGGGGGCATGGCCTCCGTATTCTTGGGCGCGGCGGGCCAAGGAGAGCTCGCGCGACCCGCGGCGATCAAGCTGCTCAAGCGGGACCTGCCAGATCACGACTACACGACCCGATTCCTCGATGAGGCGAAGATTGTGGTGCATTTGCACCACAACAACATCGTGGACGTCCGCGCGGCGGGCGAGCACGAGGGGCAGCTGTACATCGCCATGGAGTGCATCGAGGGGCGAGACCTCGCCGATATTTGGGATCGCTGCGCGGAGGTCTCGAAGGCGTTCCCTGTGCCCCTCGCCGTGCACATCGTCCGAGAGGTGCTTCGGGGGCTGCATTACGCGCACTCATTTCCGGGGCTGGGGCTCGTTCATCGCGATGTGTCGCCCTCCAACGTCCTGGTCGATTGGTCGGGCGCCGTCCGGCTTGCTGACTTCGGCCTGGCCACGTCGACGATTAAGGCGAGCATGACCCTCCCGGGGGTGGTTTTTGGCAAAGTCGGCTACATGAGCCCAGAGCAGGCGAGGCGTGAGACCCTCGACGGGCGCGCAGACGTGTACGCATGTGGGGTGATGTTGTGGGAACTGCTGACGGGCCGCCCCATGCGGGAAGGGGCCGACCTGACGACCGCGAGGGTCGCGCAGGAGGTCGCCACGCCCCCGAGCGCGTTGAGCAAGCGGCTCGATGCGGTGCTCGACGGCATTGTGATCAAGGCGATCTCCCACGATCGAGAGACCCGCTATGAGTCAGCGGGGGCGATGCTTGAGGACCTTGGGGCGTGGCTGGCCAAGCATGCGCCGCAGACGACCCAAGAGCGGCTCGCCGAATTCATGAACTCGCTGTACGAAGGGCGCGCCGAACGGGAGCGCGCCCATCGCGACGATCTCTTGGAGCGCGTGCGGTCCGGGGCGCCGCTTCACCGGCGTCGTCCGCCCGAGCGCGTGGACACAGACGAGCTTGGCTCGCGCAGCGCGGTCCCGCTCGACGCGAATGTCGAAGAGATTCCAAATGGATACGTCGTCGCGGATCGCTATGCGATCGCCCGGCGGCTCGGCAAAGGTGGGATGGGCACGGTGTACCTCGCCGAGCACCTCACCGTCGGGCGGGACGTGGCCGTGAAGGTGTTGACCAAGGAGTGGAGCCAGAATCCGAGCGTCGCGCGGCGATTTCGAGCGGAGGCGCGCTCTGCCAGCGCGGCTGGCCACTCGAATATCGTCGAGGTGTTTGACGCCGGCGAGTTGCCCGACGGGCGCCTGTTTTTGGTGATGGAGCGGCTCGACGGACGCAACTTGTACGAAGAGATCGACCTAAATGGACCGATGGAGGTGGCGCGGGCGTGTCGAGTGCTGCGCGATATCGTCCGAGCCATCCGCGCTGCCCACGAGGTGGGCGTGGTACATCGCGATCTCAAGCCAGACAACGTGATGCTGGCTCGCAGGGGGCGTGACGGCGATCCAGACATGATCAAAGTCCTCGACTTTGGGATCTCTGCGAGCACCGACCAAGATTCCGACGAGGAGCGGCTCACCATGCCTGGGAGCGCGCTCGGCACGCCAGAGTACATGGCACCCGAGCAGTGCCGTGGTGAGATCGCCACAGAGAAGTTCGATATCTACGCCATTGGGGTCATCTTCTTCGAGGTCTTGGTGGGCCATCCACCTTTTCAAAATGAGTCTTTCGTCGAGGTGATGGCTCAAAAAGGTCGCGAGGCGGCACCGTCCGTGTCCAACTTCCGTAAGGATCTCCCCGTACGACTCGTCAAGTTGATCGCCGACTGCTTGGAGATTGAGCCTTCGGATCGGCCGGAGTCTGCGAAGCTCGTCCTCGATCGACTTGACGACATCTTGCATCGGATGCCGCGCCAACCGAGCGGGCCGCTGGCCATCGCGAGGACCGGGATGCGCCGAGGTCGAGTCGCGGCAGGGGCCGCGGTGGCGGTGGCAGCGGCCAGTCTGGTGCTCTGGTTCTCCGGGCAGCCGTCGACGACGTCGCTTGTACAATCGGCCGCGAAGAGCGGCGTAGCGCGCGCAGAGTCGGTTTCGGAGGCAGGGGAACTCCCGGCGCGAGTCCTGGCGGCAGCGCCGGTCGAGGACTCTGCCCAAGATCCGCTCAGCCCCACGGGGGTGGACGCAGGGAACGCGACGCCCCCCGCAGCTCCCGTGCGCACCACGGGCGATTCCCGCGGCGGCGGAGACGAAGAAATTCTCGCGGATGCTGCGACCGCGCCGGCCCCAACGTCCAACACCGCCGCCCGGGCGGTCCCACGCAAGACCGCGACGACCACTCGCAGTGCGCCTGCCCGGTCAACAGTTCCAGCGGCCCAAACCGCCCGCTGCGTCACCCTGCGTACCGCGGTGGAGGACAACCTCCGCACATCGCGCTACGACCGGGCCTACGAGCGGCTCGACGCCACTTGCTGGGCCGACCGTACGTCCTATTACGCGATCAAGGCGCGCTTGCTGTACGAACTGAACCAGGATGAGAAATGCATTCGCGTCGGGAAGCGCAGCAGTGCGGCGTCGGTCGAGAAGTGGGTGGGCCGTTGCCGGCTGCGCGCGGGTAAGTGAGCGACACGGGTGGTACCTTTAACGACGAGGCCCCCGCGGGAAGTGCCACGGGCCCAGGACGCGAGGTCGCGGTACGATCCGCTCGTCCGTGAGCCAGCCGGACAAAGGATGAAAATGCAGCACGCTGTCATGTCACGAAAAAAACCTCGCAGCAGGCACCTGCGTGGGCATCGGGCCCTCGCGCGGGTAGCGCTTGCGGGGGTATTCATCGCGGTCGCGGTGTCGGGGAGCGCACAAGAGGCCCACGCTCAGGCCCCGGCTGGGGGCCAGACCGTCGTCGAGACGGCAGGCGTGCAAGACGAGCTTGAGTCGGAGGCGTTGCGTGACCAGCTCAGCGCTCTCGCTGAGACCTTGGTGGAGTCGCACGAGGGTGCGGTGGTGCAGGCGGCGGTGCGAGACGCGACCTACGGCTATGAAATTTCGGTGCTGGTGCGACTCAACGGCGTGCAGTCGAGCGAGGAGCTTCGATGTACACCGTGCGGTGTAGGAGAGGTCGTGACCCGCGTGGACGAACATTTGCGTACGGAGCTCGCGGCGATGGAGGAGACGGGCGACGAGCAGGGCGAGACCTTTCCGGTGTCCTCGCTGCCTCGAACCGAGGATGAGCAAGCGCTGACTCGCGCAACACGCCGAAGATTTTTAGTGGGCGCGGGTACAGTCGGTGTCGGCGTGATCGGGATCGGGGTCGGGGTGGCGCTCGCTGTGCGTGCGGACAAACCGGTCGACGGCGGCGCCGCAGGTGTTGAACGTTCCACGACTCGTCCGATCGGATACGCCACGCTGGGGATCGGGCTTGGGCTCGCGGCAGTGGGGGCGACGCTCATGGCGATCTACCGTCCTCGTGCGAAGAGCGGCGACCAGGCGCGCCTGTGGCTGTTTCCATCCACGTTCGGCACCTCCGCTCCCTCGGCAGGGCTGCGCGCCGTGGCTCGATTCTGAGTCCCGCTTGCGCGTAGTGACAGCGGGTGATCGAGTCCTTCCGGCGCAGTAAACGATGATCTGATCGGATGATTCGACGGCCATGTGGCGCGTTGAGTACCGTCTCAGCACGAGCCACGTGCGTCACGGTGGAGCGGCGAGTGTGCTCGGTCGAGTGTTCGTTTTGTTGGCGAGAGTCACAGTCGGCGCGCGCGTTTGGTTCTTCAATTTATCGGCGTCGGTGGTTCGGCCGAACGGCGTGCCATGGAGATCTTGGGTCGCGTGTTCCCTCGAACGGTCGAGAGTTCAAATCGATCGCGAGCCACATCGAGAATTAAAAATCGCGGACTTACTTGCCACATCGATCTTAATTTGATCTCATGGTCTCGACTCTCGGAGACCTCGCAGTCGCTCACTGACTCCACGCTCCTCCTCTCCGCCTTAGACCTTCCTCACTCGTTCGATACGGCGGCGAGGTTTCCAGAGAGTCCAGTCAACCCACCGACGCATCAAGCGTGCGTGGCGTCGTCCGAAGGTGGGGGCGGTGAGCTCAGCGTCGTGGTGATCACCGCGGCGACGGTTCCAGCCAGCAGCGCCCACGCGACAGGTAAGAGCGCGGCGTCGGCAGGCCCCCAAATATGCGAGGCGACCAGCGCTGCGTTGCCGACAACAATGGAGCAGGTCGCGGCGGTGCGCGTGAACGCGGGCCACCGCATCGAGAGGAACATCGTGGGGATCAACGTGACGTAGCCCGAAAACGACAGCGCCGCGATGCTGAAGATGGAGGCGGGTTTGCGAATGGCGATGACCCAGGTGATGGCCGCGAGGACGACGAGGAACCCGCGCCCGAGCAAGATCTGCTGTTGATCCCCTCGGACCCGGCTCAAGACGTCGCGGGTGAGCATGGACGACAAGGTCAACATCTGGGCGTCGAGCGTCGACATGACGGCGGCGAGGATGCTGGCGAGCGCGACGCCCTGAGCGAAGGGGCCGAGGTGTCGCTCGATGAGCAGAGGAAAGACCGCGTCCGAGGCCCGGCCGGCGAGCGCGGGGAAATCGAGGGTGCCCCACACCCCAAACAGCACGCAGGGGATCCACAAGAGCACCATCGCCGCGGGGTACAAGCGACAGGCGTTCTTGAGGGAGTTCTCGTCTTGCGCGGCGAAGATCCTCACGAGCATGTGCGGAAAGGCGATGACACACAAGGAGATGCCGAGCCCCCACGACGCCCAGGGCCCGAGTCGAAAGGGGCCCTCGTGCGGAACGTTCATGAGCTCCGGGTGTACGCTGGCCACCTCGCGCATGGTGGGGGCTACGCCTCCGCGAACGTCGGCGATGAGGAAAAACGCCACGACGCTGAACGTGAGGAAGATGCTCCCTTGGAGGACGTTGGTCCACATGGTCCCGCGCATGCCACCGACGCTCGTATACAGCAACGTCACGAGCAAGATCCCCGCGGCGGCGCTCTCAAAGCTGACCTTCCCGTCGGAGAAGGTGTCCACGGCGATCCCCACGCCGGAGACCGCGGTGACCATATAAGGCACGGTGAAGATGAAATAGACCGTGAACACGAGCCACCCAAACCATCGCGCGTTAAAATGCTTCGCGTAGAGCTCCGCGGGGGTCACCGCACCGAGCGCTCGAGCCCGACGCCACGACGGTAGCCCGATGAGGTAGATGGACAACGGGATCCCGAGCACGATGATCGATGCATTTTGCCCGAACACACCGACGCCGCGGTGGTAGGACAGCCCTGGGATCCCCATTAAGACGAAGGGGGTGATGTTTGTGCCGACGAGGGCCATAAAAAGCACCAGCGTCTTCAC
>JBDQGY010000023.1:0-26928 GCA_040265175.1 Nannocystaceae bacterium
CTCTTGCTGCGCGAACCTGGAGGCGGCGGCGGACTCTTGCTGCGCGAACCTGGAGGCGGCGGCGGACTCTTTGTTGCGCCCGGCGGCGGTGGCGGCGGTGCGTCCGCGAGCGCGACGACAGGCGTGGCGGTCATACCGAGACATGCGACGATAGGGAGCAGCTGGAGCGACAGTTTTTTCATGCGACTTTAACGGTGGTGAAAAGGGCTGCACGGGACGATCCTCGAAACCGACGACCGCATCGATGCGACGGCGAGGGTAACGAAAAGAATCGAACGCGAGGGGAATACATGGAGAAAAAAGTGCGCAATAGGCTGCGCGAGATCGGGCGGACAGTACCAACGGCGGGCCCGGCGTCGCAAGGGATCAAAAAGGCTCGATTTCACAGGTCACGGGAGGTCCAAGGGCGGCGCGCCGAGAGGAGCTAGCAGCGGGTTTGTGGCGTTTTTCCTTCGCATGAAGACGCAGGCTGGGTACCGCGAGCGCCCTGAGAGCGCGTCGTTCATGCGGCTCTGACGGGTTCCAGGGGCTTGAACGAACGCACGACCGGGCGCGACGACCTAGGGCCAAGCTCCGAAATTTGGTCGATTGAGGCCTCGCGCGGGGATTTTTCGCCAATGCCGCACCCACATCCTCATCTGGCCATCATCCCGTCGTGCGCTTTGTGTGGCGCTGGGCACCCTAATTTCACTTCGCGAACAGACGCGCTCGCGTGAGGGTTTTGCGGGAATTCCGCCCCTGCGGAGGCGGAGTCTGCGCTTGACCCGTGTGACGAGGAGTGTAGCATGCACCCGCGCGACGCCTCTTCGGGGTGCACTGCCCCATGTCGCCGCGCTTCCTCACCGGCAACGCTGGGTTTGAACCATGACTGTACGTCGCTCGAAGTTTCGCTCCCTCACCCTCCGCTCGGCCCTTTTCTCCGTGGTCTCGCTCGGCGCGATCGCCGGTTGCCCCTCGGGTGATGTCGGCGCCCCGTGCAACCATGGAGAGGCGGTTCCTCCACCCACCAAGCTCGTCACCTTCCCCGCAGTGTCGTGCGACGATCTGATTTGTGTGTACGGCGAGGATGACTCCGCTCCCGACGGCAGTTGCGAAACCGATGCCGATTGCAACAACGACGGTGGCACGCGCTTCGAGTGTCTCAACAACAAGTGCAGCCTCTCGTTCGACTACTTCCTCGAGCGCTCCATGTGCTCCAAGCGCTGCAGCAGCAACTCGGACTGCGAAAATACGGGCATCACGAGCGCGAAGAAGCCACTCGCCGACAAGAGCCGGTGCAAAGGCGGCTTTCAATGTGCGGTGGTCCAAAACCTTGGACAGTTCTGCTGTGAAAAACTCTGCGTGTGCGAAGATGACATCGCGCCGGACGTCGTCGAGGATCTTGAGTCTCAGTGCGGTGACAAGTTCCCGACCACCGGTCGCTCCAGGACCTGCGGCTGTCAGTCAGACGAAGAGTGTGGAGCGGGCGAATACTGCGAGCCGAGCCAGAGCGAGTGCTTCCCAGTCTAGCGGTCTGAATAACCGGCGCTGCGTGGATCACGACGTCGACGCGTCAGCCCTCGGCGAACGCCCGCCGTCCAAATTCATCGCGCAACGCCTACCCTCTACCGGTGGGCGTTCGCTTTTTCTCGGCCCGTCATGCCTCGAACGCCGACGAGATCCACTCAACACGCCCAGGCGCTCCCTGTCCGTCCATGGCGCCGCCGACCACGGTGACCACATCAAAGCGCACGTACACGCGCTCCCAAAGCCCGCGCGCCGTCAGCCACGCAGTCGCGCCTTTGAGAATGCGGCCGCGTTTGCGTCGGTCGATGGTCTCGAGTGGATGGCCGCGCTCCTCACCATGGCGAGAGCGGACCTCCACGAACACGTAGGTGGGCAGAGAGCCCTCGTTCCGGTCGACACCCTGGCCCGCGCCTCCAAGGCAGATCATGTCGAGCTCGACGCCGCCGGCGATCACGTTCCGCTCGAGCACGCGAAGTCCCGCACGCTCGAGGTGTGACGCCGCGAGCGACTCTGCCGCATCGCCCCGCGCCTTCGTTGAGTTCATATCTCCACCCACGCGTCGCGGGGCGTGTGAACGAAGGGAGTGATGCGCTCCGCGAGCAAGACCTGGCTAGCGCTTTGCGGCGGGCTTGCTGCCGTAACCGCCGACCTTCGCCCGGATACGAGCCGCGTTGCCGCGACGATCACGAAGATAGTAAAGCTTGGCCCGACGCACGCGGCCACGGGTGACAAGCTCAACCTTGGTCACGCGCGGGCTGTTCACTGGAAACACGCGCTCGACACCGATGCCGTCGGAGATTTTTCGAACCGTAAAGGTGCCGTTGTGTCCACGCCGGCTACGGTGGATGCAAACACCTTCGAAGATCTGGATACGCTCTTTGTTGCCCTCGGAGATGAGCGCGTGCACGCGGATGCGATCCCCAGCGCGAAACTCGGGATGGTCGCTGCGGGCTTGGCTGGCTTCAATGGCTTCAATGACTGGGGTACGGTGGCTCATGACGGGCTCGATTCAAGTGGATTGGAAATCTTGGGTCCAGCGTTCGAGGAAGTGCTGCAGTTGGCGGGCGACACCTCGGGGGGCGGATTCACCTGGCTGGGGCTGCGAAGGGTTGATCACTCCAGCCCGGTTTTCAACCCCCGAATTGCCGTGGAGTTGCGAGACCGCCCCGTCGCCGAGGTCGAGGAGGAAATCTGACGGTGGATCTCCCCCTTCGAGGGCGGATCGAAGCGGGCTTTCCAGGGGAGCGACCACAAAAACCGCGCAAAAAGCGCATTCGTCAGACTCCTCTGCCCCCTGAGCCCGGTGGGCGAGAATCACGTCGAAGACCTCTGCTGGCTCGGTGAGCCGCCACGCAGGGCGAAACTCCCCCGGCATGGCCACGGGCACCACAAGTAGGCGAGATCTGCGCTTTCCACGCAGAATCTTACGGATACGACGGAGAGATTTGAGCTCGGCCGGGGCGACCACCACCTTAGGCCCTGGAGAAATGGCGCGATCCGTCCACACCACCACCGATGCCGAGCCCGCCCTCGCGAGCGAGGCGAGGCCCTCGGCATCCACGTCCACGCCTTCGCCGGCGCGGGCGTCCACCACCACCGCGACATCGAGTGGGCCTGCCTGACCCGCCAAAGCGCGCACCTCCGGCGCGAGCTCGGGGCGAAGCCGACGCGTGCGGATCCGCGACACGGCGGCCCGCCATCGATGCACCCGCGAATGATCTCCCGATGACAGCGGCGCCGGCACTGTGAAGCCGCGAAAATCTGCCGGTCGCGTGTACTGCGGATGTTCCAAGACGCCGCCGCCGGTCCGCGAGAAACTCTCCAACGCGATGGAGTCAGGATTTCTCACCACCCCCTCAAGCAACCGCCCCACCGACTCCACCACCGCGAGGGCCGCCACCTCACCCCCGTTGAGGACAAAGTCACCAAGCGACACGCACTCATCACAAAATTGTTCACGGACCCGGTCGTCGATGCCTTCGTATCTACCGCAGAGCAACACGAGGTGACCAAGCCCCGCGAAGCGCGTCGCCGTCTCCTGGTCGAAGGGCCGCCCCGACGGGGACAACAGCACCCGGTGTCCCTCACCGCGGCTCGCTTCGATCTCTTCGAGCGCGCCCACCACCGGCTCGATCTTCATCACCATCCCAGGACCCCCACCAGAGGGGCTGTCGTCCACGGTGCGGTGGGTGTCGGTGGAGAAATCTCGTGGGTTCGTACACACGATTTTGAGTCGGCCCTCGGCGACGGCGCGACCCATGATGCCCGCGTTGAGGAACGACGCGATGGCCTCGGGAAAGAGCGTCACGATGTCGATGACGAAGGGTTCACGCCCCGTGTCGTCATCCATCCTTCGCCTCCAGCTCGGTGGGCAAAAACTCGCGCGGGAGGTCCACGAGCACCGTCTCCTCCTCGATCCCAGCGATGTACTCAGGCAGAGCCGGGAGCAACCATGTCGCCTCTACACCATTGTCGCGGCGCCACTGAACCTCGAGAAGATCTTGCATGCCGTTGGTGGTCACGCCCACGATCTCGCCGAGCGATCGACGGGACTCATCCCCAAACGCCACCACCTTGGCGCCGACCAAATCAGCGAGGTAGTACTCGTCCTCATCCAGCTCGGGCAACACCTCTTTGTCCACAAAGAGCACGCGACCGCGCAGGGCCTCTGCGGCGTCTCGATCGCCGATTCCCTCCAGCCATAGCCGCGTGCGATCTGTACCGGGAATGGCTGCGACCCGCGTCAACGTCGTCTCGATCGAGGCGGCCTCTTCACCCTCCTCGTCGACGGTGAGGCGCACGCGAAGTGCTGGCTTCAGCGCCTCGGCGGAGGCTCCCTCGAGACGCACCTTGATCGCACCCTTCACGCCATGGATCCCCACGACGCGACCGATCCTCAATTGTTCCGACGACGTCATAGGTCGCGACGACGACCACCCGACTGGCGCTACTCGAGAATCTCGAGGTCGGCGCGCTTGCGAACCTTGGAGGAGGCGGCGTTGAGTATTGCTCGCATCGCCTTGACCGTTCGACCTTGCTTGCCGATCACCTTGCCGAGGTCTTCCTTGGCGACGCGAAGTTCGAGGACGATCGTTTGGGCGCCAGAGATCTCTTCGACCTCCACCTGATCCGGGTGATCGACGAGTGCTCGAGCGACAAACTCGACCAAATCTTTGAGTGACACGTTCGACATGGAGTTGTCCGGGGAATAGAGAGAAGAGTGGCCGCGATCGGCGGCGGGGAGAGCGGGGAACAGGTGGAGCGGTTGCGAAAAACGCGCGAACCGTACCTTCGAAGTACGTGTCTGGTTGTAGCCCAATCTGGCGTGTAACGCACCTGGGCACGCGTCACCCTACGCGGTTCGGACGGCTCCAGTACGCGAGATGGCGCGCGGAACGGCTTAGCCGGTCGGTTGAGAGGCGTCGAACTTGCGCAGAATTCGGCGCACCACATCCGTGGGCTGGGCGCCGGTCCCGAGCCAGTACTCCACACGATCTCGTTTGAGCTCGATGGTGCCCTCTTCAGTGAGCGGGTTATACGTGCCGAGTTTCTCGAGGAAACGACCGTCTCGCGGGTTGCGAGCGTCGGTGGCGACGATTCGGTAGAAGGGACGCTTTTTTGCGCCGGTGCGTGCGAGCCTGATCTTGACGGCCATGGGTACCTCGTAAACACTTGCCGGGGGTTCCGGCGGAGTGAGAGTGCGGCAGGCTACTTGTCTGGACCGCACCGGTCAAGCGTCAGTTTGATCAAATTTCGCATGTGATCCGGTTTTGGAGGCCTTTTGTCCTTCGCACTTTCCATGACTCCCCGGACTTTGTCCATTATGCGCACTTCACGCCAAACGATCTTCCTCTCCGCCACCTGGATCTTCGCGTCCGTGCTCGGTCTCGCATGCAGCCCGCGCAGCCAGGACTCCAACGACGCCGCCGCGACCACCCACGCGCCCGAGGCCGCGCCGAAGGTGCAAGAGCCGCCGCCCTCCCAAGAGATCGATCTGTTCGCTCTGGGCGCGCAGCAAGGCTACATCGCGCCCTGCGGCTGCACCACAGAGCCCCTCGGCGGACTGCAGTACGCGGTCGGCTACATCGACGGGGCCTCCGACGCCCGCGCACGTCTCATCCTTGAGCCGGGCTCGCTGCTGTTTCCCCTCCCGACAGATCCGGAGGCGCCGGCGGACGAGGCGGGCTGGGCCCAGGCGCAACGCCGTGCCGCGCTGCTCACCGAGCGCGTGTTGGCGTGGGGCGACGCCGCCATCTCTGGGGTCGGCCCCGCGGATGTTGGGAGCCCACTCGGCGGCGCCGCGCTCGACCAATATTCACTCCCCCGCGTACTCACCAACATCGACGCCGCCAAGCGACCTCCCAATCTCGCGACGGTCGCCACACGGACCCTCGAAGACCCCAACGTCAAGGTCCGCACATGGGTGGTGCTCGATCCACGGCTCGCGCGCGACGGTCTCCCCGCATTGGTCGATCCCGTCACAGCCCTGACCAAAGCGCGCGCGGCTCAACAAGGACCCAACGCCGAACACCTCGACATCGTCGTGGTCCACGGTTCGCGAGACCTCGCGCGACGCGTCGCGGAGGAGGTTTCCGAACTCGACCTGGTCGTTGTAGGAGGTCCCCAAGCGACCACCGAAGGCAGCCGGCTTGGCGCCGCTCCGTTCCAAGTGGGGACGACCTGGGTGCTCGAACCTGGAGATCGCGGACAGACCCTCTCCCACCTCACCCTGGTTGCGCCTCGCGATCTGAAGACGCCCCCCTTCGCAGACTCCACGCGATGGCAGTTCATCCCGCCGGTGGAACAAACACGCGCAGAGCTCACTCGACTCGACGAACGTATCGCCAGCTTCTCCGCCGACCCCACCGCGGATCCTAGCTTCCTCGCCAACCTAAAAAAGGAGCGGGCGCGGGTGAAGGCGTCCATCGACGAGGCGGGCCCCGAGGACGGGGTCGGCCTGCGCTTGAAGCAAGTCAAGATCAGCTGCAAGCTCGCCCCCGACCCCGCGACGAAGAAGGCGCTCGACGCCTACGACGGCTGGGTCGCCGCGGAGAACTCGGCGCGATTCAAGGGCGTGTTTACGCCGTCTCCGCCGAAGGGCGCGCCGACCTACGTCGGAAAAAATACCTGCGAAGATTGCCACGACGAGGCCGTCGCATTTTGGTCAACGACCCACCACGCCTCCGCCTACCGCACCTTGGTCGACGCCAACAAGCAGTTTGACCTCAGCTGTGTCGGCTGCCACGTCACAGGATTTAAGCAACCGGGCGGCGCCCACGTGGTGGAGACCCGCGGCCTCGTGGACGTGCAATGTGAGCAGTGCCATGGGCCCGGGAGCCTCCACGCCGACAATCCAGACCCCAGCAATATCCGGCGTGAGGTTTCGCCGGCCACCTGCCTCGCGTGCCACACACCCGAGCACTCCGACACCTTCGAACTCAAGGCCTACCTTCGAAACGTGCTTGGAGAGGGCCATGGCGCGGACGCACGGGCCGCCCTCGGGCCAGGACCCACGGGTCGCGAACTCCGCGCCGCCGGTCTCGCGAAGGCGGGGGGCGCGTGCAAGAAGATGTGACCTGCGCTAAGAGCGGTGACCATGAGCGTTGAGTCCACCGATCCCTCCACCGGCGGAGACGACCCGGCGAAGAAAGTCTTCTTCGTCTCGTTAGGCTGCGCGAAGAACCAGGTGGACACAGAGGTCATGCTCGGGGTCGTGGAAAACGAGGGTCACCAAATCGTCGATGACCCCACCGACGCCGACACCCTCGTAGTCAACACCTGCGGGTTTATCGAGGCGGCCAAGGAGGAATCCATCGACACGATTTTGGAGCTCGCCCGCCTGCGGGAAGAGTCCGGGAAAAAACTCGTCGTCGCAGGGTGTTTGAGCCAGCGCTACCCTGAGGAGTTGGCCGCGGAGATGCCAGAGGTCGATCACTTCCTCGGGAGCGCCGACATGCTCGGCCTCGAGAAGGTGTTGCGTGGGGACGCCAAGCGCATGGGTGTCTCGGCGCTGAGCCGGCGCGCCTACCTTTACGATCACACCGCCCCTCGACGCACCATGGGCCCGCGCCACAGTTCGGTCGTCAAAATCGCAGAGGGATGCGACCGCCCCTGCGCCTTTTGCATCATCCCAAAACTCCGTGGCCCGCAGCGATCAAGACCGGTCTTCGACATCGTGGCGGAGGTGCACGCGCTGGTGGAAGCGGGGACGCGAGAGATTTGTCTCGTCGCCCAAGACCTCACAAAATATGGGGACGACCTCGTGGAGCGAGGCCTCGCCCCCGCCAACCTCGAACAGCTCCTCGACGCACTCACGCAGATCCCGATGCTCCGCTGGGTGCGTTTGCACTACGCGTACCCCACCGCGGTCACGGATGGGCTGATCGAGCGCATCGCGCAAAACCCGAAGGTGGCGACCTACCTCGACGTACCGATCCAACACGTGGACACCGACGTACTGAAGAAGATGCGCCGCGGCTACACCGAGAAAGTTGTGCGCTCGTTCGTCGACAGGGTGCGCGCCGCCTCGCCGCGAATCTGGCTGCGTACGACCATGCTCGTCGGCCACCCCGGCGAGAACGAAGAGGCCTATCACCGACTCCGCGCCTTCATCGAAGAGGGAGCCATCGACCACCTCGGGGTGTTCCCATGGTCCCGCGAGGAGGGCACCGCGGCTGCCATGTTGCCCAAGCGGGTGCAAGAAGAAGAGGCCGCTCGACGCGCCGAGGAGATCATGGATATCCAGCGGGGAATCCGCGAGACGAGGCACCGCGACTTGCTGCTCGGCCGCACGTTGGAGGTCCTCGTTGACGGCGTCAGCGACGAATCGGAGTTACTGCTCGACGGGCGCCACGAGGGGCAATCCCCCGATGTCGACGGCAAGGTCATCTTGTGTGACGGTACCGCGGAGCGCGGCGACTTCGTACGGGCGAAGGTGATTCAAACCTCCGCCCACGACCTCATCGCGAGCCTCGACCTCGATCGCGAAGTCGACGAAGACTGAGCGGCCACCGCTCGTCGCGTGCCGGGTCCCGTGTCCCCGAAGCTCACTCCGCCGAGGGGCGCGCGCGCTGTTGCTCCACGAGCGCACCGGGGAGCTGCCCCGTCCGCTGGAAGTCGCGCATAAACAAGATCGGCTCGCCTCCCACCTCGGCCACGCTGCGTTCTTCGATCTTCTCGTTGTAGACACGCGGAGCGAACCCATCGAGGCTCTCGTCACCGCCGCGAGCCCGACCGAGGAGGTCATCGAGCGCGTCGAGAGAGTTCATTTTCATGTAGGGGCACGTGGCGCAGCCCCCGTCCGTGGAGCACCCCTCGCCCGCCTGGACACCGGGGACGACCGGGAGCGCCGCGTCCCCTGTGGTGGCCACGGCCGCCTCGCTCACCGGGAAGATAATCTCCACCTCCACGAGGGGCCCAGGCTGCGCCTCAAGTAACGCCCGCACACTCCGCACGATCGAGGTGACCATGCCCGCCTCGGTGCCCAATACAAACCGGCAGCGCCGCGCCTCTCCGCACGCCAGCGCGCGCGTGGTCGTGGCCTCGATGAACTTGAGGATGTCGGAGGTGGAGCCGACCACCCCGCGCCCCTCTAGTTGCGCTTCAAGTCCCAGCGCGAACATCTCCCCGGGGACCTCTAGGTGCGCGGTGATGTACGCGTCGGAATACCGCTCGCGCACCGTCGCCGCCACGTCGTCTCCGAACAAATGGTGCACGAAGCAATTGCCTTGCTGAAAATAATGGAGTCGCTCGAGCAGGCTCGCGACCGAGGCGGGCGTGTGGTCGGGGTGGAGTTTGGCCACCTCCTCCGGGCTCATGGACGCCACGTGCTCAAAGAAGGTCTGCAGGTTGCGCCCCATATATGTGTCGGGGCCGAACCAGATGTGTCCTCGGGGCTCTTGCGACGCGGCTTGCAAGATCGTGCGCACCACGTTGGACGAGGTGCAGGTGATGGTTGGCACCGCAGCGTGGGCGTGCGCCTTCGTTCGCAAGCTGGTGTTGATGTACACCACGTGCAGTGGGAAGGGGCTGCGGCGCGCCTTGTCCAACCACGCGGCGTAGGCGGGACCCTCCGCAGATTCGGCGAGTGAACAGCCGATGGACGCCTCCGCTGCCCGGAGCACCTGTACGGAGTGGTGGCCCGCCACGTCGAGCATCGCGCGCACGTTCTCGCTCATAAAGTCCACGCCGAGGACGATGATTCGCTCCACCCCCGCCTCGGCCATCTTCACCGCCGCGTCCGCCATCAGCAATGAATCCGAGATGTGAATATGGGGCCATTGACTCGCGAACAAGGCACCCTGCAACTCCGCGTCCATATAAAAATGCGCGACGATCCCAGCGTTGGCCGCGGCCAACTGCTCATCGAGCCGCGCTACCCAAGCGCCGTCGGGATCCAGAAAATCCGCTTGAGCCCGCGCGAAGGCCCCCTGAGCGGCGGGTCCCTCCGACGTCAACAGCAAGCTAGGAAAATCTGCCTCAGCCATCGTCGAGAGTATAGCCGCGTTCCGCGAAACTGGGTTATTTCACGCCCACGACGTATGCGAGCCAACTCTCTTGGTTCTCTTGACGCGTCTCGGTGACGTCCTCGTACTCCCCGGTGCCCTCGAGCTCGTCCGGATCGTCGGGGTCTTCTTCCATCGTCTCCCAATACACCCTCGCGTCCGCGAATCCGGCCTCCATGCACAGCTCGCGCAGCTCCGGCACGGACCACCAACGCCACGAGTAAGTGAACGCCTCTTTCATCTCGGAGCCGTCGGGGAATCGAAAATGAATGTGACACAGGGTCTCGTGGGTGAGCGGGTCGAACCATTCTTGCTCCCACACGTAGGTGAAACCCTCAAGCTCACGCTCCTCCTCGAGCTCCTCCATGGCCTCTTGTCCGCCGTAGACCTCGAGGAAAAGCAGGCCACCCTCCGCGAGGCCCTCGCGGGCGCTCTTGAGATATTCGAGCAGCGTCGCCCGCTCCTTAAATACGAAGTAGCTGAAGTTCATGGCGCAGGTCACGTCCGCCTTGATCTCCGCCTCCTCCCGCACGTCCTGCTGAAACAGCGTGACCCGATCGGCCACGTCGACCGTCAGGTTGCGGGTGGCCCCGATCTCCAGCGTCGGTCCGTCGAGGTCCACTCCGACGGCGGTACGTCCATCGTCACTCCTGCACCACGCGGCCGAGAGCTTCGCAGTGCCACAAAAGTCCTCACGAAAGGACATCGCCGCTCGCCCGCGAATATCCTCGTAGGTCTCGGAGAAAAACTCAACGTCCGCGTCGCACCCTTGCACCGATCGCTCGTAGAGGTCGTACCGGTCGGCCCGCGACGCCTGGGTCTGGGGGTTGGCCTGCACTCTCCTCGACTTTTGATTCTTTTGTCGTCCCATGGTTCGTTCATCTCTCCGCGGCGATATAGGTCCACCACACGTGATCGTTCTCAGCCCGCTTCGGCAGATAGAATCGACCCGTCCCCTCGCCGTCCGCGTCGTTGCGCTCCCAAAACAGATTTACCTTGGAGAACCCGGCCTCTTCGAGCAGCTCGCGGATCTCCACGAGCGACCACAGCCTCCAACTGTAGGTAAACGCGGGATCTATCTCAGACCCGTCGTCGAACTCAAAGCTGATCGCACACTCAAAATCGTTGCTCAGCACGTCGTAGTCGCGCTGCCGCCAGACGTAGGTGAAGTCCTCATGCTCCACCCGGTTCTCGTCGATTTGCGGGACGTCCAACCCTCCAAACGCGTCAAGGAAGAGCACTCCCTCCGGCCCGAGGCTGCTGTGCACCACCTCGAAGTAGTGACGAAGCTCCGCCCGCGTCTTGAAAATCCAATAGCTGAAATTGAACGCGACCACGACGTCGACTGGACCACCGACGCCATCGAGCACGTTCGCACGCTCGAACCGCACGCGCTCCCGCACCTGCGCGGGCGCCTTGCCCACGCGATGCGCGGCTCCCCACGCCTGGGTCTCATCGTCGAGATCGACGGAGTGGGCGACGCGATCACGCCGAGATCGGGCCCAGGCGAGCGAGAAGATCCCGGTGCCTCCGAAATCCTCCCGCAGGGTCACCGCGTGGCGCCCACGGAGCGACTTGAACTTGTTTGAGACAAAACGAACCTCCCCCGATGGGTCTTGCACCGCCCGTTCGTACAGATCATGAATCTGAGCGGCGGAGGCCTGCGTAAGCGCAGAGCGTCCCCGAGACTGCTGGAAGCTAGCCACCACGATGATCGGCTCGATACCCCCAAGACCTCGCCCGGTCAAGAGGTGTTTGATCGTCGCGGGCTGCGTCGAATTCCGCCCCGCCTTGAAGTTCCTCCCGCATCGAAGGCGCGCTCAGCCCGCCTTCAGGCCGTTGTAGGCCTCGGTGATCTTTTGAGCGACTTCGGTCGCCGCCTTGTACTTGTCGGGATCCGAGGCGTAACGGTCCGGGTGATACTTGCGCATCAGCTTGCGATACGCCCCGCGGATTTCGTCCTCGGTCGCCTCGGGGCCAAGCTCCAGCGTGCGGAGCCAGCGGAGCCTCGTAAGACGGGGATCCATTTGTGGAATCGGCTGGCCCGCGCGGGCGCTGCGAGTCTTCGCGGCCTCGAACGCGCGGTCCCACGCCTCCTCCGCCCGATCCTTGACCCGACGGGCGGCCCTGCCGGCGGCGGCCCCGGCTCGCTGCGCCGAATTCGCGTCCTCTTCGGCGGCCTCGAGATCTCGTGCGAGTTGGGCACGCTCCTCCTCGGTCAACACCCCCGCGTCCTCCGCCACAAACCCCGACGCGAAGTCTGTCAGGTTCGCGCGGGCGACGTCGAAGAGGCGTTTGACCGTGCTCACCGGGGAACTATGGAACGCGAACGTGGCAGGCGCAACCGCCGATCTTCACTGGCGCCGGTCGCCCGTCGTGCCGGCGCCGACGCGCGGGGCAGCCCCTCGAAGATCACGCGCTGCGCGAGGCGTCCGACGGGCGGCCCATACGGCACTTAATATCGTATTGCTCGAGGTGGTACCCCTTGCGAGCCGTGACGGTGATCGCCTTTTGGATGCGTTTGACCATGTAGTCCACCGCATTTTTCTCGGGACCGTTCATCAGCTGCGCCACCGCAGGGTGTGCGTTCACAGTCACCGTGTCGCCCGTCCACATGCCCGCCTCGCGCCGAATCTGGCGGAGAATTTCGTAGCATACGGTGGTCGTACTCTTGGTGTAGCCCTTGCCGTCACACGCCTCGCAGGTCGCCGCCAACATCCGCTCGAGGCTCTCGCGCGTGCGTTTCCGGCTCATCTCCACCAGACCCATCTCCGAGATCTTCGTGATATGCGCCTTCGCGCGGTCCCGCCGGAGGGTCTCTTGGAGCTTGCGATACACCTTGCGGCGATTGGACTCCTTATCCATATCGATGAAATCGATGATGATCAGGCCGCCGACGTTGCGAAGTCGCAGCTGCTCACAGATCTCCTCCGCCGCCTCCATATTGGTCTGGGTGATGGTTTGCTCGAGGGTTTTGCCCTTCGAGCCCACGAACTTCCCAGTGTTCACGTCGATGGAGGTGAGCGCCTCTCCCTGGTCGAAGACCAGCGAGCCGCCGCTCTTGAGTTCTACCTTGCGCTGGAGCGCCCGATCGATCTCGAGTTCGATCCCGTAGCCATCAAAGATGGGATCGCGACCCTCATAGGCCACGATCTTGTCCTCATTCTCAGGCATGAAGGCGCGGACGTAGCGCTTGAGTCGCTCGTATTGAGAGCGATCGTCCACGATGACCTTGTCGATGGTGCCGTCGAGATTGTCCCGAACCACCCGAAGCATGAGGTCGAGATCGCGGTACAGCATCACCGGCGCGCGGTGAATCCGTTCGTTCGCGCGGATGTTGTCCCAGCATCGGATGAGGTAGTCCATGCCCGCACGGATCTGCGCGCTCTCTGACTCCGCCGCCACTGTGCGGACCACAAAGCCCGCCCCTGCAGGCCGCATCTGGTCGACGATCCCGCGAAGCCGGCGCCGCTCCCGGTCCTTCGAGATACGACGGGAGATCCCGACGTGGCTGACCGTCGGCATGTAGACCACGTTGCGCCCTGGGACCGAGATATAACTCGTGATTCGAGCGCCCTTGCTGGAGATAGGATCTTTGACCACCTGCACCAGGATCTCTTGGCCTGGGCGCACGAGATCTGCGATGTCGCCGTGCTTTCCGGAGCGTCGAGGGATCCCATCCCCCGACCCTTCGGTCGGTGTATCGTTTTGGGCGGTCGAGAGGGCGATGTCGCCGGCATACAAGAACGCGGCCTTCTCTTCGCCGATATCGACGAAGGCGGCCTGCATCCCTGGGAGCACGCGCAAGACACGACCCTTATAGATGTTGCCGACGGTGCTCCGCTCCCTGTCGCGCTCGATGAACAGCTCCGTGAGGATGCCGTTTTCGATGAGTGCGACGCGGGTCTCGGGACCGTCTGCGTTGACGACGATGGACGATTCAGACACGGTGTGGCGCGAGTGGTAACACACCAAGCGCCCGGGTTCGACCGTCGCTGCCAAAGGCCCTAACTCGTAAAACGTAAAAAGTGTACTCTCGCCGTCTCCATGGCCCTCCGAGACTCAATTCGTCAGCACCGTTTCATGAGCGCGGACTTCGCGCGGCTCCACGCCGAGGTACTTCGGGGCGGGATGCAGCCCGACGACAACAGACTCTCGACGCCTCCGGGCGCCCTCGAAGCGAGCGACGTGGTCGATCTTTGCGGCGAAGCGCACCTCCGGGGCGAGCGCCAGGCCCGCGGACTTGAGGCCCTCGCCAACGGCCGGGTCGCCATCGCGGTGCTCAACGGGGGCATGGCCATGCGCTTTGGAGGCGGCGCGAAGGGGACTGTCCCGCTGCTTGAAGGCCGCGACGACACCTTCTTGTCCACCAAGCTCCATCAAATCTCACGCCTGGCCCGACAGGTCGACGCCGTGGTGCCCACCGTCGTCATGCACAGCTTCGCGACCCAGGCACCAAGCAGCGAACACCTTGAGGCGATCGGGTGGATCGAGATTCCCTCGGAGGCCCGACGGGAGGTCGCCCAGTCCATCATGCCGCGACTCCACGCGGATGGCCGGGTGCTCCAAGAGGATCCCACCTTGGACGCGCTCCCCGACACCTCGATCTACTCTGCCCCCGGGCACGGCGACTTCCTCCAGACCATGCGTGCCTCCGGGACCACCGAGTGGCTCAGCGAGCGCGGGGTGGAACATGTGCTCATGTCCAACGTGGACAACCTCGGGGCCTCGTTGACGCCCGAGGTGCTCGGCGCGCACCTTGAGGCGGTCGAACGTGGCGCGAGGGTGAGCGTAGAGGCGGTCGAGCGGACCTCCACGGACAAGGGCGGCTGCATCGCGCGCGTCGGCGAACGCCCGGCGATCGTGGAGGGCTTTCGACTCCCCGCGACGGTCGATATGTCGCGTTACTCACTGTTCAACACGAACACCTTGTGGTTCACCCTCGACGCCCTCCGCGAGACCGTGCCGCTCGACTGGTTCGCCGTTCATCGAACGATCACAGGCACCGCTGGGGAGACCCTCCCGATCATCCAATTTGAACAGCTCGTGGGTCAGATCACTGAATTCGTCCCAAGCTGCTTTTTGCGCGTCGATAGGGCCTCGCGGTTCGTCCCCATCAAGACCCGCGACGACCTGCGCGCCAAGTCTGCGGCGATCGCCTCCATCGTCGCGACCGCCAAATCTCGGTGACGGCGCGCACTTCGCGGGCGTCCGCGGCCCCTTTGGCCTAGAACAATCTCCGCGTGGCTCGCTTCCACCGTTGGCAGCGTGTCCGTGTTGGGCTAACGTCCCCCCCGATATGGCCGAGTACGCAGCAGGCATCTACATGACCACAAAGTTTCTCCCCGGACACGAGGCGGACGTCGCACCGAATATGCTGGTGCTGATTCGCACCGACGGTGAGTTCGGACCCGCATCTGTCCTCAAGACCGTCGGCAACGAGCACAACCAGTGGAAATTTGGGATGCCGGGAATCAAGCTCGACACGGGCGCCGGCTCGACCGCGTGGTTCGACTCGCTCCGCAAGGTCCCCCACGAGGGTTTTTACCGGCTGACACGGGAGTTCTCCTACGGCGACGGAGGTCGCTGGGTAGAGAACGCCATCGTACAGCTTGGGTACACCAACGCCGGTGAGCCCATCTTGTTCATCGCGCAACGCCGCAACCCGCTGCTGAGCAACGACCTCTGGTTCTCAGACAAGGGCGTGAAGGTGAGCCTCGAAGATATCGAGGGTCTGATCGAGCCCATGTCCTGGTTCCAAGAGCAGCCGCAGACCAACTAGGTCGCGTGCGACAATTCTTCAGGCCTTGTCGATCGTGACGATCAAGGCCGAGATGTTGTCCTTGCCACCCGCCTCGTTCGCCGCGTCCACAAGCTGTTGGGCGATGGCGTCGAGGCGTTTATCTTGCCGCAAGATCTCCGCGATCGCTTGATCCTCAATCATGTCGTTGAGGCCATCAGAGCACAGGAGGTAGCGATCACCCACGAGCGCCTCTTCGACGATCACATCCACCCCCACCTCTTCGCCAAGGCCAAGCGCTCGCACCACCACGTTCTTGTGGCGGAAATTTGCGATCTCCTCGTCGCTCATCTCTTTCATGCGTCGATAGTCATTGAGCATCGAATGATCCTCGGTGACCAACCCGAGCTGGCCCCCGCGGAGCCGATACACGCGGCTGTCGCCGACGTGACCGATGAAGCAGCGCCCCTGATTGACGTACAGCGAGTCCACCGTGCACCCCATGCCCTTCTTGTTGGGATCCTCGCGACCCGCGCGATAGATTCGTGAATTCGCCAGCTTGATCGCCGCGGCGACGCGATCGCGCTCGACGTCAATTTGCGGGACACGAAGGGGCCATGTCGGCGCCGCGAGCTCAGCGTTGCCTCGATAAAATGACTCGATGGTCTCGACGGCGAGCGCGCTTGCGACCTCCCCGCACGCGTGGCCGCCCATCCCGTCGGAGACGATGCCGAGCGCGAGGTCCTTTGGAACGAGGATGCTGTCCTCGTTGAGCGCGCGAACCTGCCCTACGTCCGTTTTTCCTGCGAAGCGAATGCGCTGAGTTCCCACCTGAAAACTGATGGACATGCCGGTACCGTAGCAGGCCAAGGCCGTAGGATGCTAGACTGTCGGTGGATGAGTTCTGGATCGGCAGATGAGGCCCAGAAGAGGATCGACATCCGTCGGGTTGGGATCCCGCGTGTGCTCTTCGCGCTGCTTCGGCAGCGGTTCTCTGGGACTGTGACCCTCGAACAGCAGACGCCCAATCCCGGGACACGAACCGTGTGGTTTCGCGGTGGGATGCCCATCTTCACGGACTGGGCGAGCCCCTCCGATGTGCTCGGGGAGATCCTCATCGCGCGCGGTCTCGTCTCCACCAAGGCCTGCACCAGCGCCATCGAACGCAGCCAGCAAGGGTCCGGTCCCGTCGGCGCGTTGCTGATCTCCGCAGGCAAGCTCGACGCCAACACCCTCTCCAAGGCGCTTCGACTCCAGTGCTCTCGCAAGCTGTTGCACACCTTCGCCCTGCGGGAAGGTGAGGCGATCATCACGCCAGGGAAGCCCTCGCTCCCGCCGGATCTCAACAACCCGGTGAACGTGCTGCAGCTCATTCGCACCGGCGTGCAGCTCCACTTCGATGAGCGTCGCATTCGGGCCGAGATGGGGGAGGCCGCCGATGCGACGATGGTCACCACCGACGCCTTCCAACGCTATCGTGACAACTTCGGGTTTCGCGATGAGGACTCCTTGCTGTTGCGAGACTTCTCCAAAGGCACGCAGGTCGCCGCGATCAACCATCCGGGCATCTCGTCCAAGAGGGCGCTGCAGCTCGCCTACACCCTGTGGGCATGTCAGATGCTCGTCGTGGGATCGCAAGCGATGAGCGCGGTCGCCCAAATTCGAGAGAGCGTCGCGGGTCCCCCCGCCGCGGGGGTGGATGCCAGCAACCGACCCAAGACCCTCGTGGGGCTGCAAGCGGTGCCCGACAGCACCACCAGCGGCACCTTCCCTGTCGACGATGAGGACATCAACCCCGCGGCGCGTTCGGGGAAGTTCCGAGCACAGCCCGCCCGCAGAAAATCCAAGCCCCCCAGATCCTCTCGATCGGAACCACAGGCGAGCGCCGCCGTCGAGCCCCACGCCGCACCCCAACCTGATCCGGAGCCCGCCGAGGACAAGCCCTTCACGCCGGCGCAGCGAGCCTTCGAATCTAGGCTGATCGCGTTCGAGAAAAAAATCGAAGACCGCACCAACGCGTTCGCGCTCTTGGGCGTCCCGCTCGACGCGGACCGAAGCGCGATCAGGGTCGCCTGGAATGAGCTCAGCAAGGACCTTCACCCCGACCGGCTCGTCTCCACCGGTCTCACGATCTTAGGTCCGCGCGTGGAGGCCGTGTTCGCGGCTCTGAGCGAGGCCAACGCCACGCTCAGCAATCGGGATCGCCGTGAACAACTTCGGCAACACATCGAGTCCGGCGGTCTCGGGAACCCCGGCGACGACGCCACCGCGCTGATGCGGAAGGCGCTGGAGGCCGAGGTGGTCGCCAAGGATGGCGAGCGCCTCCTCAAGGCGGGAAACTACGCGCGGGCCGCCGAAAAGTTTCGCGAGAGCTTGGAGCTCTCCAACGCCGATCCCAACGTCAAAGTGTATGAGAACTGGTGCCGCTATCAGCTCGCAGAGCGCGAGGAGCAAGCCCAGCAAAAGACGCTGCGGATCTTGCAGACGATCGTCGAAGACACCCCCACCTGCGCGAACGCCTACTACTATATGGGGCTCATCTACATCCACTCCGGCGACAACACCAACGCGAAGGTCGCCCTCAATGCGGCGCTCACCCACAACCCGCGGCTCACAGACGCAGAGCGGCAGCTGAGAGCCTTGCAGATCCGCAGCCGGTCCGCGAGCAATCCGTCGAGCCGCCCGAGCGCTGAGTCCAGCGATAAGCCAGAGAAGGTCGGCGGCCTTCGAGGTCTGTTTGGGAAGAAGTAGGCTACCTGCGCCTTAACGGGTCGGGTAGGCGCAGTCGAATAGACAGGTCTCGTTGTGACGTGCGGCGGCGCGCTCCAGCTCTTCGGGCTTGAAGTCGTCGCGCAGCACCGGCGCGGCGCTGTTCCAGTCGGTCCGAAGATAATGACGTGCGGCAAGCCCGAGGAGGTCAAAGCCAAACTTCGGCGCGAGCGCGCGGGCGTTGGCACGCATGGCGAAGGTCCCCACACGAGGTGCGAGCCCCGCCACAAAGGTCGTCTGATTGCCCCGCTCGGAGATGAACCCATACTGCTGCGCAAACACGCGTGAGAGGGTCTGCCGATCGCTCGAGTACATGGCGATCTTGTTGTGGAGGTTGGCCACCACCACCCCCTGCGGTGCGAGCCGCGAGCGACACGCCTCGTAGAACTCCTGGGTCTTGAGGTGGTACGGGACGAACACGCCGCGAAACGCGTCCAACATCAGCATGTCCCAGCGCTGCGTCGACGACTCGACAAACAGCCTCCCGTCCCCAACGTGGGTGCGGTAGCGGGCGTCCTTCGGCACACCGAACCAGCGGCGCGCGAGGTGGACAACCTCCGGATCGATATCGACCGCGTCAATCTCCAGGTTTGGGAAGCGTTCAAAGAGGTAGTTTGAGATGCTCCCACCGCCGAGCCCCATCATCATGAGCCGCGTCGGAGCGGGCTGTACGAGCAGGCCCGCCATCATCGTCCGCGAATAATCAAGATCGAGCACGCGCGGACGGTTCATATCCCACCGCGACTCGATGTACCGCGCGCCGTCGACGATGAAATACATCGTACGAACCCCGGCGCGCTCCGTGATCTGGATCTCGTTGAAGGGGGAACGCGTGGTTTCAAGGATCCGCTCCGGCGAGGCGGCCGAGGCGCGACCAAGGACGGTCAGACCGCTGAAGGCCGCAGCCCCCGAGAGAATGGAGCGCCTGCCAACGCCGCGATCTCGTCTCCTGCTCACCCCATCGAGCCTACAACATTCATCGGCACTTGCGCGTGGCGAACTTCTGTGTCGTCCTTGCCCTGTGGCGGTTCGGAACCTGCTGGCGACTTTGACCCTCGCGCTCGCGCTCGGTGCGATCGTCGCGGGGCAATTGGTCATCTTCCCCAACATTGATGGGAGCGGACCCCTCGCCGACGCCAACCTCGCGCGGGCCCTGCGTGCACCCCTCGAGCTTCGGCTCTCGACGCTCACCGCCGTCTGCGCTGCTGCCGCCAGCGCGTGTCTGCTCAACCGCACGGACGGCAAGCTCCCCCTCACGCTCACGCTCGCTGCACTCACTGCGCTGATCCTAAATCGCGCGTGGATCTTGCCCGAGCTGCACAGCCTCTCGCAGCGCGTAGACCTCGTGACTCAATTGCCCGCACCGAGAATGGAGCGCGTCCAAGCCTGGATGTCGCGGTATCAAATGGTCGACGCCATCGCCGCCGTTGCCATCGCCACCGCACTTTTGTTGAGAGAGACGCTGGCGCTTCGAAGCCTCCGCGCCATCTCGTCGCTCGCGAAGCCCCGCGACACGTAGTCGCCAACCCCTCCGCTAACGTTGACGCCGGACAAGGGCGAGGGCGAGGCCGAGCGGAATCCCCAAGCCGAACCACCATCGCATAAACGTCCCGCTCCCCGCCTCACCGACACCGGCGAGATCCGCCTTGATCTCTGGGAGGGTCCGCAGGTCACCGGCGTCGACAGACAGCGGGTTGATCGCGCTCTCCTTGAGCTCGGCGAGCAGCACATCCCGTTGCTCATTGACCACCTCCGTCGCGAAGTGATTTCCGCCCACGGTGGACACCAAAAGGCCCAGGGCGAGACCCGCGAGCACGCTGGTCACTCGATCTTCAATGCCAAGTAAGCTTACTTGAATAGAGCGCTTCGCGATCACGCGCCCCTTGTTGTCGGTTTTCGACGCCTCAGGAATTGGCATCCCGGCGCGACGCGCATAATCCAGATCCTCTTGAGAGGTCTGCGCGGGGACCGAACCGGGTCGCGGCTGATTCGCCAACGCCTGGCCCTTCGTGTCTTGCGCGAGGCCAACCTTTCCGTAGTCCAAGCCGATCACGGACACGGACGAGGGAATCGCGCCGCGCTGAGAGGCCGACGCGGCCGCGGCCGCTGAATCGAAGTCTGCGTCGACATCCTTGGACGTGGGGGAGGCGTCGAAGTCCTCAAGGTTCAAGCCAATCGCCCCAGGGGAGGCGCTCTCCCCATCCTCCATCAGCCCACGCGTGGCGGCGTCTAGCATCTCGCCGTAGCGCTCCTCCTCGGTGGGCTCGGCGGCGCTCGACCACAAGGATCCTGGCGAAGAGGATTCAGACTTGGAGGGGCGCGGCGGCGGCTTGGACATCGGGCGAAGTCTACCAAGGTGTTTTTTGGACCGGATCAAGACCCGACGTATGCTGGGCGCGTCGATGCTTCGATTCAGCCGCAAAACCGGTCAACCCGCCCTAAATCTTCCCTTTTGCGCCTGTGTGTGCGCGAGTGTCGCGCTCACTCCGGCGGTGGCGCAGGCGAATCCCTACCTGGATGGCATCCGGCAGCTCTCGCTCGCGGGCTCTGGGCGGGCCTCGTCCACCGGCGTGGACGCGATCTTGGTGAACCCGTCCGCGGTCACAACCACGCAGCAATTTTCGATCAGGCCCGTGTACCAGTACTCCGTCGCGCGCAACGGTCACGCCCTCGGGGCGTTCATCCTCGATTCGCTGAATAACCCTCGGTTCGGACTCGGCCTCGGATACACCTTCTTCCGCGCCGAGCAGAGCATCGGTTATTCGACCCCGGAGGGCGCGCCCGAGCGGGTGGACACCCTCAACCTTGGGCACGAGGCGTACGGCGTCCTCAGCGTGAAGCTCTTCAAGGGAATTTGGCACCTCGCCGTGAAGCCCAAGTGGCAGTATTCGGTGCTCCAGTACCGCGACGAAGACGGCCAAGTTCAAAACTTTAAAGACAAGATGAACACCTTCGGGCTCGACCTCTCCACCACCATCTCGATCCTCCAGTGGGCGCGGGTCTCGGTCTCTGGAGAGAATATCGTCGGTGTCGACGCTCCCGCGTGGTCTTCGGAGCAAGCAGATCTCCCAGGCATTCCGATCCTCGAGGGCGTCCCGCTCGATTTCAGCAAGATCCCGCGGGTCTCGGGCGCGCCGCGCACGCTCACCCACTCCGTGGCGATCTTTCCCTTGGGAGATCTTCGACTCTCCATCAACGTTGATGGCGTCTACGACTTCACCTCCTACTGGGAATCCGACGATGACGGAAACGGTAAAGCGGACAAGCACACCCGACTCATGTACGGCGGCGGCGTGGAGTTCGTCGCTGGATCCGTGCCGATCCGTGTGGGGGGTTCGTGGGACCAGCGAGGCCCCTCCGCCGACGACGATCGCGCCTACGTGGGGGCCGGCGCGGGGTACGTTCAAAACGCGGGCGAAGGGGGCGTTGGCTGGGAGATCGGGCTCGGATTCTCCCAGCAGGTCTCCGGACCTCCGCAGCTCGACACCATCATCGGCGCCCACCTGGGGCTTCGCCTCCGGCCGCAGCTGTAAGCGGATTCAAGTTTCCCGCCCTGCGCGCGCCTCAAAGCGCCGCGGGTGTGGGAACCTTCCAAGGCCCGCGATGTCTTATGGGGAGACGCGGCGATGAATGGCGTGCCGAAAGATCCTCCCAAAGCTCCGACCACTGCGCACTCGGGAGACGCGGCCGACCGCGACGGTACCGTCACGGCGGAAGCCCCCACGCCCGCTGCGGCTGCGCGCGAGCGGCGGCCGCAGCCATCGCAGCCGCCCTCGGAGAAGGTGAGACGCGACCAGCGGGATCTTGGGTTGGTGCGTCGGATCCGACGCGGGGACCATGCGGCCTTTCGAGCCCTGGTGCGTCACTACCAAAACCCGATCTACGCGCTGTGCCTGCGAATGCTCGGCAGCCGCGAAGACGCCGAGGACGTCGCCCAAGAGGTGTTTTTGACCATCCATCGCTCCGTGCACACCTGGCGGGCCGAGAGCCGCTTTTACACTTGGCTCTATCGGGTGGCCACCAACCACTGCAAGAACAAAATCAAATACCTGAGCGTCCGCAACTTTCACCGCGCAGAAGATCTCGACTCCGCAGCCTATTCCGAGCACCTCGCCGCCAACCCGAACAAGAGCGCCGCGAACCCTGAGCAAGTCGTGGCGGGGCACCGTCTCGAGGCGCTCATCAACCGCGAACTCGCAAATCTTGAGCCCGAGCATCGGGTGCTCATTATCCTCCGTGACTTTCAAGGGCTCGCCTACCAAGACATCATCGAAATCACCGGTCTCACCGAGGGCACCCTCAAGAGCCGCTTGCACCGTGCTCGGGTCGCATTAAAGCGACGCATCCACCCTTACCTGAAATGAGCGGAGCGCCCGCCGGACGGATCCACCATGAATGAACCCGAAACAAACGACGACCGCACGATGAGCGCATACCTCGACGAGGACCTCTCTCCCGAGGCCCGCGCAAAGGTCGACGCGCTGCTCGAACAATCGCCAGAGGCAAAGGCGGACTTGGAGAGCTTGCGCTCCATGATTCGCGTGGTCGCCTCCCTCGACAGCCCCCACGCACCCGACAATTTCTTGGACAAGCTCGACCGGCGAATACGTCGGCGACGCAACGCCATCAGCGATCGCCTCGCCAACTCGATGATCTCGCTGCCGCTTCAGCTTTTGTGCATCCTCGTCATCCTCGTCGGCGCGACAATCAAGCTCATGAGCGTGATCGAGGAGAGTCGCCCCGCCCTTGAGCCGAGTTCGACGCTACAAAAGCCACAAGCGCCGCCATCGAATGAGCTCCGCGAGTCTCCCTAGCGATCCGCCCCTCGCCCTACCGATCGCGTGATTTGCGCGTGACTGCGGAGTACCTGCGCTTCCTCTCAGATCCGCTCAGTTCGTCAATGTGATAGAACCGGCCCTACGGTCATGGGCAGAGAACTTACAATCGTCGACGTAGGCCTCGGAAATCTCGCGAGCGCAGAGCGCGCACTTCATCAGGTCGGTGCTGCGGTCACGATTACGAGCGATCCAGACGTGATCGCCACCTCTCGCATGCTGGTCTTTCCCGGCCAAGGCGCCTTTGGAGCCATGACCGACGACATCGTCAACGGCGCAATTGGCGCTGCCGTGAAGATGGTGATCGAGCGTGGCGATCCCTTCTTGGGGATCTGCCTGGGCATGCAGCTGCTGTTCGAAGGCAGCGCAGAGTCCGACGGCCGCGTGGGCCTTGGAATCCTGCCCGGTCGATGCCAGCGCTTCCCGACGAATATGACCGAGCCGGGCTCCGACCGTCCGCTCAAGGTGCCGCATATGGGATGGAACGACGTGTCCCCCGGCGGCGACCACTACTACTTCGTCCATAGCTACTACGTCCCTGCAGAAGACTGCCCGGACCTCATGTGGTCCACGACCTACGGTGATGTCAGCCTCGCCGCCGCGGTGCGACGCGACAATATCTACGGGTGCCAGTTCCATCCCGAGAAGAGCCAGAACGCGGGGCTCAAGTTCCTCCGCGGATTCATCCTCGGCGGCCGCGGGAGCTGACGACACCATGGATCTCCTCCCCGCCATCGATCTCATGGACGGACAGGTCGTACGCCTGGCCGAGGGGAGACGAGACGCGGTCACTGTCTACGAGCAAGACCCCGCGCGGATGGTGCGACGATTCGCCGACGACGGGGCGCGCTGGATTCACGTGGTCGACCTCGACGGCGCGTTCGCGGGTGCGCCCACGCAGACGGGCCTCATCGAATCGCTCGTGAACGCGGCCCATGAACGTGGCCTCCAGATCCAAGTGGGCGGCGGCGTGCGGACGCGCGCTGATATCGAGCGTCTGCTCACGCTCGGCGTCGACCGCGTCGTCGTTGGGACCCTCGCAGCCAAAGAACCCGGACTCGTCGAAGAAATCTGTCGCGCGAACCCGGGACGACTCACCATCGCCATCGACGCCCGAGACGGCATGGTCGCCGTCTCAGGCTGGACAGAGATCACGCAGATCAGCGCCTCCGACCTCGCCAAACACGCGGCGGCATGGGGCGCGGGCGCCCTGCTGTTCACGGACGTGAGCCGCGACGGCCTCGAGGTGGGCGCCAACGCAGACGCAACCGCCGCGCTGCAATCGCTCGTTGAAATTCCAGTGATCGCATCGGGCGGCGTCGGAACGCTCGCGCACCTGCGAGAACTACGTGATCTCAACATCCGCGCTGCGGTGGTCGGCCGCGCCCTCTACGAAGGGAACTTCACGCTCCAAGAGGCTCTGTCATGCTGAAACGAAGAATCATCCCCTGTCTAGATGTGCACAACGGACGCGTGGTCAAGGGCGTCCACTTTAAAGGACTGCGAGACGCGGGCGACCCCATCGAAGCGGCGCGGGCGTACGACAAGCAAGGCGCCGACGAGATCTGCCTCCTCGACATCACGGCCACGACGGAAGGCCGAGAGACCTTCGTGGACGTGGTGCGACGGGTGGCGCCGCAGCTCTTTGTGCCGATGACGGTTGGCGGAGGGATCCGGAGAGCCAGCGACGTCCGACGACTGCTCAACGCTGGCGCAGACAAGGTCGCGCTCAACAGCGCAGCGGTCACCAACCCCAACCTGATTCGAGCGCTCGCAGACAACTATGGCAGCCAGTGTATCGTGATCGCCGTGGATGTCCGTCGGATCGATCCTCGTCCGCACGATCGCCACCCGATGTTCGAGGTGGTGATCAACGGCGGGCGACGCGGCACGGGAATCGACGCGCTGTGGTGGTGCGAACGAGTCGCCGCTCTTGGCGCCGGCGAGATCTTGCTCACCTCCATGGACAAGGACGGCACCAAGGAGGGCTACGACCTCTGGATCACCCGTGAGATCGCACGCCGCGTGCCGATCCCGATCATCGCCAGCGGCGGGGTCGGAGAGCTTGAGCACCTGCGACAAGGCCTCGCCTCGGACGCCGGAGCGGCAGACGCCGCCCTCGCCGCCTCCATCTTCCACTTTGGCCTGTACACGATCGGCCAAGCCAAGCAGTACCTCCAAGATCACGGAATCCCAGTGCGGATCCTTGAGTCCAACAAGGCCGGCGGATGAGCGAGATGGACCCGGGGGCGCTCTCCAAGGTCCTCCTCGCCGTCGGCGACACCATCGAACGCCGCAAGCGCGGCGAAGGGATGACCAACACCGACGGTCGCTCCTACGTCCGCGGGCTCCTGGACGGCGCCCCGGCAAAGGTCAACGCCAAGATCATCGAAGAGGCAGGCGAGCTGTGCGACGCCATCGCCGACGAGAGTGAGGACCGTGTCGCCTCGGAAGCCGCCGATTTATTATTCCACGTGATGGTCGGGCTCTCGTCACGCGATCTCTCCCTCGCGGACGTCGGGGACGTGCTGCAGGCTCGATTTGGACGATCTGGGATCGACGAGAAAGAGGCGCGGGGCGGCAAAGACGCCTCCAACTCCGCGCCCACGTGAATCGGCGAGGACGGCCGGCTCCACCGGTGTTCCGCACGCGGGAGCGGCCTTGGACGCCGCCCCATAAATCTTGACCAAGCGCGGGCTTCGGAAACGCCGACACGCACTGTCCAGAGCGGTACACTCCAACTCCTTGGACGGCGTCGACCTCAGCCTCGCTTCACTCGTGCTCGCCGCGTACCTGCTCGGCGCGATCCCCTTTGGGCTCGTCCTTGGGCGCTTGAGGGGCGTTGATTTGAGGAGTCTGGGCTCTGGAAATATTGGGGCGACCAACGCCGTGCGCGGCATGGGCAAAGGATGGGGTGCCCTCGTCTTTGGACTCGACGCCCTCAAGGCAGCCGCCCCTATCCTCGCCGGGCAGCACTTTCTCGACCGCACCGCGATTCCAAACTTTGACACCTGGATCGCCGCCGTCGCGGTCGCTGGTGTCGCGGGGCACATCTTCCCGATCTACCTGCGGTTCCGCGGAGGCAAAGGGGTCGCCTGCGCCTTCGGTGCCTTCATCGCGCTCTCGCCCGTCGTCGCCGTCGCCGCCGGCGTGGTTTATCTCCAGCTCTTGGTGCTCACGCGAATCTCCGGTCTCGGTTCGCTCACCGCGACCACGGTGATGATCCTTGGATCCTGGTTGCACGGGGATCCCTTGTCGACCACGGGAGCCGCTTTAACGGTGACGATCCTGATCTGGTTTCGGCACCGCACCAACCTCCGAGCGCTCGTCGAGGAGGCGACGGCCCGACGGAATTTCCGGTCGTCGGCCGGCCAGTCCGCCAAGATCTCCCACGCGACAGACACCGACCCCGAGATGCGGGATCCTGAGACCGCGCCCGCAAAAAACTAAGACTCCAGAATCATTGCGATTTTGTGGCTGCCGGACCTGGACAGGCGCAGAGCCTGCAGGGCTCCAAAAAACGACGTTTACTCACATGTCGGATGCTGGCTTACATGGTGCCCATCCCCTACCC
>JBDQGY010000024.1:0-26474 GCA_040265175.1 Nannocystaceae bacterium
AGAACGTGGGAGGACCTCAACCGGAATCTGTTCGCGGCGATGTACTTGGAGAAGATCGCGATGTTTGTGGCCCTGAGTTTTGTGGTGCTCGTGTCTGCGTTCGGCATTTTGACCAGCAACCTCATGAGTGTGTTGGAGCGCTATGAAGAGATCGCGATCATGAAGGCGATGGGCGCGTCGGATCGAAGTATCCAACTCATCTTTTGGGCCGAGGGCTTGTGTGTCGGCGTGCTGGGCGGGGCGTCCGGTATCGGGATCGGCTTACTTATCTGCTGGGCCCTGGCACGCTTCGGCCTGCCATTTGAGGCGATTTACTATATGCACGAGGTGCCCGTCGAAGTGCACTGGGACGAGGTCGGTCTCGTCGGTGTGAGCGTGCTGGTGGTGGTGTGGCTGTTCACGCTGTACCCGGCGAGGATCGCCGCTCGCATGCGCCCCGTGGACACCCTCCGGCTCGCAGATTAGGCGGGGTTGCGCCAATGCCGCCCCGCGCATTCCATGGGACCTCGGTGCTCCGGCGACGTTGACAGCGGTTTAGGCGGGTTCTAGGGTCCGCGGAACCCCTTCTTCATGACCGCCGACATCGAATCCAGCGCCGACAACCAGCCGGCCCACACAGACACACGTCCCATCCTCGTGGAGGTGGAGGGGGTGTGCAAGGAATTCGAGATCGGTCATCGCGTACTGCCCGTGCTGCAAGATGTAGATCTCACGATCCGCGCGGGAGAGATGGTCACGATCATCGGTGCATCCGGCGCGGGAAAATCCACGTTCCTTCATTGTCTGGGGACCTTGGACCTCCCGACGCGAGGCGCCATCCGCTTCGAGGGCATGGACGTCACGGGGCTGTCGCCGGTGGACCTCGCGGCTTTCCGTAACCAGACCATCGGGTTCGTATTTCAGTTCCATCATCTACTGCCCGACTTCAGCGCGCTTGAGAACGTCATGATGCCGGCCCTCATCGCGCGTCGACCTCGGCGAGAGGCCAAGGCGAGGGCGGAGGAGATGCTCGCGTCCGTGGGCATGGACCATCGCTTGGGACATCGTCCTGGCGAGCTGTCAGGTGGCGAGCAGCAGCGGGTCGCCATCGCGCGCGCGTTGGTGATGGAGCCGAAGATGTTGCTCGCGGACGAACCCACAGGGAACCTCGACACCAAGACCAGCCGAGAAGTTCATGACCTGCTGTTCCGTCTCAACGAGACGAGCGGTCTCACGGTGCTCATTGTGACCCACAACATGGAACTCGCAGCCCAGATGCCTCGATGCGTGCGCATGGCGGATGGGCGCATTTCGTCGGCGGGAGAGGTCTCTTCCGCAGCGGCGACGGAGGCACGTGGCGAGGACTGAGTCGGGACGCGTGCCGACACGGGGGCGCCAGGCTGTTCGCCGCCGCCCGCTGAACCTCGCTCGCATGAGGTTCACGGCCGCTATCTTGCTCATTGCGGCGCTTCTTGGGGCATCGGGAGATGCGCGCGGCACCGGGGTCAGCGGGCGCGTCCTGAAGGACTGGGGCGGACAACTCCCCGGGTTGGAGACAATGCTTGATCTCGCGGCGCTTCAAGAAGTCCCGGTTGAGGTCTACGGCCGCGACATCGTCGCGATCTCGTTCAAGGGTAACCGTCGCGTCGAGTCCGAGGCGATGTTGCTCGAGATCGGCACCAAAATTGGAGGACAAGTGTCTGCGCGGACCCTCGCCTCCGACCTGCGGCGCTTGTGGGCATTGGGCTACTTTGAAGATGTCTCTGTAGCGGCAGAGCTCGTCCCCGACGGTGTTCGATTGACCTTTGAGGTCTCGGAGCGTCCGAGCATCCGCAAAATCATCGTGGACGGGAACACGAGCGTAAAGCTCGATAAGATCAACGAGGTCCTCGATCTGGCGAAGAACGAGGTGCTCGAACTCGGCAAGGTGAAAGCCAACGTCGAGAAAGTGAAGCAGCTCTATACAGCGGAGGGTTTCTTTCTCGCCGAGGTGAGCTACGCGGTCCGGCCGGTGGAGACCGAGCCTGGCAAAGTCGACGTTGTGCTCTTGGTGGAGGAGGCCTCCGAGGTGGTCGTCCGCGGGATCACGTTCGTGGGCAACAAGACCTTCAAGGATCGAGAAATCAGCAAGGTGATGCTCACCCGCGTGGGCGGATATTTGAGTTTGGTGACGAAGAAGGCGGGGGGCGTCTACAATCGAGAGGCGCTCGCGCAGGATTTCGCGAACATCAAGGCGTTCTACGGGGACAGCGGCTACCTCGACGCGAAGCTCGGCGACCCGGAGTTGGCCCTGTCGGCGGATCGCCGTTTTGTTCACATTACAATTCACGTTGACGAGGGCCCCACGTACACTCTCGGTGAGGTGGCGGCGCGAGAGCTCGTCGCGCGGGGCGAGGAGGAACTCCTCAGTGAGAAGGTGCTCGCCCGATCGATCAAACCGGTCACGCGCGTCGGCGACACAGTCTCGTGGAGCAAGCTGCAGGGCGTACGTCAGGAGATTGAGCGTCGGTATAAAGACGTCGGGTACGCCTATGTGAACGTGGTCCCCAACACGCGCCAGGATCGAGACAACCTCAAGCTCTACGTCACCTTCGAGGTTCAGAAGGGACCGCTGGTGTACGTGGAGCGCATCGACATCCTCGGCAATGACAAAACCTCAGACAAGGTGATTCGACGCGAGGTCCTGCTGCGGGAGGGGGCGCTGTATTCTGAGTCGGGCAAGGAGGCCTCGGAGCTGAACGTGATGCGGCTCGGTTACTTCTCTGACGTAATCGTCTCTACGGCTCGCGGGTCGTCCGACGATCGCATTGTCATTAACGTCGAGGTGACTGAGCGGCTCACGGGAACCTTTCAGATCGGGGCAGGGTTCTCCACCATCGAGAGCTTCGTCCTGCAGGCGCAGATCCAATACGACAACTTCCTCGGCCGTGGGGCGACGGTGCAGCTGGTGGCGCAGCTATCGAGCCTGCGCCGGTGGTTCACGTTCCGCTACTACACGAGGTACTTCCTCGACTCGAAGTGGCAGTTTGATCTCAACCTCTTCAACACGTCGAATGTGTTCCCAAGCTTCTCCCGCCAGAGCACCGGGTTCTCCGTGCAGTGGGGCTATCCGATCCCACGCGTCCCTCGGCTCGTTTTGTGGGCGGGGTACAATTTCGAATACGTGCAGGCCGGACCCGGCGGATTTGCGGGGACGGGCGGCATCTTCTCTCCTGGTGCGTTGGTCTCGATCCCCGAGCAGGCGCTCATTTCGAACCTGTTCGCCAACGGGATTACATCGGCGGCGACGTTCCGAATTGTCTACGACACACGCGACAATTTCTTGTTCCCGACGCGGGGGATGTTCCATCAACTCCGGGCGCAGATCGCCCCAGCGTGGTTGGGATCCCAAAATCGCTATAATCGCTACGACCTTGATTCTCGATTCTACGTGCCGGTCATCAAAACCGACCGTAACTTCCGAGCGTGGGTGGTGTTCAAGACGCGGCTTCAGGTGGGATTCATCCACGGCACCCGAACCCGCGGCGTCCCGATTTACGAGCGTTACTTCCCGGGCGGGATGTACGGCTCGGGGTCCATTCGGGGCTTTCGACTGCGCACCCTCGGACCGAAAATTACCGTGCTCTCGTCGCCGGACCCGACGGCGCCCCAGCTCGCCTACGAGGTCGGCGGAAACCTGTTGACCGCCTTGACCGGAGAGGTCGAGATCATGCTCGTGCCTCCGGCAAATATTAAAGCAGTCGTGTTCTTTGACGCGGGGAACGCCTTCAACACGGAGGGGCAGTACTGCAGCGACCCCGATCCAGAGAATCGACCCAAGGCCGATCCCTGCGTGTCGTTCCGGTTCAAGGACCTTCGGACGGCGCTCGGCTTTGGCTTCCGTTGGCAGTCACCGATTGGCCCGCTTCGATTCGAGTGGGGATTCCCCCTCGATCGCCAGAAACCGACGCTGCTGAACCCGCGGGGAGACGACCCCGTCGTGTTTGAGTTCAACGTCGGCACCGGATTCTAGGTCCGCGGGAGCGAAGGAGGCGGCGGCTCCGCGCGGTCACCGGGCGCGACCAGGAGCTTGGCCCTGGCGCTGAGCGCGCAATCCTGGGGTGAGATTTGCGGCTGGGTGGGGGCGCTAGGGTCGTGGGAGCGCCCGCCAACCTCGATATATTTTGAGGTTTTGCGATGAATGCGGGGCGCGAACGGGGCGTCGGTTGCGAGTCATCGAAGGTTGCCCGTCGGGCATCTCAACGGATAAGGTGCGCCACTCCATGCGAACGACCGCAAAAACGACAGGCCTGTTGCTCTCCGCATTTCTCCTCAGCGCCGTCAGCAATGACGTGAGTGCCGATATCGAGCGTCTCGAGAAGGTGGCGCTCGTGGACGTCCAGCGCTGCATTATGGAGACCCGTGAGGGACGCGACGCGCGCGACAACCTTGAGAAATCTTTCAGCCGCAACAACGCCAAGCTTGAGCAGCGCGCCAAGAAACACCAGAGCAAGATCGAGGATCTTCGCAACAAAGCGTCCATCTTGTCGCAAGCGGACTTGATGAAGCGCCAAGAAGCGCTGATGCGAAGCGAGGCAGAGCTGCAAGAACTCTACGAGCGCTACGCACAAGACCTCAGCCAAAAAGAGGCCATGCTGACCGAAAAAATCTACTCAAAAACTTCCAGGGTCGCTGAGCAGATCGCGAAGAGCGAGGACATTCAGATGGTCCTGGTCCGCTCCGACTCGACCGTCCTCTACGCCAACCCCAAAATCGACATCACCAACCGCGTCATCGTCGCCTACGACAAGAAATAGTGAACATGAAGATTTCTAAACGACTCCAAGGGTCTATCGCAACGCTCGCAACCTCGCTGCTGTTGGGCGCGGGGATCGCCGCCGTCGCGCCGATGGAACAGGCTGCCGCAGAGGTCCCATCCATTCGTAAAATTGCTGTGGTTGACATGCAGCGTGTGCTCAATGAGACCAAGCAAGGCAAGTCTGCGCGGAGCCGGCTCGAATCCAGCACCAAAAAGAAGCAAAAGAAGCTCGACGCCAAGCGCACCAAACTCGAGAGCGATTCAGCCGCGGCGCAGTCGCTCAGCGGCCAAGCTTTGGCGGGCGCTCAAGAGAAGCTGCAGCGTGACTATATGGAGCTTCAAAATATGTACATGACGCTGCAGCAGGAGCTCGCGGGGCAAGAGGCCAAGCTCCTCGAGAAAATGCTCGGTAACAGCAAGGGCATCGCGAAAGAACTCGCGGGCAAGCACGGGGTGGACTTGGTCCTCATTCGCGATCCTGCCACGGTGCTGTATACGAAGGCGTCGCTGGATCTCACGGGTGACGTCATCCGTATGTACGACTCCAAATATCCTAAGTGAGCCGGAGGCGGTCTCGTGGCGTCACGGAGGCCGTAGGCGTCAAGCGGGGCGTGGGTGGGTGTGAGCCGGGACGGGCCCACCCAAAATCGTCTATGCTGACGGCGCATGCTCGACGCTATCCAAGTCCAGGACATCCTCCCGCACCGCTATCCATTCTTGTTCATCGACAGGGTCGTGGAGGTAGGGGAGACCACCATCGTGGCGCAGAAAATGGTCTCGAACAGTGATCCCATCTTGCAAGGTCACTTCCCCGGGAACCCAATTCTTCCCGGTGTCGTTCAAGTTGAAGCCATGGCGCAGGCAGCCGTGATCCTCGCTCATCAGCTCGGGCACTTCGATCCGAAGACCCAGGTCTGTTACTTCATGGGGATTCAAGAGACGAAGTTTCGGGCACCTGTGCGTCCCGGCGAGGTCATTGACATCTCTGTAGAGGCGCTACGCGTCGGGCGTATCGGGAAGTTTGTAGGGGTCGTGCGTGCGGGAGACGAGGTGAAGAGCAGCGCCAAGTTCACGGCGATCATTGAAGCGCTGCCTTCGCCGGGGGCGGGGTGACCGTAGGAGAACGAGCCTCGCTCTTCTCGTTATCGTTGCTCTGCGTGGGGCTGTTCGTCACTGCGTGCGCCCCTGACCAGCGGCTCACGCGGGCGGCGAACGCACTCGATAAAGCTCTGCAGCGCGAGGCTACAGAGCGGGTAGCGACACGCGTGCATCCGCATCTCGTATCCGCGCACAGCGCCGACAGCGTTCAACTTCCACAGGGCCGTGGGCTCGGCGCGGTGACGGCTGCCAGGGTGACAACAATGGTGGAGGTCGCACCTGGGGTGGTTCTTCCCGCGGTGTGGACGAAGGACGGGTGGAAGCTCGATGTCGATGTGTCGGACTTGTTCCCGGCGGCCACGCCACGGCAGGCGCTCCGAAGTTTTTTGCGTGCGGTCGAGTTGGAGGAGTGGGAGATCGTCGCAGGGTTCGCGCCGCGCCGATTCCGTGAGGACCTTACGCCGGAGGCGCTTCGGCAGGCGTGGACCGATGGGCCGGAATCGGCGACGCTTTGGGAGGCGAGAGATCTTTTAGAGGAAGGGCTTGAGGGCCCATTATTCATGGATGCGCACTCGGCGACGCTTGTTCTCGCCGGGGACCGCGCCGTGCACTTGGAGCGCGAGGGGGCGCGCTGGCTGCTCGTCGATTTTTAGTCGGTGGTGGCGACCTGCGCATGTCCTTGGCGCTCAAAAGTCCCGTAGGTTGCCGCAAACGTGCAGTTTGAGGCACGTATCTGCCACCTCAACCTACATGGGCCAAAAAACCGCTTCAGTGAACGCTTGCGCCGGCCGAACCAATGATTAGCTTTGAAAGAGTAGGGAGTCGAAACTCCCACGCCCCGCCGGTGAGAAAACGTCCAAAACTCGACGGCAACGATTCAAAAGGACAGAATTGATCCACGACACGAACGCTCACTCAATTTTTTTCCGCCGGTCCCTTGCACGAGCGTTCAGCGATACGCACAGAGGTTTTAGACAGTACGTCACTCACCCACTTCCAAGAACGGAGCCCCCAATGCCAGCCGCCTGGACAAGACGCAGAAAGCGAAACCGACCCACTCACACGCACGAGCCTGCACGACTCGACTTGAGGCTCCCGGTTCGAGACCCCGAGTGCGACGCACCCAAGGTCAAGACCGAGCACGAGAAGCAACCCTCCCAGCGAGGGATCGCGGTCATCGACTTCTATCTGTAACGCGCGCCCTACGCGCGGCGGCCGGCAACTCCGTCGGCGAAAGGCTCCCCTGCCGGGGAGTCTTTTTGCGTTTTCTTGGGGCGACCGGCGCATGTGGAGCGGTAGACCCCGGCTCGACGACGGCCCAAAGCGCCGCGTATGTTTCGGGGATGCAGGGGGACGACCGCTCGGTGTGGAGGGTTGGCGACGATCGCACGCTGGCGGTGAATCGCTCGGCGGTGATGGGGGTGGTGAATGTGACCCCCGATAGCTTCTCTGACGGTGGACGGTGGTCAGCCGCCGATGGAACCGCGGCGGACGTGACGCGCATCGCTGATACGTGCGCGAGCTGGTGTGAGGCGGGCGTCGCGATCCTCGATGTCGGGGGAGAGTCCACGCGGCCGGGGGCGGCGACAGTGGGGGTGGACGAAGAGCGCGCGAGGGTTCTGCCCGTATTGAAGGCTCTTCGTGATGACCCGCGGCTCTCTGGGGCGCTTCGCTCTATCGACACGCGTCACGCGGCGGTCGCGAATGTCGCGTTGCAGGCGGGGGCCCACATCGTGAATGACGTCAGCGGGCTCGCAGATCCCGAGATGGCTGGCGTGGTCGCGCGTGAAGGAGCGGGGCTCGTCCTCGGCCACATGCGTGGTACGCCGGCGACGATGATGGAGACGACGAAATTCACGCGACTCTTCGACGACATCGCGGGGGACTTGGACAGCTCGATGACGCGAGCGGCTCGCGCCGGTGTAGCCCGTGACGCAATCCTGATCGATCCGTGCGTGGGCTTCGGAAAAGATGCGCGACAGAGCGCCGCGCTCGTGGCATCCAGCCAATGGTTGGAGGCGAGGCTGGGGCGCCCCGTACTGATCGGAGCGAGTCGCAAACGGTTCCTCGGCGATATCACGGGTCGTCCAGTGCAATCGCGGGATCTGGCGAGCGTCGCTGCGGCGATGGTCGCGGTGGAGTGCGGTGCGACGATCGTACGGGTGCACGATGTTCTTGCGACGTTGGAGGCGCTGCGCGTCCGCGCGGAGGTCCTTAGCGCTCGCGAGGCAGTGGGTAATTGTACCTCGTGACAGCGCCGCGCTGCGTACCAACCCACGCACTACGGAAAAACAACGCCAGCGCAACGCTGCTTGGGTACAATCTAGGGAGATGACGACGAGAAAACTGTTCGGGACCGACGGCATCCGCGGGTGCGCCAACGAGGCACCGATGACGCCTGACGTGGTCATGAGGGTCGGGATGGCGGTGGCGGCGCACTTTGGCCACCATGGACAGGTCGTCGTTGGAAAGGACACGCGGCTGAGCTGTTACATGTTCGAGAACGCCTTGTCCGCGGGGCTGTGCGCCATGGGTGTCGATGTGTTGTTTGTGGGTCCAATGCCGACGCCAGCGGTAGCGTACCTGGTGCAGAGCATGCGGGCCGATGCGGGGGTGATGGTGTCGGCGAGTCACAACCCATTCGAAGACAACGGCGTCAAACTGTTCGCCGGCGACGGCTTTAAGCTGCCGGATGACGTGGAGCGGAAACTTGAGGCGTTGGCGAAACCGGGAGCCCTCGACGGCGCCTACGCGCGCGGGAGCGGAGTGGGACGCGCCCGACGAATCGACGATGCGCCCGGTCGTTACATCACGCATGTGAAGGCTGCGTTCACCAACCGCGGGCGCCTCGACGGAATCAAGCTCGTGGTGGATTGCGCTCATGGGGCCGCGTACAAGATCGCTCCTACAGTGCTTCGCGAGCTCGGCGCGGAGGTGATCGCGCTCGGCGTCGATCCCAACGGTACGAATATTAATGAGGGGGTGGGTGCACTGCACGCGGAGCAGATGGCCAAAGAGGTCATCAAGCATGGCGCGGACCTTGGTATCGCGCTGGACGGTGACGCGGATCGAATCATCTTCGCTGATCAACATGGGAACGTCGTCGATGGCGACGCCGTGCTGGCGTTATGCGCGCGAGAGATGGCCGAGGAGAGGACGCTGCGAGGAGGCGGCGTGGTGACCACGGTGATGTCCAACTTGGGACTCGAACGCGCCCTGGTCGACATGGGGCTCGAGGTGGTGCGCACCCCCGTGGGCGATCGCTATGTCGTGGAGGCGATGCGGGCGCGCGGGATCAACTTGGGGGGGGAGCAATCGGGTCACGTCGTGTTGCTCGATCACTCGACCACCGGCGACGGCGTCGCGACCGCGCTCAAGGTCCTCAGCTTTATGGTGGCCAAGGAGCGTCCGCTGGCAGAACTCTGCGCGGTGTTTGAGCGGGTGCCGCAGCGGACGGGCAGCTTCGTCTCCAAGGTGCGCGTGCCCGTATCAGAGCTCAAGGCAGTGGGCGCAGTGATCAAGGACGCGGAGGAGAAACTAGGAGCCACGGGGCGGGTCCTCGTCCGCTGGTCGGGCACGGAGACGAAATTACGCTTCATGGTCGAGGGGGAGGACGACGCGCAGATTCAAGCCATCCTGGGCGCTTTGGAAGAGGCCGCTGGCCTCGACCTCGGCGGGTGAACGGTGGGCGGCGTGCAAGGTGTCTGTGGGTCGTCAACGGCGGGCATTCGTGCGAATCTACGGAGGTGGAGATGGGCCCCACTGAGATTTGGACACCCGGCGTCGCGGGACCGGTCGCTGGACTTGAGGGGGACAGCGCTCCGCAGTTGATGCAGGACTCTCCACGGGAGTCTCTTGGATGACCGAGTCGCTCCTCTCGTTCCCCGAACTTGAGGTCGGCGACGCCGCTACCCTCGACGCGTGGTTTCCATCGGCGCAGACGCTGGTCGATCGGTGCCGCGGGGCAGGAGGGGAGATTGCAGCCACGCCTGGGGCGCTCACGGAGGCCATCGAGGCCATGGCAGCGCCTTCGTGGGAGCTGAGCGCCTCGCCATACACGACCCGAGTCTCGGCGCTCGCAGCCGCGCAGGGGATCGACTTCGTGCATCATGAACGTCGCCACGCCTTGCGACGTGCGGAAGAGACCCGAGGAGAGGTTCGCGGGGTCGCGGACTTTGAGACGGAGACTGGCTGGGAGGACGGGGTGTGGATCGCCCCAAAGTACGGCGCGTTCACCCTTGAAGAGCGGCTCGCGTGTCGCGATCCCAACCTTCGACCCAAGTGGCGGCCTCACGAATTGCTGCACCGCCTGGTGGGTTTTTTTTGGCACCCGGAGATGACTCGATTTGAGGCCTACGTGGGTGCCAGGCTCGGGGAGTTGCTCCCGGTGGTGCACTGGTATGGCTTCGATGAGATTTTCCGGGGCCGCTGCGAGACGCACGCGCGAGTGCAGCGCTACCGCGTTCACTGCCCCGCGTGTGAGGACGCAGCGCGCGACGGGGCGATGTTCGTGGGGGCGCCGGACGCCGCCGCTCGGGAGGCAGCCCTATGGTTCGCGTCGTTTGGTCGGTCACATCTCGTTGAGGAGGTGTCTGCGGTGGACGAAGAGCTCCGCACGGGGCGCCGCGTGGAGACGTTCCGCCCGCGGCTTAACGCATCGAGCGACGCGGTGGGCTACGTCCGCGGCCACTGGAACCGGATGACCAGTTGGGGGATGGGCGCGTGGGTGGAGATGTTCTTGGATCCCTCCCGCGACTATTCCACCACCGTCCATGGGCTCATGGATCGCGTGGTCTCCGTGAGCGCGGCGGTGGTCGCCGGCACCTGCGCCGCAGATATCGACGCGGGAGCGTGGCGTCGGCGTCGCAGAGTCCTGCAAGATTTGGGCATGCGGACCTTCATCGCCATCGAGCGTGCGGGCGAATCCGCCGAAGAAGCGGCGATGCCCGTGCTCGCACGACTTGGGGGGCGGGTGCGTGGGGCGACGGGCCCGCTCTCGACGTCAGAGGAGGCCGAAAACCTTCAAGATATCGAGGGGTTATTTGGTCTGCTTGAGAGGGTTTCGGAGGGGCTCGGGGCGCAGGTGTTCTGTGCGGGCATCGACTGCGGCATCGCGAATGACGGCGCAACGGGGACTGCGACGCGGGCATGGATCACCTCCCACGCGATGGAGGGTGTGCGCAGCGGGCTCCCGGATTTGGCGGAGGACGTGGACACAAAGGCGCTCGAAGCGTCGGTGGCGGCGTTTGTGAGAGCCCCCGCCTTCGACGACGGGGCGTCCTTGCGGGCTCGCTTTTGTCGGTGGCTGCGCGACGGGGGGCACGCGTGGGCGGAGGAGGCCAGCCTCGAACACTTGGTGCGTCGGCGGCCCCATCGAGACGAAGAAGCCGAGCTTTTCGGCGCGTTGCCAACGATTGAGACGCTGGCGGGAGGCGAGCTGCGGATGAATGTCACCGCGCGGATGGGGACGTTCTCGCCGCAGGCGGTGACGCGTGTGCTCGGGTGGTCCCCCACGGGGGATGTCGGGGTGACGGAGGTGGTTGCGGCATGGTTTGACGGTAGCGCACGGGCGATGGCGGTGACCGAGGAGCTTCGAAGGACCATCGAGGCGGTCCGTGAGGGCGACTGGGAGAACCGGGCCGACCCGTCGCAGATCGTGGAGTTGGTCTCCAAGGGGATCATGGTGTGGCTCCCCCGGGTTGCAGCACCGGAGGTCCCGTGAAGGCGCGGCGAAGGAGATGTAGCGCGACTGACGCACTCATGGTCCGGAACGGGGACGGAGCGCGCGCCACCTTGAGCTCATGGGCGCCTACACTTCCCGGGGTCGCTTGTGGCACCCTTGGCGCCATGCCGTCCGCGCGAGGCCGAAGTGCACATACCAAGGGGGGGAGTTGGCTTTTGTCGCACGGGTCCGCGGCCGAGGCGTGGTCCCTCGCGTCGCTCCTGATCCTGGGAGCGTGGGGATGCTCGAAGGCGCCGACGCCCTCGGCAAACACGGAGGCTTCGGCCACGGCCCGCGCCTCGGAGGCGTCGGATTCCACGCAGCCCGAGGGGCCTGCTGCACCGCCTGCGGTGGCCAACGAACCGCTCGACTACGCGACCTTGGATGACGATGCCCTGGCCAGCCTGTACAAGAAGGCGGCGGATGCCCTCGATGAGGGGGCGTTGAGCGCGTCGCAGCGCGAGCATCTCGAAGCCGTAGGCGAGCACGCCGACGATCCTCATCTGCGCGCCAACGCATGGCTCGCGCTCGGTTCGCGGGCGCAAGACGCTGGGAGGCTCGAAGAGGCCATCGGGCACTTTCGTCGCGTCGCACTGATCTTGCCGGAGGAGCCCGCGGGACACGCGGTGTTGGCCATGGCGTTGGCGGCGCGCGAGCAGTACGACGAGGCCATCTCCGCCCAAGAGAAGCTCATTGAGATAGATCCAGACGATCTTCAAGCGTGGCTGATTTGGGGCGAGCTTGAGGTGAAGGCCGGGCACAGCGAGAAGGCCGCCAAGGTCTATGCGGGATATGAGATGCGACGCAAGGGTCTGCTCGACGGCCTCACATTGCAAAGGGACGGGGCGTACCGCCTGCGTCCCAAAGATCGGGTGGACTGCGCCGTGGCCCTCGCCGCGGCTCCCGACAATGGCACCGCCATGGGGCTGTTGTACGCGCTGTCGTCGGACCCCGACGCGTCCGTGCGGGAGGCTCTCGTCCGGACCATGGGATTCCAGCGCTTCGTGGGCTACCTCAAACCGCTCGAACATCACCTCACGGTGGAGCTTGAGACCTCGGTGAAGGTGGCGACCCTTGAGGCCATCGGCGCCATCCGTGCGGACCCCGTGGAGACGCGACCGGGGGTGGCACCCGCCGGGGACGCGGCGACACCTCCGAAACCGCGCGAGGGGCTCGTGGCGCCGAAGGGAGCGCCGGTTGCCGACTGAGCCCACGTCGGGCGTTCATCCCGTGCCGGTGGAAGTGCGGGGGCTGACCCATCGATACGCGGGGAGCGAGTTCTTCGCCCTCGACGGGGTGTCGTTCTCGGTCACGCCGGGCGAGCGTTTGGGGCTGCTCGGGCCCAACGGGGCGGGCAAAACCACCCTGATGCGTTTACTCTGCGGCTACCTGCCGGTACAAGCGCGGCGCCCGGACACCCACGTGCGCGTCGGCGGCTTCGATGTTCGCAATCAGAGTCTCGAAGTGCGGCGAAGGGTGGGATATCTGCCGGAGCAGGTGCCCCTGTACGGGGAGATGCGCGTGCGAGAGTTTCTGGCGTTTCGCTGCCAGATGAAGCGCGTCCCTCGGCGCGCCCGGACCAAAGAGGCGCAGCGCACCGCGGAGCTCACGGGGCTCTTGCGGGTGATGGACACCCCCATCCAGACCCTGAGTCGTGGCTATCGTCAGCGGGTGGGAATCGCGGACGCGCTGTTGGGCTCCCCGCCGCTCGTGATCCTCGACGAGCCGACCGTGGGCCTCGACCCGAACCAGGTGCAATCCGTGCGGGCGATGCTCCGCGACCTCGGGGGCACGCAAACGCTCATCTTCAGCTCACATATTCTCGCGGAGGTTGAGGACCTTTGCGATCGTATCGTGGTCTTGTCGAAGGGGACGGTGGTGGCTGACCAGTCGGTGCACGAGGCCATGGCGAGCAACACGGTGAGCGCAGAAATTGGGATGGGGGTGGGAGACGCCCGGGCCCTGGTGGACCGGGCGTTGGTGGGGCGCAGGGAGAACGTGCGCGTGGAGGTGGCGCCTCAAGGAGAGTGGACACACGTCGACCTGCATGGCGTCGACGCCGACGTCGCCGAGCGCATCGGTCAGCTCGCCTGTGAATCCAATGTCCCCATCCGTCGGCTTGAGCGCAAACGCAGGGCCCTTGAAACTCACTTCGCGCGGGTGACCGGCGCCGACGGCGGAGGTCCAACATGAGCGCGGTTCGTGAACTGGTGGCATGGGTGAGCGGGACCCTCTTCATCGCGAGGAGAGAGCTGCTCGCGCTGTTTGTGACGCCGCTGGCCTACCTTGTCGCGACGCTGTTTTTGCTCAATCAGGGGTGGAACTTCTCGCTGCTGTTGAGGGCGCTCAATGATCCGTTGGCCGCGCCGGGTCCGGTGATGCAGTTTTTCTTCGGCGGGAGTTTCTTTATTTTCTGGCTGCCGGTGATCTTTATCTGCGCAGCATTGAGCATGCGACAGATCGCGGAGGAGCGGCGCGCGGGGACCCTTGAGGCGCTGCTGACCGCGCCGGTCCACGCCTCGCAGCTTGTGGTCGGCAAGTTCGCGGGGAGTGTCGTTTTCTACGTGACGCTCTGGCTCCCGACGGGGGTGTTCTATGTGCTCTTGCGGGGCGCGAGCACGCTCGGTCCAGGCGCGGCCCCCGAGGCAGGGCCCGTGCTCGCGGGCTACCTTGGGACATTTTTGGTGGGCGCGACCTTCATGGGATTCGGCCTGCTGACGAGCGCGCTCGCGCGGACGCAACTGGCGGCAGCGGTCGGGACGACCGTCACCTGCACGATCGTATTGTTGGCGGGGTTGCTCGTGGACCAGCTCGAGGCGGGTCGGCTGACCCGGGTGCTTGAGTGGACGAGCCTCCTCACGATGATGCAGGAGATGTCGCAGGGCATCGTGGATATCAAATGGCTCTTTGTGCACCTCGGCGCTGTGGCCGTGGCGCTCACCTGGGCGGCGACCGCGGTGGATCCGCGACGCGATCTACAGTCTCTCATTCGCGCGGCGTCCGTCACTGTGATCGTCGTCTCATTATCGATCTTTGCGGGGCGGCGGACGTCGCGGCAAGATTGGACGTCGGGGCAGGTGTTTAGCCTCAGCGAGCGAGCGAAGGTGGTCCTCGAGGATCTGCGGGGTCCCATCGATGTGACTGTGATGATTCCGGCGACCATCGGAGGGGGACGAGTGAACCCCGTGCTCGGGGAGGTGCGTGAGGTGTTGTTTCGCATGGCGAAGGAGTCTGCAGCGCTGCGACCCCGGGTGATCGATCCGGACCGGCAACGTCAGCAAGCGGAGCAGTTGCTCATCGATCACGGGCTGCGGGGCAGGGACCTCGCCGACGGGGTCATCTTGATTCGCGCGGGGCAAGGGGCCCAGCTGCGGCGCGCCCATGTTTTTCCGAGGGACCTCGTGACCTACGCGACGGGGCCGGAGGTGCAGGTCAATGGGCCCCGCGTCGAGTCGTTTCGAGGGGAGGAGGCGCTCTTGACCCGCTTCCTTGAAGTGAGCGAGGCGCGACGACTGAGGGTTTGCATGACCCAAGGGCACGGTGAGCCCGCCCTCGACAACCTGGAGCCCTACGCGGGCTACGCCCACCTGCGCGACCTGTTGCGCGAGGCGAATCTGGAGACGACCACAGTGGACCTCGGCGAGGCGGAGGCGCTCACCGGCTGCGACGTGCTGTTTGTGGGCGGACCTCAAGGGGGCCTGCCTCGGCCGGATGTTCGGGCCATCGAGCGCTATGTCGACGAGGGTGGGGACGTGTTGCTCATGGCGGGCGCCGTGGTCCGCCGAGGACGCTCGGGGATCTCAACCCACGGCCTGGAGCCGCTCGCGGCGCGATTTGGCGTGCATTTCGGCGACCGGGTGGTGCTCGACCCCCATCAAATGGCAGGAGGGTCACCGCTGCTGGCGTTCACCATCGACGGTATGTGGGGTGACCACCCCGTGGGGAACAGCCTGGTCCATCGTCCGATCTCGTTGATTCAGGTGCGCGAGCTGTGGCTCGACGGCGACGCTCAACCGGTCCTCTCCGTCACCGATGGTGGGTGGGCGGAGTCTGATGTGGACGGATTCCAACTCGGGAGGCTGCAGCAGTTCGACATGGACGTGGACCGCGCCGGGCCCATCCCGGTGGTCGCCGCGGGGACCCGAGGAGGCGCACGACTGTTGGTGATCGCGTCGGACCAGTTCGCGCTCAATGCGTTCATGCGTGAAGACGTGCTCTACGATCATGGACGAGACTTGATTCTCAACGCCATCGGGTGGCTGTCCGAGCGGGACGTGCTGCTCGGCATCCGGGCGCGACCCCGGGAACATGTGAAGTTGGTGCTGCAGCCAGAACAACTGCAGCGAATGAACATCCTGTCGATCCTTGGCCTGCCAGGATTCGCCATCTTGTTGGGGTTCTTGGTGCTTTGGAGTCGCCGACGATGAGACAATTTCGACTCGGGACGTTGATCTGGTGTCTGGTGGCCATGCTGTCTGTGGTGCTCGTCTTGAGCGACCCTCTCGCCAATCGTGACAGCAGCGGGGAGTTCGTCTCCATCCGCGCGGACCAACGGCGCGTGTTTCCAGGGCTCGGCGACTTCGCGCTGTCCGAAGCGAGCATCGAGATCCAGCCGGCGCGGGGCTCTGTCGTGCGGATCGTCGCGACCCCCGAGGGGCACCAGGTGGTGTCGGGGGACGATGTCTTAGGGCCCGCAGACCCTGACGCCCTCGAGGGGTTGTGGTCGGCGCTGCGGATGGCGACCACGATGCGCGGGGTGGATGACTCCTCAGGGATCCGGGCGGGAGTCGGGGGGAGCTTGCGAGTGCGGGTGTCGGGGGAGGTCTTCACCGTAGAGTTCGGCGACGCGCTCCCGGGAGACTCGGGCTTGTACGCCAACATCGTCGTGGGCAGAGAGTCGGAGGCGTGGGTGGTCGAGTCCGATTTTATCTGGCCTGTGGTCGAAGCCCCGGAGAGTTGGATCTCCAAGGAGCTCGTGCAGCTTGAGGCCGACGAGATCATGTCGATCACCTGGGCCGAGGCGCTGCGCCTGCAGCGGGGACCCGATCAGTTGTGGCGGGTGACTGACGGCGGCGCCCCGGCCATCTTGTCTGGGGAGGCGATTCAGGCGCGGCTTGAGCGGGTGCTGAGCACGCCGCTCGACCCCATCATCCCCCGCAGCGAGCTTGAGGGCCCCTCGTGGTCTCCGTGGCTGTTGCTCGGCGTCGGCGAGCAAGAAGAAACGCGCGGCTTTTCGCTCGGCGGTCCGTGTCCGGGAGAGGAGGAAACGGCGCGGCTCGTGGATCGCGGGCCGGGGGTCGTGGGCTGCATCTCAACATCGCTCATCGATCCGTGGCGCGTGGACGACCCCGCGGAGGGGTTTTTGGAGAGCCAACTCGTGCCGGTCGACTATGGGCGTGTGCTCCGAATTCGCCAGCAGGCGCCGGAGGAACTCGTGTTAGAGCGCGCGAGCGGAGGCTGGTCGCTGCGCACTTCGGAGGAGGACTCCACCCCCTCGTCGGTGAGCGAGGGAGAGGTCTACCGATGGTTCACGCGCCTTCGCGCCGTTCGGATCGCGGGCTGGCCGTCTGGGGACGTACCCCGCGTCCGCAGTGAATATCAACTCGTCATTGAGGGGGACCGCGGCGTGAACTATCGACTCGATTGCGGGCGCGTGGACGGGGGAGGGGTCGCGTGCCGCCGAGACGGAGGCCCGCTCCACCTCGCGGTCGGCGCGACCACGGAGCCGTTCCTTTTCGACCAATCGACCTTCGAAGATAAGACCCTGGTGGACATTCGCCCCATGGACGTCCGAGAGCTAGAGCTCTCCGGCGGCGCCACCGAGGAGCGCGTGCGGACCTCGGTGCGTAATGACTTCGGGGCGTGGCGGCTCGACGCGCCAGAGCACCCGGACCTTGACGCGGCGCTCGATCACGTGCGCTTGGAGCAGCTTCTCACGACCTTGAGTTCTTTGCGGGCGATCGACTGGACCTCGAGCGCGCTCGGGGAGGTGGCGCGCACGCTCACCGTGGGCGTGGCGGGAAGCGGCGCGGAGGGGCCGAGCCAAATCGAGGTCGTCGTAGATCGATCGTGCCGCTGCCAAGTCAACGGCGGACGCGTGGCCGTTCTCGACGATGGCACCTGCGCAGCCTTGGGGGGCGAGGTGCTCTTTGACGACCCGGTCCGCGCGTGGTTGCGCGAGGCCTCTCGTGTGGAGTGGGGCGAGGGCGACACGTTGGCGGTCGCGCGGCGCAGCGGCGAGGCGTGGGAGGTGGAGAGCGTGGATGCCCAGCGTGGCCAGGATATGGCGCTGCTCTTGGCTGGACTCGAGGACTGGCGCGCGGAACGGCTGCTGCGAATGGGCGAGGACCCTTCGTCCGGGGAGCGCATCGTGCTGCGCCGGGACTCCGGGGTGGATGTGACGCTTGATGTCACGCCCACGACTGTGCGTGTGGTGGGCCAGCCGTGGGCCTACCGCGGCGCCGCGATGCCATCCGACCGCACAAAGAAAGGCCCCCCGAGCTTGGGAGGCCTTTGAGCTGCAGAGCGGCTGCTCTGCGCACCACAGGATGGCGCGCGCTGATTAGCGCTTGCGGTTTTTGTAGTCCGCGGCGGTCTTGGCCGCCTTCTCCGCGAGTCGCTGGTTCTCTTCTTCTTGCTGCGCGATCATGACGGGGTGCCAGGACGCGCCCGGTGGATACACCCACGACTTTTGACCGGACTCCTCATCGCTGACCTCTACCGAGTCGAACTCGAGGAGTCCTGCGTCGTGGGAGAATCCCGTGTCGGAGAATCGTTTGAATTTTCCGCGGAAGCGGTAGCGCTTGCCCTTCTCAAGGACCACGTCTGGCTGGCCCTCCCAGGTCTTTGCCTCCCACTCAGGAATCTGGAAGCGGTAGTTCACGACCATCATGGCTCGCTTTTTCCCGCTCGTGTCTGCGGCGTCAGCGATCCACACGTGGGGCTGCTTGCCAGGAGGACAAAACTCTCCCTCGGCACACTCGGGCGGGACGTAGATTTCTTGTACCCATCCGCAAAGCTCGATGTTCGCGCCGGCCTTGCCCTCTTTGACGTGCTCATCGATCTTGTCGCGGAGTCCGTAGATGGAGAACGCGCCGGTACACTCGGAGTCTTCCCACTTCTCGGGCGCCTTGCCCTCTTCGAAGTTTGGTGTGGGGGGAAGCTCCACCTTAATCTGGGGGAGCACTTCTTGTTTTTTTGCCGCGGCGTCATCTCCCTTGTCGCAGGCGGTGGCCGCGAGACTGAGGGAGGAGACAAAGAGACAAAGAGATGTGGTGACGTTCAAGCTTCGCACGCGTGTAGTTCTCCATCTGGGGCCGCCAATCCGCGACGGGCTTCGTGTATCATGCGCAAGAGGCGTCGTTCAAGCGGCCCGCCAAGATCGTGCGATTTCCTAGGTTCCAGCAGCGCCAAAGGCGAGGGGTTGATGCGCCGGTGCTCGAACGGGCGGGAGTCGGAGGACGTTCGGGCAGCGTGTGGAGGGGTGCGAGACGCGGAATTGTGGGGGTTTGGTTGGCGACGACCTTCGGCTGCGGCCGCGCTCCCGAACCCGCGTTCGGGCCTGGACGCGCAGTTGAAGACCTCCTCGGCGAGCAAGACCCCGCGGCGGCGGTTCGCGTGGGCGCGGCCACAGCGGAGACTGGCGACGCGGACACCCCTTTGGCAGCAGGAAACGGGGAGACCACGGGCGCTTTGTCCGCGTCCTCTGGTCTCCCCGCCAGTGACACCCTCGTGGTGGGGATGCAGCGAATTCCTCGCGGGCTCAACCCGCTGGGGTCACTCGATCCATGGCGACAACGTATCGCGGAAGATCTCGTGTTTGAGGGGTTGCTCGCGCGGTCCCCCGGCCGGCGCCCGTGGGTGACGCCCGCGATCGCCGATCGTTGCGAGGTGGATAATCCAGCCGCGCCACGAATTGTCGCGTGCCATCTGGCTCCGGGGTCGACCTTCCACGACGGCGCCGAGGTCAAGCCGCAAGACGTGGTCTATAGCTTGTCGTGGTGGACGGATCCACGGCGTCGCTCGGCGGCGCTCGATCGCGGGTTGGGTGGGTTGGCTCGGGTGACCGTTGTGGACGGCCCCGGGGGAGGCAAGCCAGGTGAGGATCCCGGCCGCTGGATTCGCCTCGACTTTGACCGTCCAGAGCCGCTCGCTCTCGAGCGGATCACAGCGATGCCGGTGGTCCCCCGGGTACTGCATCGCGGACGCGAGGAGAGCTTCGCGCGGGCGCCCGTGGGCAGCGGCCCCATGCGGGTGGTCCGGATGGACGACGAGCGGTGGCAGTTGGCGACGGTGCCGGAGTGGTCGAGGGGGGCCCGAAGCGGACCGAACTACAGCGGGCTTGAACTCCGTCGAATGGAGGACCCGGCGGCGCTCCTCGTGGGGCTGCGTCGCGGAACGATCGACGTATATCCCAACCTCCCCGCCACGTACGTGCGGTCGGAGCTAACGCGGCTTGGCGCCGCGCGCCGGTATCGGGCGTGGCTCACGTCCCCGCCGCGCTATGACGTGGTGTGGTTCAATACGAAGGCGCCCCTCGCGTCTCGCTTGGCGATGCGTCAGGCGTTGACGTATGGCCTGCGCCAGCCCTCGGGGGTCGCCCAAGTGCCTGTAGACCTCGACGCCCCAGTGGAGCTGAACATCGACGGGCTCCGCAGCGATTTTGAGGGGGCGATGGACCCGCGGTGGCTCGCCACACAGCGCGCGCCGACAGAGGTGAACCAAGCGGCCCCAGGCGCGCTGCTCGATCTTGAGGGGTGGACGGTGAATGAGCGAGGCAGGCGCATGAACGGAGGCGAGTCGTTGCGTGTCCCGCTGACGTGGGAGGGGAGCGGCGACGCGAGCACAACGCTCGCGACCCACATCCGGCAGACCTGGGTCGCGCTCGGGGTGCGGGTGCCGTTCGCGACGGCGTCGTGGGGGTATATCTCGGCCTTGTTCTCGAAGGGAGAGTTCACCGTGGGGCTGTTGCGGGTGGCGACCCGATCCCACGCGGACCTGTTCGAGCTGTTTCACGGCGGCGGTCGACGGAACCTGGGAAGGATCGCAGATCTAGAGCTCGACGCGGCCCTTGAGGCCTATCGGGGAGCCGACGATTTGGAGGGACGTCGCGCCGCGCAACGTCGAGTGGCGAAGCGGCTGGAGGCGACACGGGCGGTGCAGGTGGTCCGCGCGCCGCTCGAGGTGTTGGTGACCAGCGTACGGGTGGGTCAAGTGGAGTTCATGGACGACCTCCCACGGCTCGACCGGCTCACGCTCAACTCCGCCCCCGACGACGCCCGCTGAGCCATCGGTCTAGGCGCATAGCGCGCCCTCGTCGGCGACGATGTGGTCCGCGCTGCGTCCCCAAGCGTGCCCGCATCTCGGAGGAACCCGGGGTTTGTGATACGACCGTGAGGTGCCGGTGCGTAGCATGACCGGGTTCGGGAGCGCCTTCGCAAGTTTCGAGGACGCCGGGAGTGCCCGCCGTTTGGACGTTGAGATTCGCAGCGTGAACGCGCGGTTCTTGGAGGTCCGATCCAAACACCCCTTCGACGCGGTCGTGTCGGACGTGGTGGCTCGCCGCGTCCGCGGGCGACTCGGACGCGGTCGCGTGGAGGTGCGGGTGGTGGTGGGAGAGCCCGAGGGCGTGAGCACCCTTGAGGTTCCCTCCGTGTCCGCCCTTGAGGCGGCCTGTCGCGCGACGACCGAGGCGATTCGACTCGGGGAGCGGGCGGGCCTGAGGTTTGGGTCCGTGGATCCGTGCGCGCTCGTTCGACTCGCGCGCGGCTACGAAGAATCGAAGGACGGAGGCGGCGGCCGACCACGCGCGCCCTCGTGCCTCGAGGACACTGTGAGCGAGGCGCTCGCGGGCCTTGAGCAGATGCGTGTGAAGGAGGGGGCGGTGGTAGAGCGAGCGCTCCGCGATCAGGTGGAGGTGCTGCGCCGCGTGCATCAAGAGATCGTCGCGGGGCTGATGCCGGCGCAAGAGGAGGCGGCGCACGCCGTACGCGCCCGGGCTCAGGAGTGGCTCGACGCCATGGGAGAAGGATCTCTGGACGAGGCGCGTGTGATGGCAGAGGTGGCCATCGTGGCGACGCGCGGGGACGTGACTGAAGAACTCGATCGTATCGAGAGTCATCTTGAGCAGCTTCAAGCCTGCCTCGACGGGGAGGCCTCCCGCGGTCAGGGCAAGACCCTCGACTTCCTCTGCCAAGAGCTGGGCCGCGAGCTGACCACCACGGGGAGCAAACTCGCCAGCGCGTCGCTGTGTGCCCTTGTGATCGAGGGAAAAGGAGCGCTCGAGCGTCTTCGAGAGCAGGTGCAAAATGTCGAGTGAGTGTCCCGGAATCCTCCTCGCTGTCTCGTCTCCCTCCGGCGCGGGAAAGACCACGCTTTGCACGCGGTTGCGCGCCGAATTTCCGCGGCTCGGTTTCTCCGTCTCGTATACGACCCGCGCGCCGCGGGCGGGCGAGGTGGACGGGCGGGAGTATCACTTTGTCTCCATGGAGAGATTTGATGAGATGAACTACGGCGGAGAGTTCGCCGAGTCGGCCCGCGTCCACGGAAATATGTACGGCACCGCCATTCAGCAGGTGGAATCGGCGGTGGCCCGAGGCCGAGACTTGTTGTTCGACATCGACTTTCAAGGGGCGCAGCAGCTGGCGTCGCACGAGGTGTTTGAGCGATTTATGACGCGGGTGTTCATCCTCCCTCCCTCGCTTCAAGAGCTCGAACAGCGGCTGAGGAGGCGTGCGACCGACGCCGATGAGGTGATTGAACGTCGACTGCGCATGGCCCGGATGGAGTTGGCGCACTATCATGAGTACGAGTACGTCATCGTGAACGACGACATTGACAGCGCGTACGACGCTCTTCGAGCGGTCTACCTCTCCCAGCTCCAGCGAGTGTCTCGACAGCACGCTGCGGCGCGGGATCTCTTGCTGGATGGAGATTGAATGGACGAGGGCCCCGCGACGCCACCGACGGAGGAGGGTGCCTCGCAAGCGTCCGAAGAGGCGCGTTTGCGGCCCATCCTCGACGGTGTCTTGGCCGAGCTAAACGCCCAAGACCCGACGGCGTCGTCCGAGCTTGTCGAGCGCGCGTTTGAGACGGCCCTGGTGGCGCACCGGGGGCAGGTCCGCAAGAGCGGAGAGCCGTATCTCATTCACCCTCTCAGGGTTGCGGGGACCATCGCGCGGCTCGGCCTGGACGCGCCGTCGGTGGCGGCTGGTTTGATCCACGACTCGGTGGAAGACTCAGACCTAACGGTCTTCGATGTCACGCAGACCTTTGGGAGAGAGATCGCGCTGCTCGTGGACGGCGTCACCAAGTTGGGCAAGCTGCCCTACTTGTCTCGCAAAGAGCAGGCGGCGGAGAGCTTCCGCAAGATGCTGCTGGCGATGAGTCAAGACATCCGCGTCCTCATCGTTAAGCTCGCGGATCGTCTCGACAACATGCGCAGCTTGGAGCACATGCCGTCGAGCAAGCAGCTGCGGATCGCCCGCGAAACCATGGACATCTACGTGCCCCTCGCCGGCAGGCTAGGGATCGAGTGGATGAGAGCGGAGTTGCAGGATCTCTCGTTCCGGTACCTTGAGCCGGGCGCCTACGAACTCGTCTCGGGCCGAATCGACGAATTGATGAAGCGAGACCCCGACTTTGTGTCTCGCCGGGTCACGCGGCTGCGCGAGGTCTTTGGGCCTGTCGACGACGTTGCGCAAAAGAGCTTCCACGCGTGGGAGATGCGGCGGTTTGGAGCGGTGGAGGTGCGGGCGTCCTTGCGGTCGGCGTTCTCTATGCATCGTCTCCTCGAAGAGTCGGGGCAAGAGCTCACGCAGCCGGCGGATGTGGTCACGTACCAGATCATCACGCAAGACCGACTGGCCTGTTACGCGGCGCTCGGACAGCTACACGACGCGCTCAAGCTCATCCCGGGCAGCGTTCGGGATTTTATCGCGCTCCCCAAGCCCAACCACTACCAGGGTTTGCATACGCTGGTGGTGGATGTCCACGGGGTGAGGATGGATATCCAGATCCGCACGGAGCACATGGACCAGGTCGCGGAGCGTGGGATCGTCGTGAGCTTGGTGGGAGACGACGACGCGCCAGAGTCCAAGGAGCTTCGCTTGGCGTGGCTGCGTCAACTCATGGACTGGCAAGATGAGGTGGCGGATCCCCATGAGTTCATTGAGTCGGTGAAGGCAGACCTGTACTCCAACGAGGTCTACGTCTACACGCCGGATGGCGACATGCTCACCTTCCCCCACGGCGCCACTCCGATCGACTTTGCGTTCGCGATCCACTCTGACGTGGGGCAGCACTGCTCGGGAGCGCGGGTGAACGGACATATCGTCCCTCTCGGTTACCGGCTTCACCAAGGTGACTCGGTGGAGATTTTGACGAACCCGGCGGTTGAACCGAGACGAGGCTGGCTCGAGATTTGTCGGACGGCGCGGGCGCGGGCGCGGGTCAAGCATTTCCTCCGCGGACGAGAGAGAGCGAGGAATCTCGCCGCCGGTCAGACGCTGCTCGCGCAGCACTTCGCAGAGGATGAAGATGTGGAGGCGCGATTGCGAGAGCATGAAGACCTCGCGAAGCTGCTCGATGAATTTGGTATTGGGCAAGAGCGTGGCGCCGACGGACTGATCGAGGAGATCGGACGAGGGAGTATCTCGCCGGCCGTCCTCGCCGCGCGCATGACCGGAGGCCACGTGGAGAGCTCGGATGCGGGGATTTGGGCCCGCGTAATTCGCCGTGTGGCTGGGAGGAGCGGAAAGCAAGACAGCGGGGTTCTCAAGGACGGCACGGTGACGCGTCCCATCGTGCTCGGAGCGCGAGAGCTGCGAATCGGCGACGGGATCGCGGCGCTCGGAAGTTGCTGCGAACCGATCCCTGGGGATCCCATCGTGGGATTTGTGGTGGGGGGCCGCGGTCTGGTGGTGCATTTGGAACGCTGCCCTCAAGTCAACGACCAAATCGAGAGCCGGCGTGTTTACGTGGTGTGGAACCCCGACCTCGAGATGACGCGGCCCGTGACCATCGAGGTGAAAACGAGCAACACCGTGGGTCTGCTGGCCGAGATGAGTCGGGTCTTTTCGGAGCACCAGGCGGACATCAAACAGGCGAACTGCCGCGCCTCCAAGGATCTCAAGCGCGCGACGAACACCTTTCACGCGTCCGTGCGCAACCTCGAGCAACTTGAGGGCTTGATGGTGGGTCTGCGGGGGATCCGAGGCGTGCAAGTGGTGCAGCGCGCGCTCGCCGCCAATCTGGACGACGCGGAGGTCTCCTCCGGCTCGTCGAGCGAGTCGTGAGACCCGTGACACGGGCCCCTCGGGCGTCCATACAGGGTCTGCAATACCCGTTTCGCGTCGCGGCGCGTCTTCAGAAGCGTGGATGGGGAGGCCTGGGCCTCGGATGCTTGACAAGCCGGGGAGGGGGCGTTACTCAGCGTGCCCCGAGGAAAACGCCATGGCTTCCCTGACCGAGATCACGAGAAATAAGCGAAAGCGCCGTCACCAAAACGCTGGCAGAGATCGAAAGCGAAAGATGTCGCAGGCCAGCACCGCGTCCTACGATGAGTTGTTCGCCGGCTGCGGCGCGCCCGGAGAGGCTGCGCCAAAGGCGAAGTCCAACGATTCTTCGAAGTCCTCGTAGTCCCGCGAGGCGGCCGAGCGTTCGGCCTCCCCCGGGTCCGTGGGTCGGTGTTCCGACGCGCGAAAGAGACATGTTTCAGGACATTCTGGGCTGTTCACTCGTGGAACGGCCGCGCAAGGGTTGATCCGCGGGTCGGCTAGCGCGTAGTCTCGCACGGCGCACCTTGATCGAAGGGCGCGAGGCAAGCATGTCGAACGAACATCCGCAGGTTTCCGAAGGTTCCCAAATTGAAGGTTTCACCGTTGGCTCATTGGTCCGAACGAGGGCCGGAGCAGCGACGTACGAGGCGCGCGACGGGGCGGGGGAGCTCTCGCATCTCACCGTGTATGCCGATGATTGTTTTTCGTCCGGCTTGGTCCGCGACAAGGCGCTGCGCGAGCTGAACCAACTCAAGAACGTGTCTGCACCGCAGGTCGCGAAGGTGATCGCTTGCGGAAAGTTTGGTGATGGCGTCTTCGAGGTGACCGAGGTGGTCAGCGGTGCTCCGCTGCGTGAGCAGGCAGCGATGAGCGAAGCCGACGCGTCGACCCTGATGTCTTCCGTGGGCGCTGCGATCTTGGCTGGCGAGCAGGTGAACGTGATGCACCGAAACCTCGGCCTCGACAACGTCATTGTCTCCGATGCGGGGGTGAAGGTTGTTGGATTCGCCGTGAGTGAGCCTCAGCCCGGCGCTGCCCGTGGCCCGTTGGAGACCATGGCACCCGAGCAAGCCAAGGGCGGCGTGGTCGACCAACGCACGCTCACCTACAACATCGCGGCGATGATGCACCGTCTCTTGACGGGAGGCGCGCTCTTCCAGGGAGACGCGGATGCTGTGATCGCAGCGCACACCGGCGATGACCCGGCGGACGACGTTCACCCTTCGCTCGCACGCGCGCTCTCGAAAGATGTGATGGGTCGCCCCATGGCGTTGCAAGCGTTCCTCGCGGAGGTCGCGGCCATTGGTGGCGCGGTGGCACCGGCAGCACCGGCGGCGCCAGCAGCCTCGGCACCCGCAGCGCCTGCCGCAGGTGGAGGCGGTCCAAGCAAGCGAGGCTGGACCATGTTTATGGACGCCGCAGACGTTGGTGTCCCGACGGCGCCGGGAGCCCCGGCCCCGGCAGCACCCGCTCCGGCACCGGCAGCACCCGCACCCGCCGCCCCGGCAGCACCCGCACCCGCAGCCCCGGCACCCGCAGCCCCGGCACCCGCCGCCGGAGCCGGAGGTCCGAGCAAGCGAGGGTGGACGATGTTCATGGA
>JBDQGY010000025.1:0-26361 GCA_040265175.1 Nannocystaceae bacterium
GCGGCCATGCGGTCCTCCAGGACGAGGTCCGCGAAGTTGTCGTATCCGAGCAAGCTGGCTCGCTTCTTTCTGAGGCTCAAAATGCGGCAGATGACCGGCGCGTTGTTGACGTCTCCGGCGCTGGCGCGGCGGTTGTAGGCGCGCCAAAGCTGCTCGCGGAGTCCTCGGTCTTGACCGTAGGTGAGCACGGGAATAACGCAGGGAGCGTGCAGGGTGAGCTTGTATCCCTCTCGGTCCTCGGCCGCCGCTGCGCGCCCAGCCGCGGCGACGACGTGAGGCGGGACACCGGCGAGGCGCCGGTCATCTTCGAGGTAGAGCGCGAAGGCACTGGTGGCCTCGAGGACGTTCTGGGAGAAGTTGAGGGTGGCGGATGACAGCGCGCGGTCGGTCTCTACCAGCTCTCGTTTGTCGTCGTCGGACAGCATCGCGCCGTGGCGACGAAACTCATCGATGATCTTGGAGAGGGCGCGCGCGCGCACGGGGTCGAGGTGTCTCGCCTCCTCAGTCGCCGCGAATGCGGACAAGAGTGCCCAGAGGCCGGCGTGGACGGGGAGGTCGGCATAAAAGGCGCTGATCTCGGGGCGCACCTCGGCGTAGGCGGCGCTCAACGCGTCCGAGGATCGGACGCTGTCGAGGTGGGACACCAGCGTCGCCGCCCAGTCGAGAGGTTGTACCGCCGCGTCCAAGGCGTCCATGAGGGACGCCCACGTTGGAGCCGCGCCCTCGCCGGCGTGGTGCTGGATGATTTGTTCAATCGCTTCGCGTCCCCGCGCGATGTGCATGGTGATGGCAGCCGAGACGTGTCCCGGTTCAATATCCGCGAACGGAATCTTGGCCGTGGGGTGCAAAAGTGGGTTTGTCGAGTGCGGTGAGCTCATTCGGCCTGAGCATACCTCCACCCCGGCGCGTCGAAAAATGAAAGCGACGCGAGGGGCGGTTGGTGCGAGGGGGCGCGGTCAGATCCCAGTGGAGTAGCCCGGTGCTGGCTCGCTGTCTCGCTTCGCGCGGGACGTCGCCGAGTCACCGGTTCGGGGGGCAGGTGCGCCATGCTCGGTGCCTTTGAGGGCCGGCCCCGCGCGGAGGTCTTCAAGCTGCTCTGCCATCACGCGTTTGGTGGCCTCCTTGAGGCGCTGGGGATCATCGTTAAAATCGGCCGGATCGATGGGGGGGAGGGCGCGCACTTTGAGGACGCTCTTGCCCTCGTTGCGGAAGATCCACGTGTCCTTGGGGAGCGCGTCGTGGGTGCCGTCGAGCACCACTGGCAACACGCGGTGGCCTGTGTCCACGGCGAGCTGGAACGCGCCCCGCTTGAACGCCCGCAGTTGTTGGTCTTCGGAGCGAGTGCCCTCCGGGAACATCATGATCGAGTTCCCTATGGCGAGGTGGTGTTTGCAGGCGTTGAGCATTTTCTCTCGGCTCTTCGGGTCCCCTCGTCGGATCCCGACGTAGTTCGCCATCTTCATCATCCAGCCCATGAACGGCACGTAAAAAACGGTGTGTTTGCTAACCCATCGAAATTGACGAAAGGTCGTGAACATCACCATGATGTCCGCGATGGACTGATGGTTCGCGACGATCACGAAGGCTTCGTTCTTGTCGAAGTGTTCGAGGCCCTCGTGGTGCATCTCCCAAAACGGTGAGAACTTGATGTAGTGGTTTGCCCAAACGCAGGCGTACCAGTGGGCGAACCGCCGCCGCCGATCAAAGGGCAGGGTGAACAGCCACGGGATGAACACCGCGAACCAAAAGACCGCCAGGCTCACGCCCAGATAAATCCAGAAAAAGGCTGACAGAAAGAGCCGCACGCAGAACCCCGAAATTGCCAGCGTCTCTGGGCGTTGTCGAGCCCTAAAACGCGTGCTTCGCGGGATCAACTCCGCTCAGGGCTGCGCGTCGCGGCGAGAGGCGAGGACCATTGTCCATGGAAAGACGACGGGCGCCGCGAGGATATCAAAGCGCGTTGATACCCACCGGCGAAAGCCCATTCTGGTCCAATGGTTGACGTGCTCAGGATCATTACCCAAGCGAGGGATGTTCTTCCCACGCAGGAGGTTGAGGCCACAAAAGAAGGGCTCCCAGGGCACCGACAACAGCAGGTGTTTGTTGGTGAGGCGCTCGAGCACGTCAAACATCTGGCTCGGGTTCTCGATGTGCTCAAGCACCTCTAGCATGACGACGAGATCGAAGGAGCGTCCGTCATTCGCGAGCGTCGTCGCGTTCGCGCACTCCAAGGAGACCTCATCGGGCAGCCGCGCGCGAGCGTAGGAGAGGGCGTCTTGCGACAGATCGATGCCGGTCATGTCACACTTCACGCCCGCGCGGACAAAGGCGTCGAGGGTGAAGCCTTCTCCGCATCCTAGGTCGAGCAGCGAACTGGGTGCCGCGTGCTCAAGGAGCGCCACGGCCTGCGTGTGAAAGTGCTCGATCAGCTTGCGCTGAATTGGGTTTCCGCTCTCGTGCTTTTGGCGATTGCCGTGTCGAACCTCGCTCATGAGACCTCGTGGGAATGGGAGGGGGCCGCGGGAGGCGGCGGCGCGGCGGGCCGCGGATCTTCAGGGGTATGGGATTCGCGACGGATCGAAAATATCTCGCGCGATTGGATCGTGGTGCGAACGAGCAGCTCGCCGAGCAGCCCGAGTAGCACCATTTGAATCGCCCCCAGCGACAACAGCACGCCAAGGGTCAGCAGCGGGCGGGTCCCGATGGGCTCACCGAGGGTCCAGAGGACCGCCAGGTAGGCGAGCACCAGAAAACCGACGGTGCCCATGGCGAAGCCCGGGACCCCAAAAAAGTGGAGGGGGCGGGTTCGAAACCGGGTGACGAGCATGACCGTCATGAGATCGAGGATCCCATCAAAGAACCGTCGCGTACCGAATTTGCTCACGCCATGCTGTCGGGCGCGGTGCTCCACGACCACCTCCACGACTTTAAAGCCTCGCGCAGCTGCGAGCACCGGCATGAAGCGGTGGAGCCCGCCGTATACGGTGACCTCGTCCGCGATCTCCCTGCGATAGGCTTTGAATCCACAGTTGAAGTCGTGAAGATCGAGGCCGGAGAGCCTGCGTACGACGCCGTTGAAAACTTTGGACGGCAGGGTCTTACCGAGAGGATCGTGGCGGCGCTCCTTCCAGCCGGAGACGAGGTCGGCCCCCTTGTCGATCTCTGCAAGGAACGTCGGGAGCATCTTTGGGTCATCTTGAAGGTCCGCGTCGAGCGTAAAGATGATGGCGCCCCGGGCGCGTTCAAACCCTGCGGCGAGGGCGGGCGACTTCCCGAAGTTTCGTCGGAAGTGGACGACTCGCACCCGCGCGTCGCGGGCCGCGAGGTCGTCAAGGCGCGCGCCCGAATCGTCTCGGCTGCCGTCGTTGACGAAGATGACTTCGAAGGTCCGCCCGGCCTGCTCGCAGGCCTCGCACAGCTCACGAAAAAGTTGATCGAGCGAGTCTTGCTCGTCGAATACGGGGATGACGAAGCTCAGTTCAATTGAGGGGTCCACGGGCGACCGTTTGGATACACCGGTCTGTGCCCGCGTACTAGCCCCGGTGCGTCAAACGCGGGTTTTGCCCAACTCCGGGGAGTTGCGCGCCGTCGTCGGTTACTCTGCGCGGGCGGATGGAGCATCTATATCCAGCGGTAGCGGTGGTGCTTGGGATCGTCGGGCTGATTTACGGTGCGGGGAAATTTGTCGCGGGAGCGAGCAGTCTCGCTGCGACGCTAGGCATGAGCCCCATGATCATCGGAATGGTGGTGGTTGGGCTGGGGACCTCCGCGCCTGAGCTGCTCGTTTCGATCACCGCGGGGCTCCAAGGAGACGCGGCCTTGGCCGTCGGTAACGCCATAGGCTCCAACATCGCAAACCTCGGGCTGGTATTGGCCGTCGGGGCGCTTGTTTCGCCACTTTTGATCCCCGAGGTCGCGGGTCGCAAAGAGATCCCACGCTTGCTGGTGACGACGGGCTTGGCGACGGCGCTCTTGTACGACGGCAACTTGTCTCGCTTCGACGGCCTGGTTCTCACGGCAGCCCTCATCGTGATGATGGTGGTGTTGATCCGGGGCGTCCGGCGTGACGAGCGAGGGGGCGACGCCCCCTCCATCGAGGGAGGACCTCGTCGGCGAGCGAGAAGAGACGCGGATCGGCAGCCTGGGGCTCGGATGAAAAGCGGCCTCGCCGTGCTGCTTGGGCTCGCGTTGTTACTCGCGGGTTCGAAGAGCGTCGTCTGGGGTGCGGCGGACATCGCGCGAGCGCTCGGCGTCTCCGACTTCGTCATCGGACTCACCGTGGTCGCCATCGGCACGAGCCTCCCGGAGTTGGCGTCGACCATCTTCGCCGCGCGCCGTGGAGAGGCGGAGCTCGTGGTGGGGAATATCGTGGGTTCCAACACATTCAACACCTTGGCGGTGCTGGGGATCCCTGGGGTGCTCTCCCCGCTGTCGAGCGTGGGACCCTCGTTGATACCTGTGGACTTGCCGGTGATGTTGCTCCTCACGGCGATGCTCGGCGCGGTTGGTTGGCGCGCTCATCAGCGCGGCGAGGCCCGGGTGGGGCGTCGCTGGGGGATTGCGTTGTTGACTGTATTTGTTGTTCATGCGGCCTGGACCGCCATGTCGGCGTCCGGCGTCTGACGGCGGGGCAGCGCGCGGTCCGCCGGCTGGGCGTCCCGTGCGCCGCGGCCCGAAGCCTCCCACGCGAGGCGGTGAAGGGCGAACGTTTTGTCGATGGGGTGTGGGGAACTTGCGCCCTCGGTAGAGATGATGAGCATGCTAAGTATTGAGAATATTGAGCATGCTCATCATCCCGCTTTGCGGGCGGTGCGACGGCGGCATTAGGGGGCTTGCGAGCCTGCCAGGTCGCGGTGTCTGCGCGCTCGACGTGTCTCCGTTTTCGCTGTATTCACACCCTCGTGAGCGCGACATCTTTCACCTACGATATCGACGATGTTTGTTTTTCGCTGTTCGAGCAGCACAAAATTCACGAGCGGCTGCTTAAGCTCGACAAGTACGAGGACCTCGATCGCGATGTCTACGAGGCGACCTTGTCAGAGGCCTACAAGGTCGCGCGCGAGGTGTTGCACCCGGTGAATAAGACGGGGGACGAGCAAGGCTGCACCCTCGACGAAGAGGGCAACGTCGCGACCCCCGAGGGCTTCAAAAACGCGTGGGACGAATTTTGCGGCGGCGGATGGGCGGCCCCCGGGGCGCCGCCGGAGCTCGGCGGGGCGGGGATGCCTGTGGCAATGGGGGTCGTGTTGCAAGAGATGTTTAGCGGCGCCTCCATGGCGTTCATGATGTACCCGGGCTTGGCGTCCGCGGCGGCGCGGGTGATCCATGAGTTCGGCCCTGAGAAGTGGCGCGACGCCATCGGCGAGAAGATGTTTAGCGGCGTGTGGGGAGGCACCATGTGCCTCACGGAGTCGGGAGCGGGAAGCTCGGTCGGAGACAACCGCTGCAAAGCGACCGCCACGGGAGAGGAAGGGGTCTACCTCCTCGAGGGTGAAAAGATCTTTATTACCGGGGGGGATCACGACATGGTGTCGAATATCTGCCACCTGGTGCTCGCGCGCACGGATGAGGCGCCCAGCGGCACGAAGGGGCTGAGCCTGTTTTTGGTGCCCAAGTACGAGTTCGACGACAACCTGGAGTTGGGCGCCCGTAACGGCGCCCACGTGCTCAAGCTTGAGCACAAAATGGGTATCAAGGGGTCCGCGACCTGCGTGCTCGGCCTCGGGATGCGAGGCCCGTGCAAGGGCTGGATCGTCGGGGAGGAGTGCCAGGGAATCGAGCTTATGTTCCATATGATGAACGAGGCGCGGATTGGGGTAGGCGTGCAAGGGCTCGCAGCGGGCTCCGCGGCCTACCAGTACAGCAAGTCCTACGCGAAAGATCGGGTTCAGGGCACCTCCATCTCGAATATCAAAGACGCGAACGCGCCGCGTGTGAGCATCATTGAGCACCCCGACGTTCGGCGTATGTTGATGAGCCAAAAAGTGTTGGTGGAGACCATGCGGTCTCTCGCCATTCGCGTCGGGCTTGAGGCCGACATCGCTGAGCACTCGAAGGACGAGGCGGAGCGGACATCGTGTCACGAGCGCGTGGACCTGCTCGTGCCGATTCTGAAGTCGGTCTGTACGGATCGTGGCTTCGACGTGGCGGTGACCGGCGTTCAGGTCTTCGGGGGCTATGGATACATCGGGGAGTACCCCGTGGAGCAGCTCGTCCGCGACGCGAAAATTCAGTCGATCTACGAGGGCACCAACGGGATTCAGGCGCTCGACCTCCTCGGCCGCAAGATGCGGATCGGGGGCGGCAAGTTGTTCATGAACTACATGCAGTTCGCCAATGAGATCATCGAGCGTGGAAAGGCCAGCGGGTTCGAGGCGGAGTCGGCGGCCATCGGCAAGGCGCTTCAAAATGTCGGGGCCTCGGCGATGTTCATCGCCTCCATCGGCCAAGGTGGCAAGCTCGACGCGGCCATGTTAAACGCGGTGCCCTTCTTGAACGCCTTCGGGTACGTGGTGCTTGGCGTGGAGGCGCTTGACCAAGCCCTCGTCGCCCAGACAGCCGCCGCCGGCGCAGAGTTGAGCCAGCACCAACGGGGAAAGGTCGCGAACTTGAAGTTCTTCACGACCCAAGTCCTCCCGCAGGCGGTGGCGCTGACCAAGTCCATCCAGAGCGGAGATGACAGCCCGCTCGCGGCGGATCTGTTCGACTAGGGGAGTCGACAGCTACGACGGCCGGGTCATGGCCTCGGGCACAACCCAGGCGTCAAACTGCTCCTCGGTCAAGATCCCGAGGGCGAGGGCCGCCGCCTTGAGCGTCGTCCCGTCTGCGTGGGCTTTTTTGGCGATCTTGGCCGCGGAGTCGTAGCCGACATGCGGGTTGAGAGCCGTGACGAGCATGAGCGAGTTCTCAAGGTTGTGTGCGATGCGCTCGTGGTTCGGGGCGAGCCCTGCGGCGCAGAAGCGGTTGAAGTTGTGGCAGGCGTCGCCGAGGAGACGCGCTGAGTGGAGCGTGTTGTGCACGATGAGGGGCTTGAACACGTTGAGTTCGAAGTTCCCGGAGGCCCCACCCACCGACACCGCGACGTCGTTGCCCATGACTTGGGCGCAGACCATGGTCATCGCCTCACATTGGGTGGGGTTGACCTTGCCGGGCATGATCGAACTCCCTGGCTCGTTCTCGGGGATCGTGATCTCGCCGATGCCGCACCGGGGGCCGGAGGCGAGCCATCGGACGTCGTTGGCGATTTTCATGAGGGCGCACGCCAAGGTCTTGTAGGTGGCGTGGAGCGCCACCAGAGCGTCATGTGCCGCGAGGGCCGCGAACTTGTTCTCCGCGGTGACGAAGGGCAACTCTGTCAAACGGGCGATGATCGCCGCGCTCGTTGTCGCATAGTCGCGATGGGTGTTGAGCCCCGTGCCGACGGCCGTGCCTCCGAGCGCGAGCTCGTAGACCTGAGGGAGGGCGGCTTGAACCCCCTCAAGTGCGCGGTCAAGCTGAGCGACCCATCCGGAAATCTCTTGCCCCAAGGTCAGCGGCGTGGCGTCCTGCAGGTGGGTGCGTCCGGTCTTGACGACTTCTGCGAAGGCGTCGCGCTTGGCGGCGAGGGTGTCTCGAAGGGCCCGCACGTGGGGCACGAGGTGGTGGATGGTCTGCTCCGCTGCGGCGATGTGCATCGCCGTCGGGAAGGTGTCGTTGGACGACTGGCCGCGGTTGACATGATCGTTCGGGTGGATAGGGTCCTTGCTGCCGAGCGCTCCGCCGGCGATCTCGATGGCCCGGTTGGCGATCACCTCGTTGGTGTTCATATTGGTCTGGGTGCCGCTGCCGGTCTGCCATACGAAGAGGGGGAAGTGACCGTCGTGCTGGCCCTCGATGACTTCGTCCGCGGCGCGGACGATGAGGTCCACCTTGTCTTGTTCGAGGGTGCCAAGTTGGGCGTTGGTGAGGGCGGCGGCCTTCTTCATCACCCCAAGGGCGCGAATCATGGCGCGGGGAAAGTGATCGGTGCCGATGCTAAAGTGATGGAGGGAGCGCTGCGTTTGGGCGCCCCAATAGCGGTCGGCGGGGACCTGGATCTCACCCATACTGTCGACTTCGGTTCGCTGGTTCTCAGTCATCGCGGCCGGACCGTAGCATGAAGTGAGGGCGGGAGAACACGCAGTTCGCTCCCCAGGCGAGATCGTCGTATGATGGGGTGTGTCGGGGAATATTGCAGGGGGGAGCGCGACGTTGTTGCGACGGTTCCTCGCGCACCAAGCGACCCGCCTGGCGTTGACGGCGGCCATCATCGTGAGCCTGCTCCCTTCGCCGGTGATCCAGCGGTTCGACGGCCTGTTTTTGGTGCTCTTCGTGCCGGAACTGTTCGGGCGCTTGTTCTTGATTTTTCGAGAGGAAGGGCGCGACGAATTTATGACCGCCGGGTTCACCGCGAGGCGGGGGTGGCGGAGGCCATCCTTGCGGGAGGCCGTTTGGGTTGGATTGGACGCCGTGGCGTTGTTGGCCTTCCTTCCGCCAGAGTGGATCTTGATCGGTGTGTCGTCGGCGCGCACCTTGAGACTGTTTCGGCTGGTGAGGCTGCTGCTCTTGTTTCGACTGTGGGCCCCCATGGTTGCGGACCTGTACACCGTCCTCTCCCGGGCGGAGCGCCTGCGGCAGGTGTCGCTGATGATGTTGGCCTCCGTCTTGCTCTCTTTTGCGGGGGCTGTGGTGATCGAGCAGGTCGGGAATAACGACGTCGATTTTGATGGAGACGGCTTGGTCGGCGGCGCGAGCGACGCGAACTTTCTGGTGCGGCTGTGGTGGTCGTTTCGGCAGATTGAGGACCCCGGAAATCTCATGACCAGCCCCGACCAGTCCGCCGTGCTCTTGGTGTCGATGTTGCTAACGGTCTTCGGTCTGTTCTTGGTGAGTTTTTTGATCGGACTCGGCACCGACGTGGTGCGGGAGTTGATGGAGTTGAGCCGACTGCGCGCGCCGGGACTCTCGGGTCACACCGTGGTGGTCAATATCACCCCGGCAACCCGGCAGCTGCTCGTGGAGCTGCTGCAGCACTATGAGAAGCTCGCGCCGGAGGAGTGGAGCTTCCGCTCAATGGAGGGGATTCGGGAGTTGTTGGCCGCCGCACGGCGACGCCGGAAGTTCCTGGTGGTTGGGACCTCTTTGGATCCACCGGACTTTCTCCGAGAACCTCAGTTCGCGCGCGTGGTCTATCGTCAGGCCCCGGTTCATGACGACGCCATCGCGATGATTCGGCGGACGGATATGCAGCGGGCGAAGCGGGTCGTGATGCTGGCGGATCTGTATCGCGCGGATCCTGATGACGCGACCATTCGCACCCTTCTCAACATCGTCGCGAGCATGCAGGGCTTGCCCGAACGGGCTCCGCGCCCCCGCCTGATCGCGGAGATGGTGGACGAGAGCAGCGTCGGGGCGGCGAGGCGCGCGACGGCCTCGTATGCGCGCGCAGACCATGCCCACACGCTGACGCAGATCGTGACGACGGAGAGCCTGGTGGGCCTGTTCCTCGCGTGCGCGGTGCGACGTCCGCACAGCGAGGAGATGCTGTCGACCTTGCTGACCAGCGAGGGGTGGGAGATTTACACCTACAGCCTCGACTACCCTGGCATGCCGGGCGGATCGCCCGACGACGATCGAATCCTCGATGACGCCAGCCACGCGAGCCTCCGCAGGGTGCTTGCGGGTGAACGGCGCGGTGACCCGCGGGCTCCGGTGTTGCTCGGCAGCCTCGTCCGCGCCGCCGAGCAGAGGCGTGAGGGCGAGGAGGGGGATCGGCGTCCCGCGCCGGTGCGCGCGGTGCTCGGGGATTCGTCGTTCGCCGATCAACGTGACGGCGACTCGCGGGTGGGTCTCGTCATGCTCGCGCCCAATTTTCGTGAGGTGCGTGAGGTGATGCGTGCGGCGATGGACTCGGACGTAGCGCCCGACCGGCGTCCGCGCGGGGAGGAACCGCGCGGGGAGGAGCTGCGCGAGGAGAGGGAGGCGCTGGCGCGTGGCGACGACTTGCTCGCCATGGCGGCGGCATCCCCGGTGACGCGCGTGCTCGTGTGCGGCTATCGGCCGGGCAGCGTCGATTTGCTGGAGTCGCTCGCGGTCGCGTATCCGCAGGCGACGATTCTATTCGTGGCTGGGGCGACCACGGCGACCATGCGTCAGGCTTGCGACGATCTCGACGCTCATCGTGACGCCGTCTTGCGGCGAGGGGTGACGGCGCGGGGGGGCTTCTTCGAGGCGGTGGACTCACCCAAATCTCGCAGCGGAGACGCCTACGCGATCTACCGCTACTCGTATGGGCCTCGGCGAGGCCCATCCTCGCGGGCCGCGCCGCACGAGGAGGCGAACGCGAGCATCGTCGTGGCGCGGGCGGACTGGTCCTCCTCGAGGGTGCTCGCCGAGTTACCGTGCGGATATGGGCCCGCCTTCGACATGGACGCGGTCGTGCTCTGCGCGGACGAGTCGCGGGCCGGTGACGCCCGCACGCTCACGGCCCTGATGAAGCTAGAGGCCTTGTTTGAGTCGGCGTGGGCTGAGGACCCGGGTCGCAGCGACGCGATGCGGCGGCTGGTGGTGGAGGTCGATGACGAGGACTTGGCTATACGACTGCGCGCGCGCTTCGATCGACTCCACGATCAACGCGTGGCAGGCCGCGACGCGCTGCTGTCGGTGAGCATCTACGCGCTCCCTGCATTGCGCGCCTATTTTATGTTTCAGTCCGTGGTCGTGCCTCACTTCGACCTCGTGTTCGAGGAGCTTTTGGGGCCATGGGGGATGTCGCTGGTACCTTTGGAGGTGGCGCCGTCGGTCGCGGGCGATCAGAGGGTCTCCATGCAGCAGCTTGAGGGCGCGGTGGGTTCACGTGGTGGTACGATCATCGGCCTCGAGTACCGAGATGCGGACGGCGAAGATGCGTTTTGGATCGGGCGTCCTGACAAGGGGACACCCCGCGAGGTCGCCGCAAAGGACATCTCTCGCGTGTGGGGGGTTCTCCCCGATTCCGCCGGTGAGAACTCCACGACCCGCCGGTCGTGAGCATCATGTGCGGCCGTCGCGTCACCCCGAGACGGGGGCAGGGAGACGGGCGCTAGGAATCCGAGACCACGCGACGTCGTCGCAGGCGGCCGAGGCCGAGCAAGACCATGAGGGCGGCGAGTTCTTGGGGGGGAGTGGAGTCGTTAACGTCGCAGGCACAGCCCTTGTCGTCATCTGAGTCCGTGGCGAAGCCTCCGGTCTCACCAGAGTTGTTGCCGCCGTCGTCGTCGCCGGACGGAGCGTCAACCCCGCCGACCCCAAAATTGACAGGGGCGGACTCGGAGATATTGCCCGCGATGTCCTCGGCGTAGGCGACGAGAGTGTAGCCGCCCTCGGGGAAGTTCGCTCCGGGGAAGCCGTAGGGGGCGCTGGTGTCATAACTGTCGAGGTCCTCGCCGTTGATCGACACCCACACATGTTTTACGCCGTAGCCCTCGTCGGTGGCGTCGATATTGATGTCGATCACCGCGGGGGCGTCCTCAAACTGGTCGCCGTTCACGGGCGTGACGATTGACACGACGGGAGGGATTTCATCGGCGGCTGCGTTCCACGCCGGCCCACAGGTCGCGGAGTAATCGCTGACGGGCTGGTCCTTACAGTAGTTGCTCCACGTGCCGCCGCTCATGGGCTCGGTGGAGAAGCCTCCGCAGGTGGGCCCTGGATTCCAGACGCCATTTTGATCATGGCAGGGGGTGATGTCGACGCCGGAGTTCGACTCGACCCAAGGCACCGTGTACGCCATGTTGACGTAGAGGACCGGCTGGCCTGGGCCAGAGCCGCCCGAGACGATCCCGAAGGCGCGCCAGGATCCGTCGTCGAGGCGGAGGAACGCGGGGCCGCCGGAGTCACCTTGCCACGCGCTCGTGCCGCTGCCCCCCACGTTGATCGCGCTGGTCGTGCCATTGCCGCCCGAGACGGTGGTGGCTGCCCAGTATTTTGTGCCGGAGTTTCCGAGGTCGTTTTGACCGAAGCCCGAGATCACAACGTCTCTGCCGATGCTGATTTCGTTGACCTCGCAGCCGTAGGCGAGCGGGGTCAACGGCACGTCGTTGACGGGATAGGCGAGTTTGCAATAGGCGTAGTCGTCATCGCCTACCTGTTGACCTGGTCCGAAGGCCATGCAGTGATCCACGGGGACGGATTGTCCACCCCCAGCGAACGCCGCCTCGTTAAAGGTGACCTGGGACACGGACGGGCAGTGCGCCGCGTACAGCACGAGCTGGGGATGCACGAGGGTCCCAGTGCACAGGCCTCCGTTGGAGGTCATGGCGGTCACGGTCGGCCACTGACAGGTGGACGCAATTTGGCCCCCGACGATCTCGGGAAGGTCGGGCGCGTCATCGACCTCGAGGTCGACGGCTGCGGAAGCCGTGGCGGGGGCGAATCCCAGCAATATCACTGACGAGATAAACAGGATCGAAGACCGAAATGCCGTACGTTTCACGTGGAGAACCTACCATAACGATCGCATGTCGAAGGTCCCGTGATCGCGCAAAAGATCCTGTTCGGGCCGTACAAGTGTCCAGATCCACTGTTGGGCTCTATTTTTTTGGTAACCCGAGCCACCTGTTCCAATGAGAACACCTGGGTCGGTCGTGATGTGTGGAAGATCTCGACGCAGCCTGCCACAGGCGCCAAAACCGCGGAGCCTTCTGTCCCGCTCTTGTGCGGTGGCCCGGCGCCGCGGGAGACGAATGCCGTGGGCGGTGGATGCGAGAGCCGGTACTGTGGCTCGTGATGACCACGCAGGAGCCAGAGATTCTTTGCACGCAAAACGAGGGCGTATTGGAGGTCTGCTTCAACCGGCCGGAGAAGAAGAACGCCTTCACGGAGGGGATGTACGAGACCCTGGCAAGGTCGTTGCGAGAGGCCGATACGTCCACCGAGGTGCGCGTGGTGCTGTTGCGCGGAGCGGGGGGCACTTTCACGGCGGGCAACGACCTCGGTGATTTCTTAGCCTCGCCACCCACCGGTAGTGACTCCGCTGTGTTTCGGTTTCTTTTCGCGATCACCCAGATCGCGACGCCGGTGGTGGCGGCGGTGGAGGGGGCCGCAGTGGGGATCGGGACCACCATGCTGCAGCACGTGGACTTGGTCTACGCCGCCGAGTCCGCCGTCTTCGCGCTGCCCTTCGTGGACCTCGGGCTGTGCCCGGAGGCGGCGTCGTCGCTGCTCTTGTCGCGGCAGATGGGACACGCCCGCGCGGCGGAGCTTTTGATGCTCGGCAAGCGGTTTGGTCCGTCGGTGGCGGTGGACGCCGGCATCGTGACCTCCGTGGTTCCGGACGCAGAGGTGGACGGCGCGGCGAGGGCGGCCGCGCGTGCGCTCGCCGCCAAGCCGCCCGAGTCGCTGCGACTCACCAAGGAGCTGATGCGCCGGTGGGACCGCGACTTGATTCAGCGTGCGCTGCGGGAGGAGGGCGAGGCGTTCGTACGTCAGCTCCAAAGCCCGGAGGCCAAGGCGGCCTTCGCTGCGTTCGCCGAGCGACGGTCACCGAGCAAGGGCGGTCGGTGACCCAGGCGAGTGGGCCGGTCGACGGTGAGGACCCCTGGGGGGAGCGGCTGCCGCGGCGTCTCGGGGGACTCTCTGCCACAGCCATCCTTGTGGGGTCCACCATCGGCAGCGGCATCTTCCGCTCGCCGGCTGAAATCGCCTCTCACGCGAGCGGCGTGACGGCGTTCGCGTTGGCGTGGGTGGTCGGGGGGCTCATCGCCCTGTGCGGGGCGCTCTCATTGTCGGAGGTCGCCGCCATTTTTCCTCGGACCGGAGGCATCTACGTCTACCTTCGAGAGGCATTTGGCGCGCGCGTGGCGTTTTTGTTCGGGTGGTGTGAGCTGTTGATCCTCCGACCCGCCGCGTACGGAGCCATCGCCATCGTCAGCGCGGAGCACCTTTGGTATGTGTTGGGGCGCGACGGGGGAGCCACGCTCGTGTCGGGGCAGATCCCGGTGTCGCGCGCGCAGGCCCTGGCCGCCGTGTTTATCGTTGTGCTCGGCGCGGTTAATTTTCGCGGCGTGAAACTTGGCGCCCTCGTTCAAAACGTGAGCACCGTCTTTAAAGTGGTCGCGATCTTGGTGCTGGCGGTGGCCGGGCTCACGCTGGCCCCGGCGACGGTTGCAGCGACGACGGTCGAGGGGCTGCCCGCGCTGACCACCGCGTCTGGGTTTGGGCTGGCGTTGGTCGCGGTGATGTGGGCCTACGACGGCTGGGCCGACGTGGGCTTTGTGAGCGGCGAGGTTCGGGCGCCTCAGCGCAACCTCCCGCGCGCGTTTATCGGTGGTACCGCGCTCATCGTCGCGCTCTATCTCCTTCTCAACGTCGTGTATGTGAAGGTCATCGGCATCGAGTCCATGCCCGGCCGGCCCTTGGTCGCCGCGGATGTGGCCCGAGCGCTCGTGGGGGAGACGGGGGCGAAGCTCGTGGCCCTGCTCGTGGCGGTGAGCACCTTCGGCACCCTCAACGGCTCGCTTTTGACCGGGCCTCGGGTGTTCTTCGCCATGGCGGAGGACGGATTGTTTTTTCGTCGCCTCGCGGCGGTCCATCCGCGCTACGGGACGCCGGGGGGCGCGATCCTCTTGTCCATCGGCTTGGGTGTCGCCTTCGTGAGCGTGCGGACCTTCGGTCAGCTTGCGGATCAGTTCATCGTGGGAATCTGGCCGTTCTATGCCCTGGCCGTGGCTGCGGTGTTTGTGCTTCGAGTCCGACGACCGGAGCTTCCGCGGCCCTACCGGGCGTGGGGATACCCGGTGGTGCCGGCGGTCTTCATCGCCGCGGCGCTAGGGCTGCTGATCAACTACGCGGTCCGCTCACCGGCGGAGGTGGCGGTCAACGTTGCGGTCGTGCTCGCGGGATTGCCCGTCTTCTGGCTCTGGACCCGCGGGCGCGCCTAGCGGGGGTCTAGCAGCCGCCGTCTTTGGTGCTGCGGAACGCGCCTGTTCGACAGCGGCCTCGCGCGCGCACGCACTCGAGGCTGTACCAGTCTTCGATGCAGCCCACGCCGATCTTCTCGGCGCAGTAGGCGTGCTCGCCTACGGGCACGCCGCGGCTCGTGCGGCACCACTGCACGCAGGAGGTGAAGGCCTCGGAGGTCTTCCCCTGGTCAAAACGCTCCTTGCACGAGAGCGTGATGCACTTGCGCACCTCGTGGCATGGACTGGCGTCGTCGTCGGAATTACAGCCGCCGAGCCCGCAGAGGGTCAAGGCGAGCGCGGCCCCGCCGAACCGCCGGGGAAGAATCTTCACGGGAGGGCTCCGAGCACCGCCACCGCGCGCTCGGGAACCGTCACGCGCATATGAGATCCCTCAACGAGCAGACGCAGGTCGCCCTTGGAGAGTACGTGGGTCTGCCCGTCCACCCGGACCTCTACGCCGTCGGCCGCGGGAATCAACAAAACATCCGCGCCGTTCGCGGTGACGTCGTGGCCGCCGGCGAGCAAGGGCGCGAGCTCTAGGTGTTGGCCGACGATTGATTTTGGGCCCTCGGTGGGGGTCCACACCTTGGGCTGCGCCGCGGGAGCGAGGGCCGCCACCGCGCGATCCGGGTGAATCTCGCGCTCGCTCCCGTAGTCGAAGAAGCGAAACGTGCAGTCCGTGGGTTGCTGGATTTCGGCGAGGAGGATGCCGGCTCCGATGGCGTGGGGGGTGCCCGCGGGGACGAGGATGATCATCCCCGTACGGACTGGGATGCGATGCAGACACGCGAGCAGCTTGTCTCCCGCGCTCGGGTCGGCGTTCGCCGCGCGGACGGCCTCGGCGAACTGATCGGGAGAGCAGTTTGCAGCGAGCCCGGCGAGGACATGCCCGTCCTCATCGGCGTCGAGGATGATCCACGCCTCCTCCTTACCGAGCAGCTGGCGCGAGGGGTCGTCTTCGGGGTGCACTTGGACGCTGAGAGGGCTCGCCGTGTCGATCAGCTTCGCGAGGAAGGGCAGCTCGCGACCGAGCACGGAGCGCAAGGTGGCGCCGCGCGCACGGCTCTCGCTCCCGACCATCGTAGAGAACTCCCAAGACTCACCGATCCGAAGCCCCTCGGCCGCCACGATCCCGGGGAGTGCGGCAAGTCGCACGCCGCCCCACGGTCGAGATTTTGACGTGGCTTGGCTGCGCTCGGGGGAGATAAATTGCGAACGACGCACACCGAACCATAACAGGAGGCCGTGGAAAATCCTTATTTGGTGCGGAGATGTCGGCGAGGTGTTCCGGGGGGTCAGGCCTTCACGTAGAGGGGGAGCGCCCCTTGCAGTACAATCGCGGCGATGGCTGCTCCACCCGACGATCCTGGGCGACGAAAGTTCTTGAACGCGGGGATCGGCGTGATGGGTGCGGGCCTCGCGGGGACGGTCCTCGCGCCCGCGACGGGGCTGGTGTTGTTTCCGCTCCATGAAGATGTGACCTCCGGCGGAGATGAGTTCGTTGTGGTCGGTGACCGCGCGCAGTTTGGTGCGGTCCCACGTCGCGTGGAGATCTTCGCAGACCGCAAGGACGCGTGGAACCGAGTGACGCGGGTGCGTATCGGCGCCGCCTTCGTCGTATTGAACGGAGAGACGCTGTCGGCCTTCAGCACCGTGTGCCCGCACCTCGGTTGTGGGATCGACTTTGACGAGGGGTCGTCGTGCTTCAAGTGCCCGTGCCACCGCTCCTCTTTCGACCTCGAAGGCGCGGTGACCGAGGGACCCGCGCCGCGTGGACTCGACGCGTTGCAGATCGAAGATCGCGGCGGGAGCATCGCGGTCATGTATCAACGCTTTCGCCAAGGTGTGGCGCAACAGGAGTTGCTCGGTTGAGTCGTTTGTGGGCGTGGGTGGACTCGCGCACGGGGCTGGGCGACCTGTGGAAGGAGGCAGCGGGGGAGCCGGTGCCAGGAGGGGCGCGCGCTCGATATGTATTCGGGAGTGTGCTCACCTTCTTGTTTATGCAGCAGGTGGTGCTGGGTATCTTGCTCGCGACGTACTACAGCCCCTCAGTGAGTGACGCCTGGGCGAGCACCGCCTACTTGCAAGACCAGGTGACGGGCGGGTGGTTTTTACGGGGGCTACATCACCACGGGTCATCGGCGATGGTGGTGGTGGTGGTGCTCCACATGATCCAGGTGGTCCTCTCGGGCGCGTATCGGGCACCGCGCGAGTTCAATTGGTGGATCGGGCTCGCGCTCGGCGGGCTGGTCTTGGCCTTCGCCCTCACGGGCTATCTGCTGCCGTGGGATCAAAAGGGATACTGGGCGACGCAGGTGGCCACCGGGATCATGGGTTCCGTTCCCGGCGGCGGCGGGGCGCAGCAGGTGCTGCAGGGTGGAGTGGAGTACGGAAATCTTACGCTGACGCGTTTTTACGCAGTGCATGTCTTCGTGCTGCCGTTGGCCCTTGGTGGACTGTTGGTGGCCCACATCTACCTGTTTCGACGCCACGGGGTGACGCCCCCGGCGACGTTGAGCGAAGAGGAACTCCGACGGACAACGCAGCCGTTCATGCCGTACCAGCTCTTCCTCGATGTCCTTGCCATGACGGTGACGGGGGGCGTGCTCGTGGCGCTGACGGTCGCGACGCATGGCGCGGAACTCTACGCGCCGGCCGACCCCGCCTCCAACTTCGTCGCGCGCCCTGAGTGGTACTTCTTGTCGTTGTTCCAGCTCCTCAAATATTTTGAGGGGCCCTTGCAGATCATCGGCACCGTGCTGATCCCGGGGGGCGTCGCCACATTCTTGCTGGCATTGCCCTTTATCGATAGATCGCCGAGCCGGACGGCCTCCTCACGTCGTCGGGTGTTGCTGATGGTGGGGACGCTGATGGCAGCAGTCGTGGCGCTCACGGCGATCGCGGCGGTGGAGGACGCCCAAAATGAGGGGTACCAGGAGGGACAATCGGCGGCGCGAGCCAACGCCTCCCGCGCGCGTGAGCTCGCACTCGAGGGCGTGCTGCCCGAGGGTGGGCCTGCGGTCTGGCGCAACGATCCCGCCTACGAGGCAAAGGTGACCTTCAGCGAGCGGTGCGCGGTGTGTCATGGGGTGGACGGCGTGGGCGGCGATGAGGCCCCCGACCTCGGAGGATTCTCCACGCGGGAGTGGTTGGTGGGGGCCATCCGAACCCCGAGGGCCTCGAACTATTTTGGGGGGACCAAGGGGCACACGGACATGGAGGCCTACGACGAGGCGGCGCTCCCAAAGGCGCAACTCGACGCGGTGGTGGAGTATCTGGTGCGCCTTCGGGCGGAGCCCGACGTGATGCCATGGGACGAGACGCTCGCTGCTCAAGGGGCGAAGCTTTGGGAGGAGGAACTCGAGTGCAGCGGATGTCATGAGGTGAACGCGGGTGATGGCGGAGGCGCGCCTAACTTCGCGGGGAGGGGGCGCGCGGAGTGGATCGCCCGAGTCATCCGTAACTCCGGGGGGCCCGACCTCTACGAGGACAGCGCCGAGATGCCGAGCTTTGAAGGCAAGCTGACCGACGCGGAGATCGACGCGCTCGCGGCCTATGTTCATGGCCTCGGGCTTGAGTGATCCCACCGACGGCTAGGGGCGCGCAGTGGGACTGTGGGCGGCGCCGCGGAGGACCTCGGCGAGGGCCCGCGCCAGCCCGGCGTGCGAGGGCTGGTCTGCGGTGTGCGCGACGGGGAGGCCCATATGTGTTAACGCGTCGCTCGTCACAGGCCCAATGGAGATGAGCGGGACCGTTCGCAGCCACTGGTGAGCGGCCGTCGTAGAGAGGGCCCGCTCCACCAATCGCAGCAGGTGTCGTGCGGCAAGTCCGCTGGTGACACAGACCGCGTCGAGCGCGTGCGCGGGGAGGTCGAGGCCCAACACCGCGCGGGCGCCGGAGGTGGTGACCTCGGGCGCGACGACACGGTAGGCCTCGACGACCTTGAGGTCGCCTCTCGCGGCTTTCATGGCGTCGGGGAGGGTGTCGCGTGCCTCGTCTGCTCGGAACAATGTCCACGGGTCGGACAGCCTGCCCCGCGCCCGCAGGAGGGCCACGAGCCCCTCGGCGTGGGAGGGGGACGCCACGAGCGCGGGCGTGATGCCGTGATGGGACAGCGCGTTGGCCGTGCGGGGACCGATGGTAGCGAGGGAGGTCGCGGCGAGCACCGCCGTCGCGGCAGGCGCCGATCCGTGCACACGCACGAGAGATTCGAAGAGCGCGAGGGCACCTTGGGCGCTCGTGACGATGGCGCCGCGTCCCGGGAGCTCGAAGGCCGCCGCGTCCAGCGCGGCGCGCTCGCGAGGAGGGGAGAATCGCAGGCACGGTAGGGCGACGCCCGTGGCTCCGAGGCCGGCGAGGACCGCGGAGAAGGGGACGCGCGCCGTCGATGGCGCGTGGGTGGTGCCGACGCGTCGTCCAACGAGGGGATATTGGGGCGACGGGAGCAGACCGCCGTCGGTGAGGTCCCACGGGAGGTCGCGAGGCACGCCCGAGGAGAAGGGCGCGAGCGCGGTGCGACGCATGGTCACCTCCGAAACGAGGGGGAGCGTCGCGGCTGATTCGTGGAGTGAGCGCTCGAGTCGCGCTTGAAACTCGGCGGTGGCGTCGACGCGCACCAGGGCCTGCACAAAGTTGGTCTCGCCGGTTCCGACCGGGGCCCCGTGTAGCGCGTGACAAGACGCGCCCATATTGAGGAGGGCGGCGTACAGCGCTGCCGCCCCGTGCATCCACAGCGGGTCGCTGGTCTCGAACCACACGAGCGGGCGCGGCCCTCGGTCACGGGCGGTCTCATGCAGCCAGGCGGCGGTGGCATCGACGCCGCCCGCGGTCGTCGCGGGGGGAGGCGTCCGCAACGACGCGCCGGGTGCGAGGGCCTCGACCGCCGCGCTCACCGCCTCCATGTCGGCCGACGCAGGGGCAGCGACGAGTCGAGCCCCGGCCACGGCCGCCCGCGCCTCGCTCCGCCACAGGCGCGGGTCGAGCGTGGAGGCGCCGATCATGACAATTTCGGCCATGTGAGCCAACCATACCTCGGACCAGATGCCTTGGCGTGGGCGCGGTGATATATGCAGGCATCGTGACGGATCGAGTCATCGTGGTGGGCGCGGGCCATGCGGGGCTGGAGGCAGCCTTCGCCGCCGCGCGCGTGGGCGCGAAGGTGCTCGTGGTCACCGGGCGCCTCGACACGATCGGCCAGACCCCCTGCAACCCGAGCGTGGGAGGGGTCGCCAAGGCTCACCTCGTCGCGGAGATCGAGGCCCTCGGAGGGCTGATGGGTCGCGCTGCAGACGCCTGCGCGATCCATGGGCGGGTCCTCAACTTGAGCAAGGGGCCCGCGGTATGGTCGACGCGGTTGCAGGTGGACAAGGCAGGGTACGGGGCCTACGTGCGACGCGCCCTGTTGGAGGCGCCGGGCATTGAGGTCGTGGAGGGTCTCGTCGCTTCTGTGCGCGTGGGGGACAAGGGCGGGGGGGTGCAAGGAGTGGTGCTTCGGGACGGGAGCCTCATCCCGGGGACCCGCGTGGTCGTGACCACGGGGACGTTCCTTGGGGGGTTGCTCCACACAGGGGATCAAAAGACGCCGGGCGGGCGCGTGGGGGAGCCGCCTGCGACGGCGCTCTCCGAGCAGCTCAAGCAGCTAGGGTTTCGCCTCTCGAGGCTCAAAACCGGGACGCCACCGCGGCTGTCGGCCGCGTCCCTCAATCTTGACGTCATGAGCCCACAACCGAGCGACGATCCCTTCCCTCGGTTCACGCCCCCCGACGAACCCGAGCAGCCCCCTGTGCTGCCCAAGGTGCACTGTCACCTCACGCATACCAACGAGGCGACCCACGCGATCATCGCGGCGAATTTGAACAAGTCGGCCATGTACTCCGGGCAGATCAAAGGTGTGGGGCCACGCTATTGTCCGTCCGTGGAGGATAAAATCGTGCGGTTTGAGGGCCGCTCGAGTCATCAGGTGTTCGTGGAGCCCGAGGGGCTCCAGACCGATCTCGTGTATCCCAACGGTATCTCGACGAGCCTGCCGGCAGAGGTGCAAGAAGAGTTCGTGCGGACCATCCGCGGCTTTGAGCACGCTGTGATGGTGCGCCCCGGTTACGCCGTGGAGTACGACGCCGTGGACGCGCGCGGGCTCAACCATCATCTCGAGAGCAAAGATCACCCCGGACTATTTTTCGCGGGACAGATCAACGGCACATCGGGCTACGAAGAGGCGGGCGTACAAGGCTTGGTGGCAGGCGCGAACGCGGCGGCATCGCTGTGTGGTGGGCCGGGACTGGTGGTGGGTCGCGACGAAGGGTACACGGGTGTGCTCATCGACGACCTCATCACCCAAGGATGTGATGAGCCGTACCGTATGTTCACAGCGCGGGCGGAGTATCGAATCTTGCTGCGGCAAGACAACGCGGACACCCGGCTGACACCCCGGGCCCATGCGGCCGGACTCATCGGGGCGGAGCGCGTCGAGCGTGTGCGCCGCCGTCAGAGGGAGATTGAGGAGGCGAAGCGCGTCGGCGGTGGATCCACGCCGAGTTGGATCGCCGCGCGGGCTCAGGCGGAGCAGCTGTACGCGGGGTACATCGATCGACAGCGTAGGGAGATTGAGCGCATTCGAGGCGAAGGGGCCCAAGACCTCCCGCTCGCGGTGGACCTCGACTACGGCGCGCTGCCAGGACTCAGCGGTGAGCAGGCGCAACGGCTGGCGCACGTCCGTCCAACGAGCACGGGACAAGCTGCGCGAATTCCTGGGGTCACCCCGGCGGCGCTGATGTGCCTGTGGGCGCACGCTCGTCAGCGACAGCGCTCAGCGCGAGGGACCTAGCTCGCCGGCCGCTGGGCCGAATGCTTGACGGGCGGTCGGCTCGATTAGGACAAGTGGCGGTCGATCAAGTCGCGCAGCAGGGACTCATCGATCTCCGAGGTTGCTTTGAATTGGAGCGCGATGCCCGTGGAGCGTCCACCGTCAGCGAGCCCTGCGCGGACCACGTCCGCATTGAGCGTGAGTGGGTTTCGTTGAGTGCCCCGTTGGAATGCAACCACGACTTCGGCGCCTTCCGGGAGACGTCGACTCGTTCGAATGAACGCGCCCGTGCTCGACAAGTCGACTGTGCGGGATAAGAGGACAAACCGATGCTGTGGCGCGTGAAGCTTGAGCTCCACGGCGACTGAGATTCGCGGTCGCATACGTCGATCGCTGTCCGTTTGACGTCTGCGCGTCATCCCTACATCCACGCACAACACCTACCACATCCGTAGGCACACGGGGGCTTCTCCAACGAGGCCGCGGATGAGAAAATCCGTCCCTTGCGGCACTGTTCGGCGCTTGAAGGGCAACAGACAAGAATTCTTCAAATAAGGAATAATTCCTCAAAATGGGATGAGGCTGCGAATCGTGTTGTCGCGAGCGGGTCTCTTTGGAGGGGGCAAGTGGCGAAGGCAAGTGAAGAACGACGGTTTTTGGGGGCCGGAGGGTTCCTTGACCCCCGCTGCCACCGACGATCGAGAGGGAGAGCCGCGGAACTCTGGCGTGGAGCCTCATCGACGCGCGGAGGGGCGATGTCGACGGCGCTTCCGCACGAGCGACGCGATGCCTGCGAGGAGATCGTGTGAAGGGAGAGGGACCGTGGGACCCGCATACTGAGTTCCCAAGGGGCGGGGGGCACCGAGGACTGTGGTGCCGTGTCGGTCGGTCCCCGCCCGACCGAGGGCGCAGGAGGTGGTTCGAGCACCACCGGAAAGCCAAGTTTGACCTCTTGGGCGGCCCCAAGGGCCCCCGAGAGTCGCGCGCAGATTGCCACGGGGTCTTGTGGGAACGAGGACATGGGGAGGGTGCGTACAGCGCAAGGGCCTACGCTTCGGTCTTGACGCTGGATCTGTGTCGCGCACAATGGCGCCAAGTCTCGTCATGACGTCGCTTCATCCAATTTCGGGCCCCCATGGGCAGACCTCCAAGGGGTCGCGCCGGTCGTGGTCCGCGGGGCAGACGCCGCTGGATGCGAAGAGGGGGACTCGGTGAAGATTCATTTCATCGCCATCGGAGGCACGGGCATGGGGGCGCTCGCATGTTTGATGCAGGCTGCCGGCCACGAAGTGCGCGGCTCCGATGGTCCGATTTATCCGCCCATGTCGAGTCAGCTTGAGCGCGCGGGAATCGAGACCTTTGAGGGCTTCGCCGCCGAGAACCTCGCGTGGGGACCCGAGGTGGTCGTCGTTGGAAACGTGTGCAGCAAAGATCACGTTGAGGTGCTCGCAGCGCGCAAAGCGGGAATGAGGCTTGAGAGCTTCCCGTCGCTGTTGGAGGAGACGCTCCTCGCTGAGCGGACACCGATCGTCGTCAGCGGTACCCACGGAAAGACGACGACGACGAGCATGGTGGCGTGGATGCTGCTGCAAGGCGGGCTCGCCCCGTCATGGTTTGTGGGCGGTGTACCGCGAAATCTTGGGCAGGCGAGCCACCTCGGGGACGGTGAGCACTTCGTGATCGAAGGCGATGAATACGACACCGCATTCTTCGACAAGAAAAGTAAATTTCTTCACTACCGCCCGCAGATGGTGATTCTCACCTCGCTCGAATTTGATCACGCGGACATCTTCGCGAACATGGAGGAGATTCGTGCCGCATTCCGTGAGCTGATGGCGCTGGTTCCCGACGACGGCGTCGTGGTCGTCAACGCCGCGGACGAGGAGGCGGACGCGCTCGTGCGCGACAGCGGGAGGCCCATGTGTCGCTATCAGCTGTTGGGTGACGATCAGGATCCTGGAGGAGCCGATCTTGAGGCGAAGATGGTGCAAGCCCCCGGCGGGCGCTCCCCGTCCATCTCCCATTTCGATGTGTACGAGCGAGGGGTGCGAGTCGACACGTTTCAAACCTCCACCCTCGGCGCCTACAACATCTCCAACCTGCTGGCCGCCGTGGCCGTGGCCCGACATGTGGGGATCCCGTGGGAGACCGTTCGCGCGGCGGTACCACGATTTAGAGGAGTCAAGCGACGCCAAGAACTCCTCGGCATCGCCCAGGGAGTGCGCGTGCTCGAAGACTTCGCCCACCATCCCACCGCGGTGTCCATGACGGTGGAGGCGATCCGTCGCCGCTACCCGGACAAATCCTTGCGCGTCGCGTTTGAGCCTCGCAGCGCCACGTCGAGGCGCAAGGTCCTCTTTGCGGACTTCGCGAGGGCCTTCGACGCGGCGAGCGCGGTGTACCTTGGACCGCTGCACGCACCTGAGAAAGTTCCAGAGAGCGATCGCTTGGACACGGGGGCGCTCGCAGATGCGATCTCTGGGAGAGGCGTGCCCGCGCGTCCTTACGCGGATGTGGAGGCGCTCATGGGCGCCCTCATTGAAGATTCTGTCCCTGGAGACACGATTTTGGTGCTGTCGTGTGGCGCATTTGGGGGACTTTGTGGACGCGTGCTGCATGGCCTCGGGGATCCCGTCACGTTCGCGGCGCCGGAGGAGATTCACGCGGTCGAGACCTTGTTGACCGCCCATGATTTCCCGCGCGTGCAAGACGTGATGGAGGTGGAGACGCTCGTCATCCAGTCCGAAGATAAGCAGATCATGGGCAGCGTGAGTCTCCATCAGACATCGCCCACGGAGGCGCTGCTGTTCGGGCTGTGTGTCGATAGCTCTCGCCGCGGACAAGGGCTCGGGTGGGTCCTCGCCGACAGCGTTCTCCGTCGAGCGCGGCGCATCGGCGTGGAGCGGGTGTACCTTGTGACTGATGATGGCACTGACTTCCTCGTGAGTCGGCTCGGCTTCTCGACTGTGGATCACGGAGAGCTACCCGAGAGCGTCCGTGAGTGCGCGAACTTTAAGGCGCGCTGGGGACCTGGCTCAATGTGCATGCGCCAGGAGTTTCCGAAGGGGTGAGCGGCAGCGCACCGCTCGCATTTTGGGCCCTCGTTGGCTCACTCGTCGCGGCCCTGTGCACGACCCTCATGTCCCGGGACCCGCGCCGAAGGGCGGCGGCAGAGGTGGGGATTGCGGGGGCGGTCGCGGGGTTGTTGCTCCTACTTGAGGCGCCTTTCGCCGCCTTGATGGCGGTGACGTGCGGCGTGGGTGGCGCGCTGATGACCCACGCGCGGACCGGGGCTCGCACCATGAGCACTGCTCGCGGCGCACACCAGGGGACGGCAGCCACAGTCCACACCTCAAGACACCGTGCGCTGCGACTCGCCGGAGGGGTCGTGGCGTTGATGTTGGGATTCACGTGGCTCTCGATGATGGCGCGTCAGTTCTTGTCGGCGGGTGTTGACCTCGCAGAGCACCCTGGGTTCGGCGACTTCGCGGGGAGCGTCGATCGCTGGCTCGAGAGGGGGACGCTCTCCGTGGTCTTGCTGCTTGTCGCGGGGCTCATCGCCGTGGGCGCGCAGCCTGTCGTTGAGCGGAGGTCGCGATGATCTCGATGACGAGCTTCGCCTACGTCGCGGGGTTGCTGGTGGTGGCGGGGGTGTACGCGCTCTGGCGAAGCGAGGACGCCCCCGCGGCGGCGTGGGGGGTCACTGCGACCTGCGGTGGCGTAGCAATTCTCGCCGCGGCGTACGCTCGGTGGTGGGGCGTCGAGGACGGTCACACGCTCGCCGTCGCCGCGCTGGTCGCGGGATTCATGCTCCGGGTAGCCATGGTGGGATCGACTCCGGGGCGACCTCGAGCCTTGAATGCTGTCAAGGGACTCCAACCTGGGGAGGTCGGCGACGTCGTTGCTGTCCGTCCGTCCGCGGAGGAGGTGGAGTATGGGCCTTGAGTTGATGCTCGCGTGGTCGCTGGGATTAGCGGCGGCGTGGTGGATGGGACGGGGCGCGGCTCCGTTCTTCAAGGCTTCGCGAGCGCTCGCCCACGTGGTGGTGATCGTCGGGGTGGCGGTCGCGGATACGCCGCCGGTGTGGTCTGGGTTGTGGGCCGTACTGTGTGTGGCGGTCACGCTGCAGCCCACGGATCGCGGCAGACTTGACGGCCCCGCTTCCACGCCGTTGGCGGCCGGCGCATTGGTGGTGATCGCGGGAGCGTGCGCCGATGTGCCGGCGGCAACGGGATTTGCAGCGCTCCTCAGCACCTGCGGCTTTGTCCTCGCGGCGCTCTCGTTGACACGGACCGAGCGCTCGTCGGGGTGGACGGACGCAGAGTGGGCGCTCGCGGCCGGGCTGGCGACCGCCTCTTTGCGGGCCGGGGCCGGGACGCTGCCGAGCGTCGCGATGGGGTCGCTGGTCGGAGCCCCGGGCGCGGCGCTCTCTAGCGTGGCGCAGGCGTCGCTCGTCTTGGTGATGATGCACGGGTGCGCGCGTCCAGACTCCGGGCGTCTCCCGATGTTGGCGGCGGTTTGGGCGGGGGGCATGTCGTCACCGTGGGAGGCGTTGGTGCTGGGCTTGGTAGGGATGATAGTAGGGACGCGGGGCGCCGATGA
>JBDQGY010000026.1:0-26021 GCA_040265175.1 Nannocystaceae bacterium
ACGATGCGGCGGGTGGTGACTAGGACGTGCCCGGGAGACACGGGAAAGCCATCGAAGATCGCGAAAGCCAGGTCGTTCGAGCAAAGCCAAGCGCCCGCTGGAACGGCGAGGTGCTCTCCGAACGGTATCTTCAAGAAAGCGCGGACGGTCATCCCGGGGAGGAGCGCACCGCTGGAGTTGTCTACCTCTACCAATGCCTTGGCCCTCCGCGTCACTGGATTCACCCAGGTTTCGACCCGACTCACCCTACCCTCCAGCTGTGCACCGCTCGGGGGGACCAAGCCGACGCTCATCTCGGGTGCGATCATCCCAACGTCGCGCTCATGCACGTGCGTCCGCACGCGCACCTCCTCGATCGTACCGATCCGGGCGACGCGGGTCCCGGCGGGCAAATGTGTGCCATCGACCACGTCGTAAAAGTCGATGATCGTCCCGCTCGCAGGAGAGCGAAGGACGAAGGTGTCTTTGCCGTCTCCCCGCTTATCCACCGCTCGAATCTGTGACGACGTCAGGCCCAGGAGTCGGAGCCGTTCGATCTTCGTCACCTCGCGCGAGGAGTCACGGGCCGCAAGAAACTCTCGCTGCGCGCCGTACATATCAGGGCTGTAAATGAGCGCGATCCGTCCTCCTCGTTCGATAAGCGTCCCCGGCTCCGAGACGTAGAGCTTCTCGACCCAGCCCTCCGCCCTCATCGTCACATCATGCAGCGCACTCTCCTTCCACTCGACGACGCCGGGGAGTTCAAGCTCCGCCGTCAGCGCGCGTTTCGTGACGGCGACCGTGGCGATCCCGAACTGCTGGCGCCGCGTCGCGTTAATTCGCACGGCCCCCGTCGCAACCTCCGCCGCGTCGACCGCCGTGAGGTCCATCCCACACAAGGGGCAAGGGGACTGCTCAGGCGCTCGGACGCTGGGATGCATCGGACAGGTCCAGTGGGCCACCTGCCCCGCCGCGGTCGCCGCTGGAGGCAGCACCAACTCAAGCTTCATGTTGCAGAGTTGACACGGAGTGTCCGCCGATGCCTCCCGAATCTCCGGGTGCATGGGACAGCTCCACACCTGCGCCGCGGAGGCCGCCGCAGAGGCCTCTGTCCGCCGTGGCTCGCCGCTTCCGTCGCTCTCAGCGCAGCCTCCAAGCGCCATGACAACGGTCACGACACCGGCGCGAAGCGCCTTTACGTGTCGCCTGTCCCGGAGCTTGACGAGCTCTCCCACCAACGTCTCGCCTCCGCGACTCACCATGCGAGATAGTATCCGACCAAGAGAGGTCGGCATGCAAGGTGCGTAGACCAGCGAGGGCCACGAAAGACCCCTCACCGGTCGAAGAGGCCCTTAGATGGACGCACACACATTGCCGACAAAGTCGGCAAGGGAGACATGGACCACGCTCGTGACACAGAAGGTGAGCGCGATGCTTCCCTTCTTCGACTCCGACGTCTCGATCGCCACCGAGCCATTGGTGTCTGTGGGGTCGCTGTTGGAGATGGTTTCGTTGAACGAGCCGCTGAACACGCCTGCGACGTTCGCGTCCACGACCACATTGCCTTGATCATCTTCCACCACCACCACAGCTCGGCCGACCTTCTGTCCCTTGCCAACACCCGCCGTCGATACCGAGACGGATCGTACTTGGAGGGAAGAGCCCGCCACAATCTCCTCGGTGGTCGCGGTCGCGACATTCGAATACCCGGAGGTGAGCGAACTGGTGTACGCCTCCACGCGGTAGTCGTAGGTCGTATTCGCTAGCAGTCCAGAGTCGCCGAAGGACTGGGTGTTCGCCGCGACGGAGGTAACCTGACTAAAGTTCACGCCATCCTCGGAGCGCTCGACCCGAAAGCCATCCTCGTTGTCTGCGTTGTCGGTCCACGTGAGGGCGATTGAAGAGCTCCCCGTCGCAGTCGCGACCAGATTGGAGGGCGCTGCCGGAGGCGTCGGAGGTTCGGTGCCGCCGAGCGCATAGTACTCTCCGTACGGCATCACGACGTTGCCGTCCGAGGGGAATGTTGGCGCACCGATGCCACCAGCGACATCCATCCACCCCATGGCTCCTTGATCCTCGTGCTCGAGAATGTGGCAGTGCATGATGGTCCGCCCTGCGTAGGCCGTTGTGGTGGACGCGTTGAGGTCGAACCGCACATCGCAATTTCCAGCCACGACGTCGTAGTACTCTCCGTCCTCGTAGTCACCGCCGCATCCGAAGGTCTGCATGTGATAGACGTGCAGGTGGAAGGGGTGGCGCCGAGCACCACCGACAGACCACTCCTGCACCTGTTGGGCGGGCAGCGCGAAGGTCGGCACGTCGTTGTCGTATTTCGACCCGTTGACGGTGCGCGCGCCCATTTGAACCGACTCATTGTTGACGTTGGTCTCGTTCGTGAGGTCACGAAGATATCCAGGTCGCGTGGCAGACCAGGTCCCGCCCACGCCGTCGTATGGCCCAACCGCGGTGTTCCCGGCCCCATCTGCATAGATGGTGGCCACCGTGTCCCCGCCGACGCGGATCCATGAGTCGGCGCTGCATCGAACCGCGAGATCGGCACGCGAGGCGCCCGTCAGGCTGATTGTATTGGAACCCAGCGCCTTCGGAGCCGTCGTCCGCCACACGCCGTCCCGAGCCATGAGCGCCACTTCACAGTTGGGGCCGACCTCCACGTCCTTCTCCATCGCGTTGCGGTCTGCCACCAACACGCGCCAGTGTTGCCACTCGTTGACTGGTGCGCAAAAGTTCCCCGAGGGGAGGCCGTTAATCGTCCACGTTGGATTAAGAGAGCCGCTCATCAACGTATCTCCTCCAGTCCCAGCGCTCGCAGGATCGAGGTAGCCAAGGACGACTTGCCGCTCCGTCATGCCGGCGACTGTCGCGGGAATTCCGTCGCTGCTGTCGTCGATGATGAGCTCGCCGAACGCTCCCCCCGAGACCTGCAGGAAGCTCGATCCGTGATGGTGGGCGTGGTACCAGTAGGTGCCCCCCATGTGATCGGCCGGGATGTCGTAGACGAAGTCTCCGCCGAAACCACCCTCGAAGGACCTGGTGACATCGTCGCCGGGACTCTCCCCAGAGATGTGAAGGCCGTGGGTGTGGATGTTGCTGATGTTGGCGTCCTTGAACACATTATGCGAGGGATTCGGTGCCTCGTACGGGAGCGTGTTGTGAAAGCTCATCACGTACTTGTTTCCAGGAGTCATCGACACCGTCGGACCCGGGATCGTGTAGGCCGCACCGGCCTGCCGGTACGCACGCGTGGTCAAGGTCTCGCCGCCGATGACGAACGAGGCCTCGCCTACCTCCATGGTGCCGCTGTAGTAAGGCTCCGGGTTGAACTCGTCAGCGGGATGGTAGGTCCACTGAAATTGTGGAGGGTCCGCGACAACATCCTGCGTGGGGCAAGGGCTCGCCTGAGCGACACTCGTTGAAAAAAATGTGACTGCCGCTGCAGCGATTGCTGAGATATGAAGTTTCCAACCCATGATGCGTTTCTCTCGCTTTGAGACCCTTACGTCTCAAAATGTAGGTATCAGGGCGCCCCATGTACGTCAAAGCCTTACTCCGGCCCACAAGCCGCTCTCCTATCCGACGTCCATCTCGTGGGTCAAAAACCGTCTAAATGATTGAAATGATGAGATTTTGGAGACCATTCTGACTCTCATTTCGCCAGGTGCGCTTCGCACGCATCCTGCCATGCGGCCGGGCGAGGGTCTCTTCAGGTGCTCAGCACACGTATGTAGACCTCTCGCGCCCGAAATGGCGCCGCGACCTGCACCAAGTACGCCCCTACGGTTCGTCCGAGTCGTTCGCGAGGACCTCACGCTTCAGCCGCTGATAATCGGTCTTTCCGTTGGGTAGTACGGGTATCGCCTCGACCACTTCATGTCGAAATCCACCGCGCTTGATTTGCGTCGCGCCCGTGAGCCGTGTCGTCAACTCATCGGGGGCGAGGGCGTCGTCGGTACATATGATCAGCGCGTCGTCGACATCGACGCACGCCACCGCCACCTCCGGGAACAGCCCCTTCAATAGACCCTCCACCTCGTCAAGGTTCACGCGCATACCATAGTGCTTCACGATTCGCTTCTTGCGCCCCTTGATGAATAAGAAGCCCTCCCCGTCTCGATACGCGAGGTCTCCTGTGACCAAGCGTCCCCCCCATGTGTCGCCTTCGGCGAGCGCCTCACGGTCGCTGGCGTATCCAAGACAGACGTTGGGTCCAAAGTACAGCATCTCGCCGACCTCGCCCGGCGTGGTGATGGTCGTGCCGTCCTCGGCCACGAGCTCAATCCGGCCTCCTGGGATCGGCACGCCGATACTCCCGATCTTCTCCTCGCAACGCGACCATGGGAGGTAGGCCATGCGGGTGGTCGCTTCGGTCTGTCCATACATGATGAACAAGCGCTTGTCGTACTTGGCGGCATAGGCGGCCACCCGAGCCTGCAACGCTTCGCCGAGCTTCCCCCCCGCCTGTAACAGCATCCGAACATGCGGAAGGTCTTTTCGGAAGACCCGCAGCCGGTCCAGCATCTCGTACGTGTACGGTACGCCGGACAACACGCTCACCTGATGCTCTGCGAGGAGCGTCCAGAACTCCCGCTGCGTGAAGGACTTGTCACTCAGTACGATATCCCCGCCCGCTGCGATCTGGGTGTTCACGATGGACATCCCAAAGGTGTAGTGGATAGGCAACGAGGTCAGCGCGCGCTCCATCTCCGTGAGACCGAGATACTCCACGATGGATCGAGTGTTCGCGAGCACGTTGGCTCGGGACTGCCGTACGAAGGTGGGACTCCCCGTCGAACCGGAGGTCGATGCGAGCAAACACAGCTCCGCCGCAAGTGGTGTCCCTGCGCCGTAGGAGGTCTGCAGCAGGCAATAGCCCGCATCGCGCAGCACCACGCGCATCCCATCGAATTGCGCGCGTGCCTCCTCGGGTATCCAACAATACTCCGGCCGATAACGCGCCATGATCGCCGCGACTCGATCCGCCGCGGTCTCCGGATTTACAATCAAGGGGACGTGCTCCCCGTAGACGAACGTCACGTAACCCAGCAGACCTCCCAGCGTGTTCTCAAGTACGCACAGGACGAGGCTGCGTCCCTCCACTGCGGTCTCCAGCGTCTGCGCACGCCGGAGCAGATCCGCGTAAGGCAACTGTACCCCATCCTCGCAGAGGATGGTCGTCGCGCTCTCGGGAAACAAAAACATCTTCGGGATACTCACGTGAGAGAATCGGGGGGGATGACCTGATCGGCCTCGATGTCGGCGGAGATCATGCGCCCGATCACAGCGTCAAGCTGGTCCGCGGGGATCCCTGTCCCTGGGCGCTTTAACGTGACGTCATCCTCCGTCAGCACAGTCCCAGCGCTCAGGGCACGCGCCGATACGACGCTGCGCCGCATATTCGCTCGCTGCGCTCGCTCCTCATCGCTCACCACCCTGGCGCAGTTCCCCATGGCAGCGTGGGCCGACTTGCACTGCTGCACCAACCGTTTCATCTCGGCGGGCTCCGTCGCCATTTGGTTATCCATCCCGATCTTCTGGTTGTCGAGGGTGAAATGCTTCTCAATGAGACGGGCGCCCAGAGCTACCGACGCGACCGCGACCTCAGCACCGATCGTGTGATCCGAATATCCGATCACCACATCCGAGAGACGATCCTGCATCGAGAGCATATTCCGTAGGTTGATCGTCTCCGCGGGCGCGGGATAGATCGAGACACAGTGGAGCACGCACAGGTTCTTCGCGCCCGCGGCCTGCAGCACCTCGACCGCCCGCACAATCTCTTCCTCCTCCCCCATCCCGGTCGAGAGTACGATGGCCGTCCCCAGCCCCGCCAACGCGCGAAGAAAGCGGAGATTATTGAGCTCCATCGAGGCGATCTTGAGAAATGGAGGCGCGCACTCCCGCACGAGGAACTCAGCCTCAGGCAGAGAGTATGGAGTGGAAGAAAACCCGATCCCTTGCGCTCGACAGTAGGTCGAGAGCTCCCGCAGCTGGTCGTTCGAGAGCGAGTATCGCTTCACGAAGCGTTTCGCGATGGGGTTCTGCTCGTAGAAGGTCTGCGAATACAGGGTGTCCGCGGTCCACGACTGGAACTTCACGCAATCGCAGCCGCTCTCCTTCGCCGCGTCGATCATCTCTTTGGCCGTCTCCACGTTGCCGAAGTGGCTCGTGTTTAACTCCGCCACGATATAGGGCGGAGCGTCGAGCCCCAGCACTCTTCCGTCGTTAAGCTTGATCTCCATGACTATCCTTCAACCTCACTGATCTACCGGCGCTACGATCATCTCACGCAAAAACAGTTCTCTCTCAAGGAAGGGCCACTGGTCCTCCAGGGGACGGCGCACGAACTTCCGATCGCTGTTCCTCGCGTACCCCACCTCTACGTATTGCTGATCCTCGAGGCCCATGACCTCACACAGTACCGGCCCCTCCTCGGTGAGCACCGACGCGACCTCGGCAGCGAGGTTGGTCGAACTCTCGATTCGGCGGTACTTCACACCGAAGCACTCCGCGACTTTCTCGAACTCGGGACACTTCACACCGTTGGTAGCGTCTGTGCCGATCGTGCGCCGACGAAAGAGTTCTTTCTGTCGCCGCCGAATGATCGCGTAGACGTTGTTATTCACCACGAAGATCTTCGTGTTTCCCCCGTAGTCCGCGAGGGTCTGAAATTCCTGGAGGTTCATCATGATCGAGCCGTCTCCAATCACCGCGACCGTCGGTCGCTGGGTGCACAAACCCAAGCCCACCGCCGCGGGGAGCGCGAAGCCCATCGCCCCTTGTGACACCGGGTGAACGCACCGCTGCGCCCCACCAAAGTCGATATTGGTGGGCAGGATCACATCGGCGAAGCCCGAGTCACACACAAAGATGGCGTCCGACGGGAGCGTCTCCGAGAGGGCGTCCGCCAGCTCGTACATGTCGACGCGCTCACCCTCCGAGGGGCTCATATGTGTCGATTTAAAGGTCTTCTTCCAGTGCTGACACTTCGCCACCCACTCGCCGCAGTCGACCTGGACTTCACACGCACTTATTTTCTCGAAGAAGTCCGCGAGATCTGCGGTGATCAGTTGATCGATGCGAACTCCCTCCTTCGAATGCTCGGTCGCATCGATATCGACAACGACGACGCGGGCGTGCCGTGCAAACTTGCAGAAGTCCGGCCCCGTCGTCATGGAATTCAGGCGGGAGCCCAACACGACCACCAGGTCCGCGTTTTGCACCGCGAACGCCCCCGCCCTTGAGGCGCCCATGGAACTGAAGGAACCGATGGAGAGCGGATGCTTCGCCCCGTAGGCATCACACGCGGAGGCGGTGAAGACTACCGGAATCTTATGCCGCTCCGCGAACGTTGCGAGCGTCGCCTCGCTCCCCGAGTGTTTGACCCCGCTGCCGATCAACAACACGGGGCGTTCCGCCGCGCTGAGTTGCTCTGCAAGCGCCCGCACCTGCTCCGAATCAGCGCCGAGCGACGGGTGTTCGCCATCGTACGCGGCGAGCTCTGCCGGCTCGACCCGCATATTCTGGACGTCGAGAGGAACATCGATCCACACGGGACCGCGACGCCCCTCTCGCGCGAGCGCCAGCGCCTTCTCTAGCTCGTAGCGGATGCGTTCAGGGTCCGTAATCATCACCGCATACTTCGTCATCGGCGCGACCAACTCGACGATGTCCGCCTCCTGCTGTCCGTAGCTCCGCAGCGGGATCCCAGTGTGGCGAGTGGTCTCATGGAGCGTGTTTTGACCGGAGATGAAGACGACCGGGATTCCGTCCTGCCACGCCGACAGCACACCCGTGAGGGTGTTCGTGGACGCGCACCCCGTGGACACGACCGCGCAGCCAAGTTCGCCCGCCGCCTCGCTGACCGCCGTCGCGGCGAAGGCGGCGCTCTGCTCGTGATGCACGAAACATGGTCTGAGGTCTTTGCGCTTGGCGATCGCATCGTCGAGGAACAGCGCCCCGCGTCCCGTGACGACAAACGGACGAGTCACCCCCTCCTCCACCAACTTCTCAAAGATGTAATCTGCGACGCGCATCGATACCGTTATTTCTTCGGGATGAACTTGTCAAAGACCCCAGGGACCGAGACCGTAAAGTGAGCGCCGCACGCGTACTCCCCGTCGACGGTCGCCTCGGCCCTACCTTTCGCGAGACCCCGTTTGAATGAATCCAACTCGGCGGTGATCCTCAGGGTGTCCCCTGGGATGATCTTTCGGCGAAATTTGACCTTGTCGAGCCCGACGAAGTTCGTTTTGCTCCCCTTGTATTTCTCCTGCGAGAGGAAGGTCATGATGAAAGTCTGGACCATCGCCTCGATAAGAATAAACCCGGGGACGTTCGGATCATCATCGTAATGCGCAGGAAAGAACCACTCGTTGTAAGTAAAATTCTTGATCCCAACCGCTGACTTCCCGGGGATCGCCTCGACGATCCTGTCTACGAATAACAGCGGGTAACGATTCCGCTGCGAAGCGAGGATCCCCACGCTGTCAAAGGTCAATGGAGACTGCGACATCGTCAGATTTCCACTTCGTATTTTCGCAAGATGGTCTTGCCGTGCTCAAAACTTGAGAAGTCGGTGATGTCATCGATATCCATCTCGATATCAAAGCACTCCTCGATGACGGTCATCAAATTCATATGACCGATACTGTCCCACTCGTCGATGTCTTGATACTTCAGCCCCCCGAGTTTCGCCTCGTCGATCCCGAAGGTGTCAATGAAAGCCTTGGCATATTTCGTTTCGCTAGACATGTTGTACTCCTCGTTGTTGTTCTGTCTTTCTATCGAGCACGCGCCCCGGTCGGTCGCGCGCGTTCAAATTTGTAAGCGTCAAGGCGACCGTCGATCGCCTCTCGCCGTTGCTGATGGTCTCTAAATTCATCTGCCCGAATCGGTGCTCTCGCTCCTACGCTCATGACACGCTCACACATTTCGACATCTGCCCGATAAGGTCGTATCCGTCCCACTGCAGCGCGAACTCCGCCGCTCTCCCGTTCGGCACCACCCGCTCTAATCCCAGCATCGCACCTCCGTTCAGCGCGGCGAGGAGCGCGTCACCCTCGCAGCCGACATAGGTGATCGTCTGTAGCTTCCGCGAGCGAAACGCCCCCAACGACTCTAGATCCCTCCCCCGCACCTCGATGAAGAATCCTCCAGGCGCAGTGAAGCGCTCCAGATCCTCGGGGATTGCGTCGAGCTCGACCCGTTGGATTAGCGCTCCGGGAGGGGTCGTGCTCCGTGCCTCGAACTCCACCGCGCACATCAGCTGTCGGAGAAGCTTCTCCACGGCGAGATTTCCGGAGTTCACGTAGCCTCGATCGTCGCAGACCTCTGCGAACGCCCCCCAGAATCGTGTCTTCGCGCTAGATACGGCGTCTCGCTCGCCGATCCAGTAGATCAATCGCGGAGATGTGCAGGCGTTTTGGTCGAAGAAGAGGGTGTCATTGTAGAAATCGCGCGCCACGGCTGCGTGGTCGTCGATCTGCAGGTAGCGCGCGGCGTCGACGACCGCAACGGAGAAACGATCCGCGAACGTGATGTCGTAGGCGCGCGCCGCCAGGGGCGCTTGTCGGATCGTCGAGATCGTCTCGTCGCTCCCCCAGATCACACGGACGTCACACAAGGCGCAAAGGTCTCGGGTCAGCGCGTCGTCTTTCTCGTAGCGAAAGATACCGACCCGTCGACCGACCTCGGAGAAGGTTTCGTCAGCTAGAATATCTTGGACGATCTTGTTGAGAATCGTCGCCTGTTCGAACACCCGACTCGACATTCGTACGAGGCATACGTTCCCCGCAAGCAGGCCTGCGTAGAGGCTGTACGCGTAGTTGAGCGGGACATTGGACGGCGTAAAATGGACGGTCACTCCACGACCGAAGGCATGGTGCCCTCGCGCCTCATACTGCTTGCGCAGCCGACTAAGATTACGGCCGCGGCAGACGAACGCGAACGAGGCCAAATCAGGGAACCGCCTCGCGGCCGGGCTCGCGAGGACGCGCTGTGAAAGCTGGTCAAAGAACGCAAGCACCTGGGCATCAAAGATCCCCATCGGGGACAATTGCTGCACCGCATCGAGCGCGATGCCGCGGTTCACCTGCCACTCAAGACGCGCGTACCGGTCGCTCGTAGGTGTCACTGCATCCTCTGATTTCCGCGTTCTGCAAACGCCCATAGATTTTAAAGTATGTGCCCGTCCGTCCGCACGGGCACCCATCCCAACCGACCACCTCTCCCTCGTCCTCAGTGAGCAGGGAGTGCCCCGGATATGAGGATGGAAGCGCGGAGAAGACCTGCAAGATCCCTCGCTCCCCCGGGGCCAGAACCGACAGGTCTCGAGGACTTCGTACACGAACATCTCCAAGAATGGATGCGTGCATATGGCCCTCTTCGCACTCGACAAAAATTGAGCCGGTCTGTTCCACCATCCCGTAGTAGTTGTAGACCCTCTTGAGCCCAAACTGGTCCTGGAGCCGCGCCTTGAAGGCGACCTCGCTCACGCGTTGGGCCACGAGTTTCTTCCAGCCGCCACCGTGAAACAGCACCCCGCCCGAGAGGTCAAACTTCGCCTCGATGCGACGAGCCTCCTCGACAAAATGACTCCAGATCATAAACGTGAATCCGAACAGGAATATTGGCGATCCCGCATGCTTCGCGAGGAATTCCTCCACCGCCTCCCGATCCAGGCTCATGTCGTCGCGGAGCGCATAGACCCGCTCTCTCCCAAACATAGAGAATCCAAGCACCCCCGCGCCTCTCGCCGAGAACGCCGCACGATTCTTCAGCACGGACGGGCAGTCGATGATCAGCATGGGCAAACGCTTTTTGCCGATAAACGTATTCACAATCCCCGTGAGCGCTTTGGTTTGATGCGACGCCGTCTCTTTGTCGAGAAAGATCTTCGAGACCTGCTGTCCGGACGTTCCTGATGAGGTCATTACCTTGAACACCTCACTCTTGGGGATGCTCATGAGCTCGTACTCCTTAAACATCCTCACCGGGAGATACGGGAGTTCCTCGATGCTCGACACCGCGTCCGAATCGTAGCCGAGGGAGGCCAACATCCTGCCGTAGGGAAGGCAGCGCTCCGACTGCTCCTCGGTCAAGCGATGAAGTCGCTCGAATACAAGGTCGCGACGCTCGGCAAACGGCGTGGTGAAAAAATCCTTGTCGAACATCTCTTGCAAGTCCGCCATCGCCCGAGCCGGTTGATCGCCGCGGCTCATGATAGACTGAAAGCCTCAATTTTCCGCAAATCTGGCGCGGAAAAGCGCTCATTCGCCAGTTGTGGATCTTGGTCCGCCATCGATGCCCCCCCATACAGAGCATTTTTCATGCCAGGATCCCGCGACGCTCGCCGCCGGACAAAACGCGTTGAGGAGACTCGACATGCAGCGTTTGTGGGTACGCGCGGAGCCGCCAAACGCCCCCGAATGCCTCTCCCAGCGGTCCACAGCGGGCCACCGCCCCAGCGAAGAGAAATCACTGAATCTGCGTGCTCCCCTCAAAATCTTGAAATGGCTGCCTCGATAGAGGAAAATTTCGGCGTGAACGTGCTGCGCCATCTCCTCTTCTCCCGCGCGACGACACACGTGCGCCCGGTCTCCAATTCCCTTTATCGAGTCACGATGCGAACCTGGATGAGGAGGCAGTGACCCATGCCAACCTTCCGATTCGCGACCGTGGACGACACCGAGGCGATCATGCGGTTCCTCCACGACCACTGGCGTGCCGGCCATATTCTCTCCGTTAGTAGAGAACTCTTTTTGCACGATTTCCGGGTCGGAGAGGCGCTTAACATCGGATTAGCGGAGAATGACGCGGGCGAGCTGATCGGCATGCTTGGCTACTTCGTTTGCAACAGCTCCGAACATCCGGACATGACGGGCTCGATCTGGAAGGTCCTGGAAGAGGAGAATACGGCGAACAGTAAGGGGGCGTTCTTAGGGGTCTACCTGCGTAAGTTCATCCTCGACAACGTGCCTCATCGGCACTTCGCCACGCCGGGTCCTGGACCCCAGACACGAAATATCTATCGGATGCTCCGCATGGACTGGCATCGAATGCGGCACTTCTACATGGTTAATCCCGATGTCCAGGAGTTCCAAATTGCGGTATTTCCGGGCGGTATCCCCGCATCGCGGACCCCTCTACCAAAAGGCGCCGGTACGTTGACGTTATGCCGCGATGTTGACGGTTTGCGTGGCTTTGATTTCGAAGCGCAGGGCAACATTGCTCCTCGTAAAGACCTCGCCTACCTCGACCATCGCTACCTCCAGCATCCCATCTACGAGTACCTCGCGTACCGTTGGCACCACGAGGGCGCCGTCCGCAATATCGTCATGTGTCGGCGGGCCTCCGCACAAGGCCGCCACTGTCTTCGCGTGGTGGACTTCCTCGGGGACGAAGCCAACCTCCCGGCGATCACCCCGCTTCTCCTCCAGATCGTCCGCGAGAGCGGCGACGAATACCTCGACTTCATCTGTCACGGTTTCTCTGCGGAGATGATGCACGCCGCGGGTTTCGAAGAACTCGATCTCGATCAGCAAGAACTCATCATCCCAAATTATTTTGAACCCTACTCCGCTACGAACGTGGGAATCAACTGCGTCGCCGATCGCACAAAGACTCTCCACGTGCGCTTATGTCGCGCCGATGGTGACATGGATCGGCCGAACGTTCTCCCCTCCACCTCAAGCTGATCTGAAGTGTGCGTCCATGGACAAGCTCATCTTGATATATCACAGCCTAGACTCTGCGGAGATCCCCGCGGTCGCGGGCGCGTTCCCCTTTCCCTTTGACCGCTTTAAGAGGCAGGTGCAAGAAGCCATCGACGCGGGGTTTCGACCGGAGCGAATCAGCCGCTTGCATATCGACCACCCGGACAAGACCCTCTACGTCACCTCCGACGACGGCACGGTAGACTGGTGCTACAACGCGCTTCCGTGGTGCGAAGCGCGGGCGATCCCTACGCACACGGCGATCATCACGGGACCGTGGGAGGCGACGCCCGTCTATCCCTTCGCGCATATCATCCAATTGGTCTTGGCTTCACGGGAACGTCAACAGCTCGAGTCTCTCGCAGAACGCCTCCGCAGCGAGTACCTTGATGACGCTCAGTTCGAGTACATCGAGAGCAAATACCGCTACGAAGATCTCTTCTATCGGCGGGTCATCAAGGGCGCCTTCAACTTGATCCTCGACCGGGACCAAGCTTTTGAGGTCCTCGGAGAGTTGTCCCCCGACGAGCGCACGCAGCTCCGCGGTCGGTTCGTAAAACCTGAAGAGTATAGTGGGTTTACCCACGCCGAGTTTGGGGTCCACACGCGCAGCCACAGGGCGCTCGATCTAGACACCCGCCGCTACTTTGACGAGGAGATCCAGCAGAGCCGTCAAACCATGCTCGACGCCGGGGTGCCACCGAGTGACTACTACACTTCCCCCATGCAACCTCGCTTCGGCGCTCAACTCGAGGACCTCCAGCCCCTCCTTCAGGAGGCAGGATACAAGGGCGTGATGACGTCGAACCCCGGTCCGTGGGATGGACGCGACTTCATCATCCCGCGCATTGACGCAGCCCACGTGGAGCGACACCTCGAGAGCCTCGGCCGAGACTGAACTCGCGAAGCCGCTGCACAGCGCCGAATGGGCAGGGCGCGGCGCGCATGCGCCCCCCCCCACTGTCTGTAATCCAACAAATCAGATCGCACGCAGCGCCGAGTGTCGTCGGTCCCTCAGGAACTTCGGGTGGCGACTGTGGCCCTCGCTGCCACGGTGCCGCGACGCTTCGATCTGGCGCCGTGCTTATCACTGCCCAGCACCTGCTCGTTTCGCGTGTGATAGCTTGCGACATGATGTCTCGCGGACCTTTCCTTGCGCTCACGGCCGCGCTCCTCATGGGATGCGCCGAATCGGACGCCACCTCCTCGGACGAGACCACGGAAGACTCGTCTACCTCAACGGACGGCGACGGCGACGGCGACGGCGACGGCGACGGCGACCCGCTCCCCGATCCAGAGCTTCAGGGACCGCTCGGCTTCACCACCATCGACGATGTGTTCACTGTCCCAACCACTGGGACCTCCGTCAACATCCACGTCTCCTATCCCACAGACACGAGCGCGGGCCCCTACCCGGTCGTCTTGCTAGCGCACGGATTTCAGCTGCCGCCGTCCCAGTACTACGGATACGGTGACCACCTCGCATCCCACGGTTTCATCGCCGTCCACGTGGATTTTAACGCGGCGCTGTTCAATACGAACCACGTTGAGAACATGCGCGAGCTCTTGGGGGGGATTGAATGGTTGACCGGTCACCCTTCGCTGTCGGTCGTTGCGGACCTCCAACGCGTAGGTACGACGGGGCACTCCCTCGGCGGCAAGCTCGCTACCCACGCGGCGATCAGCGATCCGCGCGTGCTGGCGGCCTTCACCCTCGACCCGGTGGACAGCTCCATGAACTGCAGCCCCGCGGACTGCCCCGACGTCACCAACCTCCTCCCGGTGAACAAACCGCTCGGGTTCATCGGTGAGACCATCGATTCATCGGGCAGCCTTCAGGCCTGCGCGCCCGCGGCCGACAATTTCGAGACGTTCTACGGCGCCGCCAATTCCCCCGCGATCATCGTGGACGTGCTCGGCGCCAACCATATGTCGTTCATCGAGAGTCCTGACACCTGCGGCCTCCCCTGCTCGTTTTGCAACGCCCCAACCGTGAGCAATGAGGTGGTCACGGGAATCGCGAGGTCCTACCTGGTCGCTTTTTTTGGTCGCCATCTTCGCGGCCAGCAGGGTTACGACCCCTATCTCGACGGTGACATCGCGAACAGCCGCTACGTGGACACCGGTTTGGCCACCATCGAGAGCAAATAAACCCGCTTCGGAACGGCACCTCATCCCCGACAAGCGCGTCTGCGTGAGGTAGGATGACGCCGTGTCTTCCACGGAATCCACAACGCCCCCTCCAGCGCCGTATTTTGGCGTTCGAGAGCGCCCAGTGGCGAGCAAAGCCCCCGCTCCGTTCTTGCCCACATCGCGTGCGGAGATGCGCGCGCTGGGGTGGGATGCCTGCGACATTGTGCTCATCAATGGAGACGCGTACATCGACCACGTCAGCTTCGGCGCGGCCCTCATCGGTCGTCTCTTAGAGGCTCACGGATTTCGCGTCGGGATCATCTCTCAACCTGATTGGACCCGCGTCGATGACTTTCGAGAGCTCGGTCGCCCTCAGGTAATGTGGGGGGTCACGGCGGGGAATATGGATTCCCTTGTCAACCACTACACCAGCGATCGAAAAATTCGCAGTGATGACGCTTACACCCCGGACGGCGCCGCGGGCAAGCGACCCGATCGCGCCGTCGCGGTCTACGCCCATCGCTGCCGTGAAGCTTTCTCCGGCGTCCCCGTCGTGATTGGCGGCATTGAGGCCAGCCTTCGGCGGGTCGCCCATTATGATTACTGGTCCGACAAGGTCCGGAAGTCTGTGCTCATCGACAGTAAGGCAGACATGCTGCTGTACGGCAACGCCGAGCGCGCCATTTGTGAGCTCGCAGAGCGGCTGCAAATGGGCGAGTCTATCCGAGAGATAACCGAGATTCGCGGCACCGCCTACCTCCGACACGGGCTCCCCGAAGGGTGGCGAGAGCAGGACTCAAGCACCGTCGACACCCCGGGCCCCCTCACTCCGCGGGTCGACCCCTACGCCATGGAATCGAAGGCTGTCGAGCCGGCGTGCGCGACGGCCTCTCCCGCCCCGCCCCTCGTCACACTGCGACCGACCGCCCATCCGCGAGCACGCACTGCCTTGCGACTGCCGAGCCACGCACAGGTCGCCAACGATCCGGTGCTCTACGCCCACGCCTCGCGCGTCGTTCATCGCGAGTCAAACCCTCACAACGCGAGGGCCCTGATCCAGTACCACGGCGACCGCCACGCATGGATCAACCCGCCACCGTTCCCGCTGAGCACACCAGAGATGGATGCGGTCTATGAGCTACCGTTCCAGCGCCGCCCACATCCCAAGTACGGGGACGCAAAAATTCCCGCGTATGAGATGATCAAGACCTCCATCATGATCAACCGCGGGTGCTTCGGCGGGTGCTCGTTTTGTTCTATCACCGAGCACGAGGGTCGAATCATCCAGAGTCGATCACCCGACTCCGTGATCCGAGAAATCGAGCAGGTGCGCGATACGGTGCCAGGGTTTACGGGCACCATCTCGGACCTCGGCGGTCCTACCGCCAATATGTGGCGCTTGTCCTGCAAGTCGCCAGACATTGAGTCCAAGTGCCGGCGCCCCTCCTGCGTCTTCCCTGGTATCTGCGAGAACCTCAACACCGATCAAAAGCCTCTCGTACAACTGTACCGGCGCGCTCGCGCGGTCCCTGGCGTGAAGCGTGTCATGATCGCTTCTGGAGTTCGATATGACCTCGCCGTCGAGACGCCAGAGTACGTCAAGGAGCTCGCCACCCACCACGTGGGTGGATACCTCAAGATCGCACCGGAGCATATTTCAAAGGGCCCCCTCGATAAGATGATGAAGCCCGGGGTCGGCACCTACGACCGATTCAAGGAGTTGTTCGACCGCTACAGCGAGGCCGCGGGCAAAAAACAATACCTGATCCCCTACTTTATCGCCGCCCACCCAGGCACGACAGATGAGGATATGGTGGAATTGGCGTTGTGGCTGAAGAAGAACCGCTTCAAGCCCGATCAAGTCCAGGCGTTTTTGCCGTCCCCCATGGCGACCGCGACCGCGATGTATCACACGCAGCTCAACCCGCTTCGCCGACTTCGACGGGGGGACGAAAGCCTCGAGGTCGCGGTCCCGAAGGCAGGTCAGACGCGACGGCTCCACAAGGCGCTCTTGCGGTATCATGACCCACACAACTGGCCGCTGATCCGAAAGGCCCTGCGCGCCATGGGACGTGGAGACCTCATTGGCAACCGACCACATCAGCTTGTCCCTCATTCGAGCCCCGGCGAACGACAGCAACCTCGTCGTGACCGCGGCGGTCCCTCGCGCGGTCCTCGCAGACCGCGGCGAGGAGTTGCATTCACCCAGCACACAGGTCTCCCGCCACGCGAGACTGAGGAAAAAGCCTCGACCGGTGAGCGCGCGAAGAAATCCAAGGAACAGGGGAACAGGCGGCGGCGGTCCAAGGGCGGCACCTCCAAACCATAGGCCGTCGACGGGCGTTCGGTTCGCCTTGGAAAATGCGCGTGAATGCGCGTGATGAGCACTGCCAGAACCCAAAAGACTTGGACGAACGGCGATGGGCTCTGTAGTGTGGTCCACACGGCGTCTAGGCCGTTCGCCGATGATACGCCGAGACAGTTCCACGCCCCGTGCGCCTCAGCGCCCACAGTTCGACAACAGCCCGTTCGGCGGTTGGTGGGATGTCGCGAGCGTATCCGCCCTCGTTTTGTTTTGGGCGGTGGGGCTGCGCGTGATCACCGATGTTGGGGCCACCTGGGACGAGAACTTCCACATCACCTACGGCCAGGCGATCTTCGACTACTTCGAGTCCGGCGGTGTGAATGACTTCGCTCTCACCTATCGCAGCAATTTTTTGTACGGAGGTGCCTTCGATCTCCTCGGCACATTGATGATGGATTATGGTCCGTGGAAGACCTACCACGCGTGGCACCTCGCGGTGTTCTTCGTGGCAGTGTTTGCCTACGCGGGGGTGTGGCGCCTCGGTCGTTTCATGGGAGGTCCCGCCGCAGGATTTTTTTCGCTGTGCACGCTCCTCTTACACCCAGTTTTCATCGGACACAGTTTTAACAACCCTAAAGACCTGCCCTTCGCGGCGGGATATATCTGGGCTGTCTACGGAATTATACGGGTCGCGAGTGACTACCCGCGGACATCCAAGCCGCGGCTGGTCTGGCTCGGTGGACTGATTGGTCTCGCCATGTGTGTGCGAATCGCAGGGCTCCTCGCCCTGGGATACTGCTTCGCGGCGCTGGCCGCGGCCCTCCTGGTGCGCTCCCTCGCTGCCCCCTCCGCGCGATCACACGTCGCCAACTTTCAGGGCCTCGTGACAGACTTCTTCACCGTCATGGTAACCGCATGGGTCACCATGATCGCCGCCTGGCCCTGGGCGCTGATGGATCCTATCCGACGACCATTTGTCGTTGTCCAACGGATGACCTACTTCGCGCATCACGATCGACGGATGCCCTTCGCCGGGAGGACGATCAAAATATCCGATGACACGCCGGAGTACCTCCTCCATTACTTTGGATTGAAAACCCCGGAATTTATCATGACGCTGTGTGGTGTCGGCGCCGTGATCATCCTCGTGCGACTCATTCGAATGCGTCGGATGCACGCCCAGACGAATATTCACTCCCTCAGTTTCGCGCTGATCTGGACCAGCTGCCTCTTTCCCCCGATCTACGCGATCGCGAAGGGGTCTCACCTCTACGACGGACTCCGCCACTTCTTATTTTTACTCCCGGTGATGGCAGTCATCACCGGAATGGCCACCTCGACGATCCTGGCTGCTGCGCGATCGCTGAGAACTCGCGCGCTCCGAATTATCACCACGAGCGCCCTCTCGGCGCTGTTGGTGGCCATCGGCGCTTGGCACACCTACTGGATCGCGCGACTCCATCCCCACCAGTCGACCTACTTCAACGCGGCCAGTGGAGGAATCGAGGCCGCCTACGAGAACTACGATCTCGACTACTATGCGGCGTCTTACAACGACGCGAGCCGGCTGCTCCAGAGACGGCTTTGGCGAAAGGAGCGCACGTACTACCTCAACAACCCCATCATCGTTCGCGGATGTTGGCTCGCGTCCGCTGTCGCCGAGTATGTCCCCCAGAATTTCGTCGTATCTCGTCCGCAACGCTCCCGCGATCCTAAACCCGATTTCTTCCTCGGCTACACCCGAAACAAGTGTCACAAGCGGTACAAGCGAAAACCATTGTACGGCCGGGTTCGGCGGGACGACGCGACCATCACCGTCATCCGTGACCTTCGAGTGAACAGCAAAAAAAACAACAAGCGGAAGACAAAAAAGGCGCCAAAAACGAAGTCGAAGCCGAAGTCGGCAACGCTCCCCGACATCGCGTCACGCCCTCCGGTACAAGTGAAACGAGTAGAGAACGCACCCACATCGTCCCCGACAACACCCGACCGTAATCTCTCCCGCCGAGCTAAGCCACCGGTCGGCACGGGACAACCCACACCGACCATGCCAACGATCTCCGAAAGAGACCGCTGAGGAAACGCGACCGCCTCCCGCAATCGACCGTCCAAACACCCATCCAATGAACTCCATCTCCACCACATGTGCGGCCGCTGAACACCTGCAATCCCTCCGACTCCTGCTCCGGTACCACCACCCTGCTCCGAGCGTGGTCCGTTCGATATTGTTGGGTTTTTGGGGTGAGGTTTTGTCGGAGGCATCGCGCGCCGGCGAAAACGACGACACCACCACCATCGCGGAGGCCGTCAGCGCCCACCTCCGCGCCGTTGATCCTGCACCCGCGTCTCCTTCACCGACATCAACCCCGTCGGAGCGCGCCGGCGCGTTCCTTCGCGGGGACGAGCGTTATCGCGGCAGCGAGGAGGAGGAGCAATGGGTCCTCCGGCATCTTCAGCCTCACCTCCGTGCCTGCCAACACGCCCTCGAGGGACACGTACGGGAGGGCACACCCAAACCCGCGGCCCGTCGCCGCGCCACGCGAGGCGGGGTCACCAGGCGTATCGGGTTCGTGATTGCAATTTTTGGCTTCTCCTACGGCGCCTATGACGTCCTCAGCCCACATATTGTCGGGGAGGGCATGTGGAGAGGTGCCTACCACTCCCAGCCAAATTTCAAGGGTAAGCCAGACATCATCCGCGACCGCGACATCGACTTCAACTGGAGGAACAAGTCTCCCGCGCCGGAAATTCCCAATGATAAAATTTCCATCCGCTGGGACACCTGCATCACCCTCGATGAGGATCAAGATGTCGCGTTCCAGCTCATCGCCGACGACGGCGCTCGTCTATTTCTCGACGGCACGATGGTCATCAACAACTGGAAGCCCGCCAAGTCGAAGCGGCGCAAAGGCGTCACAAAGAGCGTAAAGGGCAAGGAGCTCCAACTCTCGAGTGGCCGACACCATCTTCGTGTGGAGTATCGAGACAGCTACGGCCAAGCGAGCGTACAGTTGCTCGCGTCTTTTGGACTCGCGGACCCACCCGCGCCGATTCCAGCGTCCCTCCTTTCCTACCCCGGGGACCGCGTCGATTTAGAAGACCCATGTAAACTTGAGAGTCCCTGACGAGAAAACGAGCGCCGCGACGACGGTACGGGCCGGCGAGCGAGACATGTGTCCGTGCGCGTCAACCTAGCGCGCGCACGTGCTCTTGGACCTTCTCGGCCTCGTGAATCGCGAGATCGATGGCCACCTCGTTCAGCCCAAGCTGATAGAACATGGACATGTCGTCGGGCGTGAGCGGACGACACGTGCCATCTTCGGAGAGGCCGACGTGCTCCGCGAGTCGCTCGGCGGCCGCCGCCACGTGACCTAGCTGTGAATACCCGTCACGCCCCGCACCTTGGTAGTCGTGATGCCGATTCGCGACCTCTGCCACCGCCGGCGGGAGCTCCCAACGCTGCGCCACAAAATGGCCGACCTCGGAATGCAACGATTCCATCACCACGTCGTATTGGCTCGGGTCGTAGGTCACCGGGGGGCTCGTGTCGAGCATCTGCTGGAGCACGATCGTGCCGACATCATGCAACAGCCCCGCGAGAAACGCGAAGTCACGGTTCAACCCCAGGTGACCGCTGAGGTCGCGCATAAGATAGCCCACCGCCACGCCGTGAAGGCGTTGGCGCGCGAGCATCTTCGCCGAGGCTCCTCGGAAGATGTGGGCTTCGGCGACGCTTTGGTAGAGCACATCGCGGACGAGCCCAACACCGAGGAGCATGATCGCAGACTTCAAGCTCGCGATTCGCTTGGCTGGCGCGTACAGGGGTCCGTTGGAGATGGCGAGCACCCGCGCCGTGGTGACCGGATCGGGCTCAACAATCTCGACGAGGGCCCGAATCGAGACCTCAGGGTCCCCCGCAACCGTCAGGGCCCGCTGGGCCGACTCCGGCAACATCGGCGCGTTGTGCTGGGTGGCAGAGCGAATCTGCGCCTTCACATGCACGACGATGTCCCGCTCTTGAACGTCCGACTTCGTCAGCACTTCTTCTTCAATATCAAAAGCGGTCGCGCTCGCTGGCGCCGATCGTCGTTGAGGTTTGTGTGCGCTCAATGTGCCTCTGGCTCTCGCAGGATTTCTTAACCATCGCACCTGTCGCCCGCGCCTTGAGACTTCAAGCAGCCCCAAAATAGCGCGTGCGAATCTTCGCCGATGTTTCGAGACGCCGCTGTGACGTCGATTTCGGTCGCCTCGCGTAATACGCACGATTTGACGGCCGCAGGGCAGTCCTGCGGGGAGCGCGCGAACGTCTCGTCTCGATTTCAATGGCGATCTCGCGCGCCGGTAGCCGGCCATTCCGAAGTGCGGCTTCGGCACCGCCGAAAGCCCGCTAGACTCCGCAGAATGCTGTTCCGCACCCTCTCCCTCACCCTCGGTACCCTGCCACTCCTCGCCTGCAACGACGCGGCCACCACGAAGAGCGAGCCGGCCGAAGTATCGCCGATCGCTGCGACGAAAGCGGCACCCGTGCCCGAGGCAGCGACCCCGATCCTTGGAGGCTTGACGATCGATGCGAGCCAAAGCTCGATCTCGTTTATCGGCGCGAACGTCCTCTCTTCACACGCCGGAGACTTCAAGAAGATGAGCGGCACCATCGAGATGACCGAAAATGGACCCTCCTCCATCGTGGTCGACGTGGACACCACCTCAATCTTTGTAGAGCACCCAAAACTGCTCGGTCATCTGCGCAGCGAGGACTTCTTTTTTGTGGAGAAATTCCCCACGGCGACCTTTAAGAGCACCAAGATCACCGCCGCACCTACTGGAGATCAGACCCATAATGTGACCGGTGACATCACCATCCGTGGGGTCACCAAGCCGCAGTCGTTTCTGATCCGTGTCACTCCCATTGACGGTGGCTGGCGCGGATCGGCGACTTTTGATCTCAAGCGAATGGACTTCGGGGTCGCCTACAAAGGTGCGGCGGACAATCTCATCAAGACCGAAGTCCCTATCACGCTTGAACTTGTGGCGACCAAGTCGAGCTAGACCTCGACCGCGGCATCTCCGGCCCTAGAATCCGTCGATGATCTCGTTCAAGGTCGCACTCGGCCGCATCGCCGACGCCGCCTTTGCATCGTCAGGTGCGTAGTATCCACCCAGGGATTCTGGGTCTCCTTGGGCGCCGTTGAGTTCCGCAACGATCGTCGCCTCTGCGTTCGTCAGCGCGTCGGCCAGCGCCTTGAACCGCGCTGCGAGCTCTGCGTCCTCGGATTGACTCGCCAGCGCTCGAGACCAGTACATGGCCAAATAAAAGTGACTGCCCCGATTGTCGAGTTCCCCCACCTTGCGCGAGGGTGACTTGTTCTGCATGAGATATTCGGTGGTCCCGATATCGAGCGTCTTCCCCAACAGCCGCGCCTTCGGAAGATCGTGGGTCTCCGCGAGGTGCTCAAGAGATACCGCCAACGCGAGGAACTCACCCAGCGAATCCCAGCGGAGGTGTCCCTCCTTTTCAAATTGCTGGACATGCTTGGGCGCCGAGCCGCCCGCGCCGGTCTCAAACAAGCCGCCACCCCGCATGAGCGGCACAATCGACAGCATCTTTGCGCTGGTGCCGACCTCCAGAATGGGGAAAAGGTCCGTCAGGTAGTCCCGGAGAACATTGCCGGTCACGGAGATGGTGTCGAGCCCCTCTTTGATACGATCGAGCGTGAACTTCGTCGCTTCGATCGGCGAACGAATTGAGATTTCGAGACCGTCCGTGTCCGTCTCCGTCAAGTAGCGACGGACCTTCGTAATGAGCTCCGCGTCGTGAGCACGCGCGTCGTCCAGCCAAAACACTGTCGCGGCCCCAGTCGCTCGCGCGCGGCGGACGGCCAGCTGGACCCAGTCGCGAACGGGCGCGTCCTTCACCTGACACATACGCCAGATATCCCCAGCTGCGACATCATGGGAGAGCACTGCCTCTCCAGACTCGAGCACCACGCGAACCGTGCCGGCGCGATCGATTTCGAATGTTTTATCGTGGGAGCCGTATTCCTCCGCCTTCTTCGCCATCAGCCCCACGTTGGGGACGCTCCCCATGGTCGTGGGATCGAAGGCGCCGTTGCGCTTACAAAACTCGATCACCTCCCGGTAGACCCCTGCGTAGCTGCTATCCGGGATCACCGCCTTCGCGTCCTCCGCCTGCCCCTGGGCGTTCCACATGCGACCCGAGGTGCGGATCATCGCAGGCATTGACGCGTCGATAATGACGTCGCTGGGTACGTGCAGATTGGTGATTCCTCGATCGGAGTCCACCATCGCGAGGGAGGGCCCCGACGCGTAGACATCGTCGATCGCTTTGAGGATAGGATCACGCTCCGATGCCGGGAGCCCCTCTACCTTCGACAACAGGTCGCCGAGGCCGTTGTTTACGTTGACTCCAATTCGGTCGAAGACATCCCCAAAGCGCTCGAACACGTCTTTGAAAAAGACCCGGACGCCGTGTCCAAAAATGATCGGATCGGAGACCTTCATCATCGTGGCCTTCATATGCAACGAGAACAGCACCCCCTTGTCGCGGGCGTCTTGAACTTGCTCGGTCAAAAACGACCTCAGCGCTACGAGCTGCATGGTGGTCGCGTCCACGATCTCGCCCGCCTCAAGGGCAATGCCCTCTTTGAGGGTGGTCACCTCACCATCGGCGGCCACGTGCTCGATGCGAGCGACGGTCGCCTCGTTCATCGTCACGGAGCGCTCGTTGGAGCGAAAGTCGCCCCCCTCCATCGTCGCGACGTGGGAGGCTGAAGTGGATTCCCACGCCCCCATGGAGTGCGGGTTGCTGCGGGCGTATTCCTTCACAGCTTTCGGGGCGCGCCGATCCGAGTTCCCCTCGCGGAGGACGGGGTTCACAGCGCTGCCTTTCACCCGCTGGTAGCGGGCCGCGATCTCACGCTCCTCGTCGGTGGAGGGAGCCACGGGATAGTCGGGAATCGCGAACCCCTTCGCTTGCAGCTCGCGGATGGCGGCCTCAAGCTGGGGGACGGATGCAGAGATATTTGGCAGCTTGATGATGTTGGCTTCGGGAGATTGGGTCATCTCACCGAGCTCTGCCAACGCATCGGAGACCCGGTGCTCTGGTGCGAGGCGATCGTTGAACTGCGCAAGGATTCGTCCCGCCAAGGAGATATCTCGGAGTTCGAGCGCCACCCCCGCCGTCTTCGCGAACGCCGTCGCGATCGGCAAGAAGGAGTAGGTCGCGAGGGCGGGAGCCTCGTCGGTCTTCGTGTACACAATGGTCGGCGTATCGGTCATCTCGTGTCTCCTGGGGCTCACCCAGCAGGCGGATGGTCGTTCCCAGACGCCGTCGTTGTCAATGGACGCCGCGGAAGCCGCCAAATTTACGCGCCGAGGCGTGACTGTGGTCCTGCGCAAGTTCGACCTCGCGCCTCCCGACTCCCCCCAATCCCACATGGCGGGTTCCCACGGCGCCGGCGGACTTGCTATATCCCTGGGGTGCTGCCCATCGACATCGTCCACCACACGAACACACGCTCGCTGGTGATCACGTGGGAAGACTCGTCTCGCTCGGAATATACGGCGTCGTACCTTCGCGGGTGGTGTCCGTGCGCGGAGTGTCAAGGCCACTCGAATATCGTCAGGTATCAGCCCCCCTCGGACGCTGTCTCCATCGACGAGATGTGGGAGGTGGGCGCCTACGCCGTTGGGCTCAAGTTCTCCGACGGGCATGACAAGGGCATCTTTCGCTGGACCTGGTTGCGAGACATTCGGCACGAGGCGGCGCCGGAGGGCCCGAAGACCGGGCGATTCGTCGGCGGCCTCCATGTCCCCGACGCCAAAGTCCATTGATCGGCGTGAAATGTCGCCGCCCCTCATCCGGCGCCATTCCTGTCATAGTCGGCCCAGGCGTCGGTTGGAAGATGTATGAAGCTTCGCGTCCCACGAGCGATTCACCTGCAGTATCGTTAACCGTCGGTCGTCCCACTCGCTGCGTGGGTGATCGCTGAACGACCCGGGATGAACTCCTCTGACAATCACGAAGCGTCCGCTCCGATCCTAGACAAGATTCGCGCGTTGGTCTCGTCTGGATCACTGGAACTCGCGGAGTCCATGGTTGACACGCTGCTGGCGGCGTCCGATGACGACGCCTTCGGCTGGGACCTGCGGGGACTCATCGCGCATCTTCGTGGCGACCCTCGGATGGCACGTTCCCACACACGCAGAGCCCTCCGCCTTCGGGAGGACGTGCCCGACTTTCATGAGCACATGGCGCTCTACCTGCGCTCGTTAGGACGACCGGCAGACGCGATTCACTCGGTGCAGCGCGCCCTCGAATTGCTTGAGGCGCGCGTGCCCCACTCGCCCGAACGATGCGCTGCGCTTCACGATTTTTGGGGGCACCTCGCGCGCGACGACGGCGATATCGACGCCTCCGTAGCGCACCATGAGATCGCCTGCGCAGGGCCCTCCGAGCACCTCGAGTTTCTCTCCAACTTCGCCATCGCCTGCGCAGACCACCCTGCACGCGCAGACGATGCGCTGGAGATAATCCGCCGCGTGACACGGCGGAAGCCAACGCGCGCCGACTTTCACTTCAACCACGCGAAGATTGAGATCAAAGTGGGAACGGAGGACGAGGCGAGACGCGCGCTTGAGCGCACCCTGGGCCTAGACTCCGCGCACGTAGGCGCGACGATGGAGTTGGCCTCACTTCACGAGCGCGCGGGTCGGCAAGAGACCGCCGAGCGACGGCTCACCGCGCTCCTCAACACCACAGCGGACGCCCACGACATCCGCTTCAACCGCGGTCTTCTCCTACTTCGGCATCAACGCTGGGAGGATGGATTCCTCGACTTTGAAGCGCGCTACGT